>JAICKK010000190.1 GCA_025927955.1 Nocardioidaceae bacterium
CGCACGTCGGCATGCGCGACCCCCCGCGGGGTCCGGGTGGCGTGCGCCAGCCACGCCCCGGTCGAGGTGGCCGCCGAGTCCGCGGCGATGTCGGCCCGGTCGCCGGCGGCCAGGACCCGCAGCCGCAGCGCCTCGAGCCGCGCCTGCCCCCGGGCCAGGTCCACCAGCACCGACCGCACCTCACCGGCAGACATCGACCACACCGGCGCCTCGACCAGCCCGTCCAGGCGGGCATGCAGACGCGTCGTGAAGTCCACGACCGGATGCCCGAGGGCGGTGTCGGCGGTGGTGGTGCTCATGCAAGAGATTCTCCCACCTACTACCCCCACAAACGAGCACACGTTCGATGTCTGTGGACAGCGGTGGGAGCCGAGCCTCTCGCGGGGCTCCGCCCCACCGCCCCTCGGAAGGACCGGGCGACCGCCACCCGGGCGGTAGCCTCGGGCGCGATGAACGACGCGAGCGGGCCGACGGCCCGGACCCGGCCGGGCCTGTGGCCCGCTCCACGCCCCGACGGACCCGTGGAGGCCGTCGTGCGGCTTCCGGGGTCGAAGTCCGTGACCAACCGAGCCCTGGTCCTCGCCGCGCTCGCGGACCGTGCCAGCGTCGTCCGGCGGGCACTGCGCTCGCGGGACACGCTGCTGATGGCCGACGCATTGTGCGAGCTGGGGGCGGCGGTGGACACCACGGGCGAGGACTGGGAGGTGACGCCCGGCGACGTCCGCGGCCGGGCGACGCTCGACTGCGGCCTCGCGGGGACGGTGATGCGCTTCGTACCGCCCGTCGCGGCCCTCGCCGACGGTCCCGTTGTCTTCGACGGTGACCCGCACGCCAGGCTGCGGCCGATGCACGAGGTCCTGCAGGGACTGCGCGGTCTCGGCGTCGACATCGACGACGAGGGCCGCGGGGGCCTGCCCTTCACGGTCCTGGGCGCCGGGCACGTCCGCGGCGGCGCCGTCACCATCGACGCCTCCGCCTCCAGCCAGTTCGTCTCCGCGCTGCTGCTCGCCGGCGCCCGGTACGACGAGGGCGTCGACGTCCGCCACGACGGCTTGCCGATCCCGTCCCTCCCGCACATCGAGATGACCCTCGAGCAGCTGCGGCTGCACGGCGTCGAGGTCGACGACTCCGACGCGAACCGGTGGCGCGTTCAGCCCTGCGACATCCGCGGGGTCGACGTACAGGTGGAGCCGGACCTGTCCAACGCGGCACCGTTCCTGGCGGCCGCCGTGGTGACGGGCGGCCGGGTCACCGTGGCGGACTGGCCTTCGCCGACCACGCAGGCCGGCGACGCGCTGCGCGAGATCCTCGCGCAGATGGGCGGCTCGGTCGAGCTGACGAGCGAGGGCCTGACCGTCAGCGGCACCGGCACCCTGCGCGGCCTCGACTACGACCTCCACGACGTCGGCGAGCTGACGCCGGCCGTCGCGGCCCTGTGCCTGCTGGCCGACGGCCCCTCCCACCTGCGGGGTGTCGCCCACATCCGCGGGCACGAGACGGACCGCCTCGCGGCGCTCGCCGCCGAGCTCGGCTCCCTCGGCGGCGACGTGTCGCAGACGCCGGACGGCCTCGTGATCCGGCCCGCCCGGCTCCACGGAGGACCCTTCCGCACCTACGCCGACCACCGGATGGCGCACGCGGCGGTCATCGTCGGGCTGGCCGTCCCCGGCGTCGAGGTCGAGAACGTGGCCACCACCGCCAAGACCTTCCCCGACTTCGCCGGTGCATGGTCGGCGCTGGTGTCCGGCCGCGGCTGACCATGCCCCGGTACGACGAGTACGACGTCGAGTCCTACGACCGGCCGCGCCGTCACACCCGGCCGCGCACCAAGGACCGGCCCAGCCATGCCGACGCTGTGGAGGGGCACGTGGTCACCGTGGACCGCGGTCGCTACACCGCGCTCGTGGACGGGCGGACGGTGACCGCGATGAAGTCGCGCCCGCTGGGCCGCAAGGGCGTCGTGGTCGGCGACGTGGTGCGTCTCGTCGGTGACGTCAGCGGCGAGGAGGGCAGCCTGGCCCGCATCGTCGAGGTCGCCGAGCGCCGGACCGCGCTGCGCCGCAGCGCCGACGACCTCGACCCGGTCGAGCGGGTGGTCGTCGCGAACGCCGAGCAGCTCGTGGTCGTCGCCGCGACCGCGGATCCCGAGCCCCAGCCCCGGCTCATCGACCGGGCCCTCGTCGCGGCCTACGACGCCGGCCTGGACCCGCTGCTGTGCGTGACCAAGGCCGACCTGGCCGACCCGGAGACGCTGCTCTCGACGTACCGGCCCCTCGGAGTCCCCTACGTCGTCACCGAGCGGGGGCGCGACCTCGCACCGGTGCGGGAACGGCTGCGGGGGCGGGTCAGCGTGCTGCTCGGCAGCAGCGGCGTCGGGAAGTCCACCCTCGTCAACGCGCTCGTCCCCGGCAGCGACCGGGCCATCGGCCATGTCAACGCGGTCACCGGACGCGGGCGGCACACGTCGACCTCGGCGCTGATGCTCGCGCTGCCTGACGGCGGCTGGATCGTCGACACGCCGGGCATCCGCTCGTTCGGCCTGGCCCACGTCCGGCCGGCGCAGCTCATCGGCGCGTTCCCGGACCTCGACGCGCTGACCGGGGAGTGCCCCCGCGGCTGCACCCATGGTGCCGGTGAGCCCGAGTGCGGCCTCGACGACGCCGTCCTCGACGGGCGCACGGAGCCCGAGCGGGTCGACTCGTTCCGCCGCCTGCTGGCCAGCCGGGACACGGCCTAGCGCCGGGGCCGCGGAGGCTCCCGGCGCGGCGCGGAGGGCATAGCCTGACGGGCATGTCCACCGCCTTCACCGACGACCTGCGCCTCGCCCACGTCCTGGCCGACGACGCCGACTCGCTGACCACGAGCCGGTTCAAGGCGCTGGACCTGCACGTGACCCAGAAGCCGGACCTCACTCCCGTGACCGACGCCGACAAGTCAGTCGAGGAGGGCATCCGCCGGACGCTGTCGCACACACGGTCCCGGGACGCCGTGCTCGGCGAGGAGCAGGGCGTCACCGGCCACAGCCAGCGCCGCTGGGTCGTCGACCCGATCGACGGCACCAAGAACTACGTGCGCGGGGTGCCGGTCTGGGCGACGCTCATCGCACTCATGGTCGACGACGAGGTGGTGGTCGGCTGCGTGTCCGCGCCACTGCTGCAGCGGCGCTGGTGGGCGTCGAAGGGCGGCGGCGCCTGGACGGGCCGCTCGTTGCTCAAGGCGTCAGAGTGCCACGTCTCGGACATCACACGCCTCGACGACGCCTCGCTGTCCTACGCCTCGTTCTCCGGCTGGGAGGACCAGGGCCGGCTCGAGGCATTCATGGCGCTGGCGCGGCGGTGCTGGCGGACCCGGGCGTACGGCGACTTCTGGTCCTACATGCTGCTGGCCGAGGGCGCGGTCGACCTCGCCGTGGAGCCGCAGCTCGAGCTCTACGACATGGCCGCACTCGACGTGATCGTTCGCGAGGCGGGCGGCACGTTCACCTCCCTCGACGGCTCCCCCGGCCCGCACGGCGGCAACGCGCTGGCCAGCAACGGCCGGCTGCACGAGCAGGCCCTCGCGTTCCTCGGCTCGCTTCCGGACGACGCCGACGACCCGGACGTCGAGCCCCGGCGACCCGGCTCCCTCCACCACCTCAACGAGCGTCGACGGCCGGCCGCTCAGCCGTCACCCGGGCCGTCCCCCGACGCCTGACCCGGTCCAGGGCGCGCAGCAGGGCCGGCGCGGCCAGCGGCCCGGCCAGGTCGAACCAGCCGTAGCCGCCGGCCGCACCGGCCGGCGGGTTGCCGATCGAGACCCAGCCGGTGGGATCGTGGGTCGCCCACGCCCAGGTGCCCAGGTGAGTGCCGACCAGCTCCAGCCACCCCACGGCCACGAACGCCCCCAGGTAGACCCGCCGGGACGGGCCGAGCAGCACGAACAGCAGCAGGCACCCGTACCAGAACGCCCCCAGCGCATCCGGCCGGGCGGCCACCAGCACGCCGTACCCCGCCCAGAGGCCGCCCACGCCCAGCACCAGCGCCGTCGCCGGACGGCCGTGGCGCTCGACCAGCGCGGCACCGCCGATCGCGGTCGCGGAGAGGTACACCAGCCCGTGCCCGGGCGGCACGAAGGCGGGCACGTTGTGGAACCGGTAGGTGTAGACGCCCAGCGTCGGGCTGAAGACGTACTCCACCAGCGTCGCGAACGCCACCACGACGAGCGTCTGCACGCGCACCGTCGCCGACACCCGGGACAGCGCGGCGAGCAGGACGAGCCAGGTCAGCGCGCCGAGCACCCTCTGCTGCCACAGACCGCCTCCACCGCCGGCCCGGTCGAGCCAGAGCACGACCGTGAGCCAGCACATCATCGCGGCCCCGGCCCCCGCGGGCAGGTCTCGTCGCACCGGCCCATCCTCGCAGCCACTACTCGACCGTGGCGGCTATGGCCGGAGCGCTCGCCCGTGGCTAGCCTGGGCAGACCGGTGACGAGCTCCACTCGTCGCCCGACTGATGGAGGCCGGCGATGCGGATCAGTGAGGTTCTCGGCGGCAAGGGCAGCCAGGACGTGGTCACCGTGCGCCCGGAGGCCACCGTCCGCGAGCTGCTCGCCCTGCTCGCCGAGCACAACATCGGCGCCGTGGTGGTGAGCAGCGACGGAGTGGCCCTCGACGGCATCGTCTCCGAGCGCGACGTCGTCCGCCGCCTGAACGAGGACGAGACGGCGCTGGACCAGCCGGTGTCCTCGATCATGTCCGCTCAGGTGCACACCTGCGAGCGCAGCCAGCCCGTGCACGACCTGATGGTGGCGATGACCGAGCGGAGGATCCGGCACGTGCCCGTCGTCGAGGACGGCCGGCTGGTGGGCATCGTCAGCATCGGCGACGTCGTGAAGAGCCGGATGGGCGAGCTGGAGTTCGAGCGGGACCAGCTCGACTCCTACGTGCACACCGGGCAGTCGTGACCCGGCGCGGAGCTTGTCACATACCCATGGGGGGTATAACCTCGACAGCGTGACCAGCCATGACCCCCTGCCCGCGCCGGCGACGTCCCTGGTGAGGGACCCGGTCTGCGGGATGGACGTCGACCCCGCGACCGCGGAGCACCGAGCCGTCCACGACGGGCGGACCTACCACTTCTGCTCGGCACACTGCCGCGGCAGGTTCGAGGCCGCTCCCGACACCTGCCTCGACCCCCTCGCCGCCGAGGCCGAGGACCACCACGCTGACGCTGCCGGGTGGACGTGCCCGATGCATCCGGAGGTCCGGCGGACCGGACCGGGGTCGTGCCCGATCTGCGGGATGGCCCTCGAGCCGGTCACGGTCACCGCGGACACCGGTCCCAGCCCGGAGCTCGCCGACATGACCCGCCGGTTGTGGGTCGCGCTCGTCCTGGCCGTCCCGGTCCTCGCGCTCGCCATGGGCCGCGACCTGTTCCCGCGCCTGGACGGCCTGGTGTCGCCCGAGGCGTCGACCTGGGCGCAGCTCGTGCTCGCGACCCCGGTCGTGCTGTGGGCAGGGTGGCCGTTCTTCGAGCGGGGCTGGACGTCGCTGCGGACGCTGAGGCTCAACATGTTCACGCTCATCGCGATGGGGACCGGCGTCGCCTGGCTGTTCAGCGTCGTCGCGACCGCGGCGCCCGGCATCTTCCCCGCCTCGTTCCGCATGGACGGTGCCGTCAGCGTCTACTTCGAGGCGGCCACCGTCATCACCGTGCTCGTCATCCTCGGGCAGGTCCTCGAGCTGCGCGCCCGTGAGCAGACCTCGGGCGCGATCCGGGCCCTGCTCGACCTCACCCCGAAGACCGCACGCCGGCTCCGCGCCGACGGCACCGAGGAGGAGATCACCCTCGACCTCGTCCAGATCGGCGACCGGCTGCGGGTGCGCCCCGGCGAGAAGGTCCCGGTCGACGGGACCGTCGAGGACGGGCGCTCGTCCCTCGACGAGTCCCTGGTGACCGGCGAGTCGATGCCGACCACCAAGACAGCCGGCGACCCGGTCATCGGCGGGACGCTGAACCGGAGCGGGTCGATCGTCCTGCGCGCGGAGCTGGTCGGACGCGACACGATGCTCGCGCGGATCGTGCAGATGGTCGCCGACGCCCAGCGCTCCCGCGCCCCGATCCAGCGGATGGCGGACCGGGTCGCCGCCTGGTTCGTGCCCGCCGTCATCGCGGTCGCGGTCGTCGCGTTCCTGGTCTGGGCGAGCGTCGGGCCCGAACCGCGGATGGCGCACGCGCTCGTCGTCGCGGTCACGGTGCTGATCATCGCCTGCCCCTGCGCCCTCGGCCTGGCCACGCCGGTCTCGATCATGGTCGGCGTCGGACGCGGAGCCGGGCTCGGGGTGCTGGTCAAGAACGCCGAGGCGCTCGAGCTGATGGAGAAGGTCGACACCCTCGTGGTGGACAAGACCGGAACCCTGACCGAGGGCCGCCCGATGCTCACCCGCGTCGTACCGTCCCCGGGGTTCGACGAGGAGGGGCTGCTCAGGGTCGCCGCCGCCGTCGAACGAGCCTCCGAGCACCCGCTCGGCCTGGCCATCGTCAACGCCGCCACCGACGCCGGGCTCACCGTGCCGGAGGCCAGCGACTTCGAGTCGCCGGTGGGCAGGGGCGTGAGCGGGAACGTCGACGGTCACCGCGTCCTGATCGGCAGTGCCGAGCTCCTCTCCGCGCACGGTCTCGACACGGGCACCGTCGAGGAGACGGCGGACCGGCTCCGTGGGGACGGGGCGAGCGCCGTCCTCGTCGGCGTGGACCACGAGGTCGCGGGCGTCCTCGCCATCGCCGACCCGGTCAAGGAGACGACTCCCGCCGCCCTCGACGCGCTGCGCGCCGAGGGCATCGACGTGGTGATGCTCACCGGCGACAACCAGGTGACCGCCGACGCCGTGGCCCGACGCCTGGGCATCGAGAGCGTCGAGGCCGGCGTCCTGCCCGACCACAAGAGCGACGTCGTCCTCCGGCTGCGAGGAGAGGGCCGCGTGGTCGCCATGGCGGGCGACGGCGTCAACGACGCGCCCGCCCTCGCCGCGGCCGACGTGGGGCTCGCGATGAGCTCGGGCACCGACGTCGCGATGGAGAGCGCCGGCGTGACGCTGCTCAAGGGCGACCTGACCGGCGTCATCCGGACCCGTCACCTTTCGCGGGCCACGATGTCGAACATCCGGCAGAACCTGGTGTTCGCGTTCGTCTACAACGCCGCCGGCATCCCCATCGCCGCAGGCGTGCTCTACCCCGCGTTCGGGCTGCTGCTGTCTCCCATGATCGCCGCCGCGGCCATGGCCCTCTCGTCGGTCAGCGTCATCAGCAACGCCCTGCGCCTTCGCGCGGAGCACCTCTGAGCCCGTGCGAGCATGGAGGACCACCCCCGCACGCGAGGAGAGCCCGTGAC
>JAICKK010000266.1 GCA_025927955.1 Nocardioidaceae bacterium
CGGCGAGGGCGAACGAACTGCGCTGTGTGTTGGCAGTTATTGGTTTCCAAGGATCGTTAACGAGGTGACCTTGGATCCTCGACCCGCTTCCCCTGGGACGAGACGTCCCAAGTCGAAACCGATCAGCCCCTCTTGAGTTGTGAACCTGCTCGTCACGCAGTCTACCCGTAGCAACAGCGCGCGGTCAGCCGACTATTCCCCGGTGCGCGGCTCCGGGATCTGCGGGCGTCCGAGGAAGTAGCCCTGGGCGTACGGCACGCCGAGGTCGGCCAGCCCCTCGAGGTCCTCGCCGGTCTCGACCCCCTCGGCGATGAGCGTGGAGCCCATCCGCTGGGTGAAGCCGACCATCGCCACGCACATCGCCTGACGACCGGGGTCGTGCGCGATGCCCTCGACAAGGGTGCGGTCCAGCTTGAGCACCTCCGGCTCCAGCCGCAGGATGTGGCCCAGCCCGGCGTACCCGGAGCCTGCGTCGTCGACCGCCACCCGCGCGCCGGTCCGGCGGACCCGCGCCAGGACGTGCGCGAGCCGCCCGTAGTCGTCGATCTGGTCGTGCTCGGTGAGCTCGACGACGACCTGGGCCGAGGACGCCTCGAGCAGCAGGTCGAGGACCCCGTCCGAGGCGCACAGGGCCCGCGCGGACACGTTGACCGACAGGCTGGTCCCCCGGGGAAGGCGGACCATCTCCCGCAGCGCCGCCCGTACGGCGGACGCCTCCAGGTCCGGGCCGAGCCCGACGCTGTCCGCCTCCCGGAACCAGCGGTCCGGTGTCCAGCTCTCCAGTCCCGGGAAGCGCGACAGCGCCTCGTAGCCGGCCGTCGTACCGGTGGCGATGTCGACGATGGGCTGCAGGGCGATCGCCGGTCCACCCGAGGTGATCACCGACGTCACCGCCTCGGCCACCGAGCTCCCTCGCCGCTCGGCGGTGACGAGCAGGTCGAGGTGCCGGGAGATGAGACCCGCGAACACGGTCATCAGCTCCAGGTCGCGCTCACGCAGGTCCGGGTCGGGGATCCGGCTGAAGCAGCACAACGTGCCCATCGCGACGCCGTCGCTGCCCTCGATCGGGACGGACAGGTGCGCGCCCACCGGCAGGCTGGTGGTCACCGGCAGGTCCCTGAGCTCCGGCACCTGCCGGGCGTCGTGGATCAGCCGGTCCACCCGACCGTCGACCACGCGCGCGCAGTACGACGCCCCCATCGGGTCGCTGTCGCCGACCTCGAACGGGCGGAAGGACTCGTCGCTGTCCACGAACTCGAACCACCGGCGGCCGTCCGCGAAGCGGCTGACGAACGCGACCTCCATGCGCAGCAGCGCGCGCAGTGCGACGAGGGACTCCACGATGGCACGTCGCGACGACTCCGGCGTCCCGTCCACCCGATGCGACGTGACGTCGTTGATCACCCATTCCAGGTCAGACATAGAGCTCCCCGAGCAAGGCACCCGCAGCAGGCCTGAGGCGGGCCGGCTGCCTGACCGGAGCACGTGACCACCGCCGCCTCCTCCGCTGACGGCGAACGTCACGTGTCCTTTACGCCGAACCTACCCGGCGCCCGGCACCCCCTCCGCGGCGGGTCGCCCGAGGCCGCCGAACAGCCGCAGGCCGTTGTCCCAGCAGACCGCGCGCAGCCACTCCTCCCCCAGCCCCAGCCGCTCGAGCGCCTCGAGCTGGTGGGCGTACGCGTACGGGATGTTCGGGAAGTCGGAGCCGAGCACGACCCGGTCGACGAGATCGGCCAAGCGCGGCAGCAGCTCGCGGGGGTACGGCGCCAGGTCCTCGAAGAAGTCCGTGAACGCCATCGTCGTGTCCAGGTGCACCCGCTCGAACTCCTCGGCGAGCGCCAGGAACTCGGCGTACTCCGGCGCCCCCAGGTGCGCCAGGACCAGAGTCAAGGACGGGTGCCGACGCAGGAGCGCGCGCACCGGCTCGGGTCCCGTGTGGCGGTTGCCCACCGGGCCTGAGTTGGCGTGCAGCACGACGGGGGTGGCGGCGTCGGCGACCATGCCCCAGACCTCGTGCAGCAGAGGGTCGAGTACGTCGAAGTCGCCGACCTGGACGTGGACCTTGAACACCTCGACGTCCCCCGCGAGCAGGTCGGCGACGTACCCGGCCGCGGACTCCTCGGGGTAGAACGTCGCCGAGGCCAGCACCTCGGGCACGTCCCGGGCCAGGTCCGCCGCCCAGTCGTTGAGGTAGGTCGCGATGCCCGGGCGGTGGGCGTAGGGCAGGGCGGTGAAGCGTCGTACCCCGAGGGCGCGCAGGCGGGCGACGCACTCCTCGTCGTCCCCTCGGTAGTGCAGCGGCCAGGGTCGTCCGATCAGCGGGCCCGCCTGGTCGAACTGCTCGCGCACCCGTCGCATCACCGGCGGCGGCAGGAAGTGCACGTGGGCGTCGACGAGACCGGGCAGGCCCAGCGCGGTCCACCAGCCCGGGACGTCCTCGTCCCGCAGGCTCACTCGACCCCCTTGAGGCGCCGCCCCATCGCGGCCCGCGCCTCCCGGTCGGCCTGCCGCTCGGCGAGGGCGTGCCGCTTGTCGTAGGACTTCTTGCCCTTCGCGAGCGCGACCTCGACCTTGGCCCGGCCGTCCTTGAAGTAGAGGGAGAGCGGCACGAGCGTGAGCCCCCGCTCGTTGACCCGCCCCTCGATCTTGTCGATCTCGTGGCGGTTCAACAGCAGCTTGCGCACCCGCCGGGGCTCGTGGTTGGTCCACGTTCCCTCGGTGTAGACCGGGATGTGCACGCCGTGCAGGAAGGCCTCCCCCTGGTGGATCTCGGCGAACCCGTCGACCAGGGACGCACGCCCGGCGCGCAGCGACTTCACCTCCGTGCCGCGCAGGACCAGCCCGGCCTCGTAGGTGTCCTCGATGTGGTAGTCGTGGCGCGCCTTCTTGTTCTGCGCGACGACCTTTCGCCCCTCCGGCTTGACCATGCCGCCATTCTCTCAGGACGCGCGAGCCCCCCGGGCCTCCGCTGGTCGAGGCGCCCCAGCCAACGCTGGTCGAGGTGCCCGAGCCAACGCTGGTCGAGGTGCCCGAGCCAACGCTGGTCGAGGTGCCCGAGCCCCCAGGGCGAGGGCCTCGAGACCACCCGCACCCTCGCGCGGACCCGACCACGGAACACCCTCCGCGCGGACGTGACCATGGTTTCGAGGGCTCGGCTAGCGCCTCGCCTCCTCAACCAACGCCCGCCAGCGCTGGTCGAGGTGCCCGAGCCCCCAGGGCGAGGGCCTCGAGACCACCCGCACCCTCACGCAGACCCGACCACGGAACACCCTTCGCGCAGACGTGACCATGGTTTCGAGGGCTCGGCCAGCGCCTCGCCACCTCAACCAACGCTGGTTGAGGTGCCCGAGCCCCCAGGGGCGAGGGCCTCGAAACCA
>JAICKK010000282.1 GCA_025927955.1 Nocardioidaceae bacterium
CCGACCCGTCCGGGACGCCCATCGGCGGGGATGCAGCCGACGGTGCCGGAGCCGGCCCGCTCAGCCCCTGAGCAGGCCCCGCAGCGCGTCGGGCTCGGTGACCGGGCGGTCACAGACCATGCCCCGGCAGACGTAGGCTGCCGCCGCGCCGGCGACCAGCCCGCGACCGGCGAGCAGGGGTACGGCGGCCGTGCGGTCTGCGTCGTCGTGCGGCTCGCCGACGAGCACGACCAGGCCCGGGCTCGAGGACCCGCGGGCCACCGCCTCGAGCCCGGCGCGGGCGGGATCGCCGGCCGGGCCGACCACCGCCACCTCGAGCGGACCGGCCACCGCGGCCTCGGCCGCCGCCAGCCACCAGCCCGCGAAGCGGGGGACCCGCTCGGCGAGGGTGTGCATGGTGCGCAGCGCCGCCTCCGCGGCGTCCCGGTGACGTCCCGAGCCGGTCACGGCGGCATACGCGAGCAGGGCGTGCACCAGCGCGGACTGGCCCGACGGGCTGGCGTTGTCCGAGGGGTCGCGCGGCCGGCTGACCAGCCGCTCCGCGCCCGCAGCGGTGTCGAAGAACCCGCCATCGCCGGCCGCGAACTGCTCCAGGGCCACGTCCAGGAGGGTCCCCGCGGCGTCCAGCCAGCGCGGCTCGCCGGTGGCCGAGAGCAGCGCGAGCAGCCCGGACGCCACGCAGGCGTGATCCTCGAGCACGCCGGCGTGCCGGCCGACCCGGCCGGCCCGGGACACCCGCCGCAGCTGGCCGCCCTCGAGGTGCCGCTCAAGCAGCAGCTCGGCCGCGGCGACGGCCGCGTCGACGTACGCCCGCTCCCCCAGCAGCGTCCCGGCCTCGGCGAGGGAGGCGACGGCGAGGCCGTTCCAGGCGGCGACGACCTTGTCGTCCCGCGCGGGGCGCACCCGCCTCGCGCGGGCAGCCAGCAGGCGCTCACGGACGGAGTCCCAGCGCCCGTCGTCGGGGTCGGTGGGCAGCTGAAGCGTGGACGCGCCGTGCTCGAACGTCCCCGCGTCGGTGACCGAGAGGAGGCCGGCCGCCCATCGCCCGTCCTCGGGCCCGAGCGCCTCCGCGAGCTGAGCGGGCGTCCACACGTAGAAGCGGCCCTCCTCGCCCTCGCTGTCGGCGTCCAGGGCCGAGGCGAACCCGCCCTCGTCGGTGCGCAGCTCACGCAGCAGGAACGCGGCCGTCTCCCGGGCCACACGCGCGCCGAGGGGGTCACCGGACTGGCGCCACCAGCGCGCGTACAGGCCGAGCAGCTGCGCGTTGTCGTAGAGCATCTTCTCGAAGTGCGGGACCACCCAGCTGCGGTCGACGGAGTAGCGCGCGAACCCGCCGCCGAGCTGGTCGTAGATCCCGCCCCGGGCCATCGCACGCAACGTCCGGTCGGCCATCCCGGACGCGTTCGGCGAGCCCGTGCGCGCCGAGTGCCGCAGCAGGAACTCCAGGACCATCGAGGGCGGGAACTTCGGTGAGGAGCCGAACCCCGCCGCCACCGCGTCGAAGTCGCGCGCCAACGAGGTCACGGCCGCCGCCAGCACGCTCTCGTCCAGCGGCTGGCCCCCGGACGGCGCGACGTCCTGGCGCAGGTGGCCGCTGATGTCCGAGGCCACCGTGGTCACCTCGTCGCGCCGGTTGCGCCAGGCGTCCGAGAGCGCCTCCAGGACCTGCCGGAACGCCGGCTGCCCGTGGCGAGGACGGTCGGGGAAGTAGGTGCCGGCGAAGAAGGGCTCGCCGTCCGGCGTCAGCAGCACCGTCATCGGCCAGCCGCCCTGCCCCGTCATCGCCGTGGTGGCCTGCATGTACACGGCGTCGACGTCGGGCCGCTCCTCACGGTCGACCTTGACGTTGGTGAAGTGCTCGTTCATGTACGACGCGACGGTCTCGTCCTCGAACGACTCGTGCGCCATGACGTGGCACCAGTGGCAGGC
>JAICKK010000134.1 GCA_025927955.1 Nocardioidaceae bacterium
ACGCCGTACGTCGCCCCGAAGCCGCCGAAGAAGAAGTCCGGCGGCGGCAACGGTGGCGGCGGCAACGGTGGCGGCGGCAACGGCGGTGGCGGCAACGGCGGTGGCGGCAACGGCGGTGGCGGTGGCGGCGGCAACAACGGTGGCGGTGGCGGCAACGGCGGTGGCGGCAACGGCGGTGGCGGCAACGGCGGCGGTGGCGGCAACGGCAACGGCGGCGGGCCCGCCCGCTGAGGGCGGGCGCCGGCGGCTCAGCCGAGCTGCCGGCGCACCTCCGCGGCCACCGCGGCACCGTCCGCCCGGCCCTTGACCCGCGGCTGCAGGGCGCCCATGACCCTGCCCATCGCCCGCATCCCCTCTCCGTCGGCACCGAGGGCGGCGATGGTGTCGGCGACGAGGGCGCGCACCTGGTCGGCGTCGAGCTGCTCGGGGAGGTACTCGGTGATGATCTCGGCCTCCGAGCGCTCCTTGGCCGCGCTGTCCGCACGCCCGGCCGAGGCGAACGCGTCGGCAGCCTCACGGCGCTTCTTCGCCTCCGTGCTCAGCAGGCCGACGACCTCGTCGTCGGCGAGCTCCCGCTGCTGCTTACCGGCCACCTCGGCGTTCGTCACCGCGGTCAGCACCATCCGCAGCGTCGACGCCCGGAGGCTGTCGCGGGCCTTCATGGCCGTGGTCAGATCCGCGCGCAGCCGGTCCTTGAGATCGCTCACGCCTCCATTCTGACAGCCGTGCCACCGCGACGGGTCTGCTGGAGCCGTGTGCGAACCTTGGGGCGTGCCGAGCCCACCGCCCTCCCGGTCGCACCCGGTCCTGCGCCACGCCGCCCGCGCGGGCGGAGCCGTCGCCCTGACCGGCGCGGCCGGGCTCGCCTGGGCCGCCGGCGTCGAGGTCCGCTGGTTCGCGCTGCGCCGCGTGACGGTGCCGCTGCTGCCGCCCGGTCACGAGCCGCTGCGGGTGCTGCACCTCTCCGACCTGCACCTGACCCCGGGGCAGCACCGCAAGCAGGAGTGGCTGCGGGGCCTGGCCCGGCTCGAGCCGGACCTCGTCGTCAGCACCGGGGACCACCTCGCCCACCGCAAGGCCGTGGAGCCGGTGCTGGCCTCGCTCGGCGACCTCCTCGACCTGCCCGGCGTGTTCGTGCTGGGCTCCAACGACTACTTCGAGCCGAAGCCTCGCAACCCCGCACGCTACCTCCTGCCGGACGACGGTCGGCGCAACGTCCGCTCCCGCACGCTGCCGTTCGGCGCGCTGCGGTCGGGCTTCGAGGGCCGGGGCTGGGTGGACCTCAGCAACCGGTTGGCGAGCCTGAGCGTGCGGGGGACGAGGCTTGCGTTCGCCGGTGTCGACGACCCGCATCTCGGCTACGACGACCTGGCCGCCGTGGCCGGGGCCGCCGACCCGTCGGCCGACGTCCGGATGGGCGTCACGCATGCGCCGTACCTGCGGGTGCTCGACCGGTTCGCCGCCGACGGCTACGAGGTGGTGCTGGCCGGTCACACCCACGGCGGGCAGCTGTGCCTGCCCGTGAAGGGTGCGCTGGTGACCAACTGCGACCTCGACACCGGCCGGGTCAAGGGCCTGCACCGCCATCCCGCGCGCTCGGCGCCCGGGGACGCGGGCTCCTCCTGGCTGCACGTGTCGGCGGGCCTGGGCACCTCGCCCTACGCCCCGGTGCGCTTCTGCTGCCGGCCCGAGGCCACGTTGCTCACGCTCACGGCCCCGACCGCGGGCACGGGGACCGTCCCGGTTTCCTGAGCCGGTGAGGCGTCGGCTACAGTGGCGTCGCTCTTCGGGCTGTGGCGCAGTTTGGTAGCGCGCTTCGTTCGGGACGAAGAGGCCGCAGGTTCAAATCCTGTCAGCCCGACGCGAGAGCTCCGCAGGTCGAAGGCCCCTCCCGGCGTCGGGAGGGGCCTTCGCCGTCCCCGCGGCGGTTGGGGGGACCGTCCCTCCGGCTACCGTGGCCGGGTGAGCGGCGAGCGAGCGCCCGGCGGGGTCGTGCACCGGATCCTGGTGCGCCTGCGCAGCCGGTGGTGGGGCGCGTGATCGCGCATCGGGTGTCCCGGCGGCGTTGGCGCGGGTCGTGGCCGGCCCGCCTGGTCCTGTGCCTGCTCGGGGGGCTGGTGGCTGCCCTCCCCGCCGCGGCCCTGTACGCGCTGACCGCCACCCGGGTCCACGACGACGTCGGCATCGTCCCGGCCACGCTCAGCCTGAGCCGCGGTCACTCGGCGCTGCAGACCGGCCTGCTCGGCGGCACGATCTACGACAGCGACCTGACCAGGTTCGGCCTCGGCATCACGGTCACGCTCGACGGTCCCCCCGGCGATCTCAGCAAGATCCACAGCCTCGGGTCCCCGGAGCTGAAGAAGGCCGAGAAGGTCTACACGAGCATGTTCGACCACCCCGGCAGCATCAAGGCCGGCTACAGCGCCGCCCTGGTCAAGGCCCTCACCCACACCTTCGTCCGCATGGAGATCGGGGCGGGGCTCTCGTTGGGGGCCGCCGCGCTCCTCATCTCCGGCCTGGGTGCTGCCGGCGCCCAGCGACGGACCGCACTGGTGTCACTGGGCGCGCTGCTGCTGCTGTCGATCGGCTACACCGTGCACCGCTACGTCGAGTGGAAGCAGGCGAACGCGGTCCCGTCACCCACCTTTCCCATCGGCATGCTCGCCTCGACCCCGCTGTCCAGCGCACGGGCCGACAACCAGACCACCGCGGCGCTCATCGACAACATCGTCCCCCTCGCGCAGCGCGAGCTGCAGCGCGAGCAGGAGGAGAACACGCAGTTCGTGAAGCGGGCGTACGACTCCGTCGACGACCTGGTCGCCAGCGGCGACGTCGCCGTGCCCGCACCCGACGAGACCGCGTGCCTGCTGCTCTCCGACGTCCACGCCAACGCGGACATGATCGCGGTCTACCGGCACCTGGTGGAGCGCCTCGACACGACGTACGGGCCGGGCACCGTCGACGTCACCCTCTTCGACGGCGACCAGACCTACGGCAGCGCCTCCGCCAAGACCGCGGTCGACGCCATGGCCAAGATCAGCACGGAGGAGTACGCGGTCGTCGGCAACCACGACAGCGACCTCACCATCGACCAGATGCAGGACGCCGGCATGCACCTGCTCGACGGGCAGGTGCAGAAGACCGGGACCGGACTCACCGCCGTCGGCGCCACCGATCCCCAGCTGACCAAGCAGGGCCAGCTCTTCTCCGCCTCCACC
Source organism: Nocardioidaceae bacterium (assembly GCA_025927955.1). Lineage (GTDB taxonomy): Bacteria > Actinomycetota > Actinomycetes > Propionibacteriales > Nocardioidaceae > Nocardioides_B. Next base: position 3,219 of record JAICKK010000134.1, read on the forward strand.
ATCACCCGCCCCGGGTACGACGGGGTGAGCGAGGCCGACGCCGGCCGCGCGCTGCTCGAGGCGATGCAGCAGGCGCACCCGACCATCGGCCTGGCGCACGAGCCCTACGCCTTCGCCCCGATCCTGGACGTCCACGTCTCCCACGACGCGATGACGCGATGGTTCGCGGCGGGCAGGCGCACGGCCGACTCCGACACCGGTGCCAACGCCGACGACGGTGTCCCCGACATCCCCGCCAGTGCCGTCGCCTACGGCCACTGGCACCGCAGGTTCTACTACCGGGTGGCGGGCAACACCGACGGCACGTGGACCGTGGTGATGGAGCTCGGCACCGCCGGCGGCGCGAGCCCGAAGCTCTCGCTGAGCTACTTCTCCACCCCGCAGACCATCCCGGGCAAGGAGGCGTCGGCCGCCATCGTGGTCGTCAACAAGAAGAGCAACCTGGTCACCGGCGTCCAGGAGGTCACCACCCGGCGGAGCGGCGAGGTCAGCGTCGGCCCGCGGCATCCCGTCGGCTCCCCGGACGGGCAGCCCTACCCCGCGGGGACCGTCGTCCCCTAGCCCTTCCCGCGCGCGGCGCCCGGCTCGAGGTGGACGTACCCGGGACGGCTCATCACGCCTAAACCGGGACAGCATCGGCGCGCCTCCTTACACTTGACCTTACAGTCCTGTAATGACCTGTTGACCTGGGAGTCCCTTGATGCGTACCTCGACCCGCCTTCTCACCGCCGGCCTGCTCAGCGTCGTCGCCCTGACCCTCGTGCCCTCGCAGGGCGTGGTGGCGTCCGCGACGATGAAGCCGGCGATCAACGTCTACTGCTGCCGCTGACCCGGCGCGAGGCGTCCGGTGGTCGGGACCGGTGGTTCGGACAACTTGTCAGCGCTTTCGCTTACTGGCCAGTAAAGGCGCCTAGCATAGGGACGCATGAGGACGACGATCGGGGCCCGACTCCGAGAGCTGCGGCAGGCCAGGGGCCTGAGCCAGCAGGCGCTCGCCGGTGAGGGCATCAGTCCCGGATACGTCTCCCTCATCGAGTCCGGCAAGCGGACCCCCTCCACGGCCGTCGTGGCCCGGCTGGCCGAGCGCCTCGGCGTCCCGGTCGCCGAGCTCCTCGGGTCGGAGGACCCGTCCGCCCGACGGGCGGCCGACGACCTGGCCAAGGTCGAGGTCAACTTCGCGCGTCTCGCGCTGGCCAACGGCGACCCGGCGCAGGCGGTCCGCGGACTGGCGACCCTGAAGCTGGACGAGATCGACCGCGACACCGCCGGCGACGCCGCCCTGGTGCTGGCCGAGAGCCTGCAGCAGACCGGCCAGCTCGACCGTGCGGTGGGCGTCCTGGAGGCGCTCACCGGCCGGTGCCGACGCGAGGGCTCGTGGCTGACGCTGATGACCGGCGCCACCGTGCTGGCTCTCATGTACATCGAGGCCGGCGACGTCACCCGCAGCGTCGAGGTGGCCCAGCTCGCCCTCGACGACGTCCGGGCCGCCGGCCTGGAGGGCACCGAGGAGCACGTCCGGCTGGGGTCGGTGTTCGTGTCCGGGCTGATCGAGCGGGGCGACCTCGCCTACGCGACCCACTGCGTGGAGGAGCTCGTCGAGGTCGCCGAGCGCGTCGGCACTCCACGCGCCCGCGGCTCGGTCTACTGGACCGCGGCGGTCGTGGCCCACGAGCGCGGTCGGCTCGGCGAGGCCGTGCGGCTCACCGACCGGGCCGTCGCGCTGATGTCGGAGCAGGACAACAGCCGCGACCTCCCCCGGCTGCGGCTGCACTACTCCTGGCTGCTGCTGCTGCACCGGGCGCCGCGGGCGGCGGAGGCGCTGACCCAGCTCGACCTCGCGGAGGCCGACCCGGCGCTGTCGGGCTCGCGCCTCGACCTCGGCACCGCCGCCACCTTCCGCGGTCGCGCGCACCTCGTGCTGGGCGAGGTCGACGACGCGGCCGAGCACGCCGCCTCCGCCCTGACGCTGCTGGGGCCCTCCGAGCACGTGGAGCGGGCCCGAGCGCTCATCCTGCTCGGCGACGTGGGCACCGCGCAGCTCCACCTCGACCTTGCCCTGGAGTCCTTCGGCGAGGCGGAGCAGGTGCTGGCGCAGATGAAGGACTCCCGCACCACCGCCCGGCTCTGGCGGGAGCTCGGCGACGGGCTGCGCCAGCTCGGCGAGAACCAGCGCGCGGTCGTCGCCTACGACCGCTCGTTCGAGATCCTCGGCCTGGTGGCCCGGGCCACCAACGCGCGCGCCGCCTCCCGGCTCGCCCGCTGAGGACCGGTCCGCGTCCGGCTCAGCCCAGGCCGGCGACCACGAGCTCGGCGATCTGGACGGTGTTCAGCGCGGCACCCTTGCGCAGGTTGTCGCTGCTCACGAACAGCGCGAGGCCTCGCTCGCCGTCCACCCCCGGGTCCTGGCGGATCCTGCCCACGAGGCTGGGGTCGGCGCCCGCGGCCTGCAGCGGGGTCGGGACGTCGGCGAGGACCACGCCCGGTGCGTCGGAGAGGATCTCGGCCGCCCGCTTGGCGGGCATCGCGGAGGCGAACTCGACGTTGAGCGAGAGCGAGTGCCCGGTGAAGACGGGCACCCGGACGCACGTCCCGGACACCCGCAGGTCGGGGATGTCGAGGATCTTGCGGCTCTCGTTGCGCAGCTTCTGCTCCTCGTCGGTCTCGGCGCTGCCGTCGTCGACGACCGACCCCGCCATCGGCAGCACGTTGAAGGCGATGGGCCGCACGTACGTCGACGGGGCCGGCATCTCGACCGCCGAGCCGTCGTGGGCGAGCTCGGGACCACGCCGGCCCACGGCGGCCACCTGGCCGGCGAGCTCCTCGACGCCGGCCAGCCCGCTGCCGGAGACCGCCTGGTAGGTGCTGGCCACCAGCCGCACCAGCCCGGCCTCGTCGTGCAGCGGCTTGAGGACCGGCATGGCCGCCATCGTGGTGCAGTTCGGGTTGGCGATGATGCCCTTCCGTGCCCGGTGCACGGCGTCCGGGTTCACCTCGCTGACCACCAGGGGCACGTCCGGGTCCATCCGCCAGGCCGAGGAGTTGTCCACCACCACCGCACCGGCGCCGGCGAACCGCGGGGCCAGCGCGCGGGAGGTCGAGGCGCCGGCGGAGAACAGCGCGAGGTCCAGCCCGCCCGGGTCGGCGGTCGCCGCGTCCTCCACGAGGACCTCCCGACCGCCCCACTCGATCCAGGAGCCTGCCGATCTGGCGGACGCGAAGAACCGGATCTCCTCGACAGGGAGCTCGCGCTCGAGCAGGATCCGGCGCATCACGGCGCCGACCTGGCCGGTGGCGCCGACCACGCCCAGGCGGACCGGTCGACCGGCGGGCGTCGGGGTGCTCACCGGCCCGTCCCGCCGTACACGACCGCCTCGACCTCGTCGGAGTCGAGGTCGAACGCGGAGTGGGTCGCGGTGACCGCCTCGTCGATCTGGGCCTCGTCCACGATCACCGAGATGCGGATCTCCGAGGTGGAGATCATCTCGATGTTGACCCCCGCGGAGGCGAGCGCGGCGAAGAAGCGCGCGGTGATCCCCGGGTGGGAGCGCATCCCCGCACCGATCAGCGAGACCTTGCCGATCCGGTCGTCGTAGAGCAGGGAGTCGTACCCGACCTCCTCCCGGATCCGCGCAAGCGCCGCCATCGCGGCCTGACCGTCCTCGCGCGGCAGCGTGAACGAGATGTCGGTGAGGTTGGTGGCGGCCGCGGACACGTTCTGGACCACCATGTCGAGGTTGATCTGGGCGTCGGCGAGGGTCTCGAAGATCCGGGCCGCCTCACCCACCTTGTCCGGGACGGACACGACGGTGATCTTGGCCTCGCTGCGGTCGTGGGCGACGCCGGCGATGATCGCCTGCTCCATGGAATCCACCTCTGCTTCGGGAACGATCCAGGTGCCCTCCTTCTGCGAGAAGGAGGACCGGACGTGGATGGGCATGTGGTAGCGGCGGGCGTACTCGACGCACCGCAGGTGCAGGATCTTCGCGCCGCAGGCCGCCATCTCCAGCATCTCCTCGGTGGAGACGCGGTCGAGCTTGCGGGCGGTGGGCACGATCCGCGGGTCGGCGGTGAAGACGCCGTCGACGTCGCTGTAGATCTCGCAGACCTCCGCGCCGAGGGCCGCGGCGAGCGCGACCGCCGTCGTGTCGGAGGCGCCCCGGCCCAGGGTGGTGACGTCCTTGGTGTCCTGGGAGACGCCCTGGAAGCCGGCGACGATCGCGATGTGGCCCTCGTCGATGGCCTTCGTGATCCGCCCGGGCGTGATGTCGATGATCTTGGCCCTGCCGTGGGCGCTGTCGGTGATCACGCCGGCCTGGCTCCCGGTGAAGGACCGGGCGGCCTGGCCCAGGTTCGCGATCGCCATCGCGACCAGCGCCATGGAGATCCGCTCCCCCGCGGTCAGCAGCATGTCGAGCTCGCGCGGCGGCGGGAGGGGGCTGACCTGCTCGGCGAGGTCGCGCAGGTCGTCGGTGGTGTCGCCCATCGCCGAGACCACCACGACCACGTCCTTGCCGGACTTCCTGGTCGACACGATCCGCTGCGCGACGCGCTTGACCCCGTCGGCGTCGGCGACCGACGAGCCGCCGTACTTCTGCACGACAATGCCCACGTCTCTCCTACTGTCTGCTCGGCCCGCACCGGAGGGTGACCCGGGCTCCTGGGGCGTCCCGGACGACGCCGAGTCTAGCGATCCGCCCCGAGGCCGCCGGGGGCGCCGACGCATCCCGAGACGACGTCCGGACCGAAGAATCTCCGGCCGGCATGGGCCTGTCGCCCCGCTCCGGTCAAGGATTTGCGGGATCGAGCAGCTCGTCGGCCGCCGCCACCTGGTCCGCCTCGCTCTCGAACTCGGCGTCGAGCCGGTCGTGGGACACGATCGACTGCAGGGCGCGCAGCACCGCGCTGGCCTCGGGGCCCCACGTGGAGACGTAGGAGAACTGCCACCACCACAGCGCCTCGTCGACCCGGCCGGCGATGTGGTGGCGCAGGCCGTGCGCGAGGGCCGAGGCGATGCTGGTGAGGTCGTCGGAGAGCAGCGACGACATCATCTCCGGAGGGTCGACGTACGGGTCGAAGACCTCCGTGTAGGCGTCCACGCTCTCGAGCAGCACCGCGAGCCGCAGCCGCATGGCGTCGAGGTCGGGGTCCGGGCCGGGGTCCGGCTCGTACTCGTCGGCCGGGGAGAAGTCGCTGTGCACCCCGAGCCGTCCCCCCGCCAGCAGGATCTGGCTGACCTCGAGCAGCAGCAGCGAGATGGCCTCACCGCCCTTGGCCTCGCCCCGCGAGATGGCCGTCAGCGCGAGCAGGAAGCTCTTCACCTGGTCGGCGATCTGCTGCGCGAAGTCCTCGTAGTCGCTGTGCACGTCGGCCGGTGCCGCCGTCCTCTGATCTGTCATTCGACCGATCGTCTCCCTTCGAACGCTCGCCCGAGGGTCACCTCGTCGGCGTACTCGAGGTCTCCTCCCACAGGCAGTCCACTCGCAAGTCGGGTCACGCGCAAGCCCATCGGCCTGAGCAGTCGGGTGAGATAGGTGGCCGTCGCCTCGCCCTCGAGGTTCGGGTCGGTGGCGAGGATGACCTCGGTGACCGTGCCGTCGGCGAGCCGCGGCAGGAGCTCGCGGATCCGCAGCTCGTCGGGGCCGACCCCGTCGATGGGCGAGATGGCACCCCCGAGCACGTGGTAGCGGCCGCGGTACTCGCGCGTGCGCTCGATCGCGACCACGTCCTTGGGCTCCTCGACCACGCACAGCACCCCCGGGTCGCGGCGCTGGTCGCGGCAGATCCGGCAGGTCTCCTCCTCGGCGACGTTGCCGCACACCGAGCAGAACCGCACCCGGTCCTTGACCTCCACGAGCACCTGCGCCAGACGTCGTACGTCGACGGGGTCGGCGGCCAGCAGGTGGAACGCGATCCGCTGGGCGCTCTTCGGGCCGACCCCCGGCAACCTGCCCAGCTCGTCGATCAGGTCCTGGACGACCCCCTCGTACATGGCGCTCAGAAGCCCGGCGGGAGCCCGCCGGCGGCGGTGTCGGGGCCGTCGGGACCCGGCGCGCCGAACATCTCGCCGGCCGCGCCGGACAGCGGGCCGAGCTTCTCCGAGGCCAGCTCCTCGACCTGGGACTTGGCGTCCCGGTAGGCGGCCACGATCAGGTCCTCGAGATCCTCGGTGTCGGCCGGGTCGAAGGAGTCCTTGCGGATCCGCACCCCGACCAGCTCACCGATGCCGTTGACGCTCACGCTCACCAGGCCGTCGCCGACCGTGCCCGAGACGGTGGTGTCCGCGAGCTCCTGCTGGGCGGACATCATCTGCTCCTGCATCTGCTGCGCCTGCTGGAGCAGGGCGTTCATGTCGAAGCCGCCGAGGCCGGCGGGAGTCGGGTCGTCGCTCATGGGTGGGTTCTCCCCGGTGCTGGTCGGTGGTGCCGGATGGTGGACGCGGTCGCCGCCGGTCGGCGACGCCTCGGTCAGTCGTGCTGGATCTCCTCGATGATGCTCGCACCCAGCTCGCGCTCGAGAAGCTGCGCCCCGGCGAGCGAGTGGTCGTCGGCGTCCGGGTCGTCGCGGTCCGCGTCCTCGTCGGAGGCCGCGCTCACCTGCCGTCGGGCCCCGCCGCCGGGGCGGGTCTGCTGGATCTCGCCGCGGGCCGCCGCGACGGCGGCCGGGTCGGGGCGGGCGTCGGCCCGGGGTCCGGCGGGGCCCTGCTGCCGGGCCGCCTCGGGGGACGGCCCGGTGGACGGCCCGGGGGACGGCCCGGTGGACGGCCGGGGGGACGGCTCTGAGGCCGGCCGGGGGGACGGCTCGGGGGCCGCCCGGTCCGCGACGGCGGGCCGGGTGAGCGTGATCCGCGGCTCGGCGCCGGGCTGGGCGGACGGGTCCACGATGGACTCCACCCGCCAGTCGTGGCCGATCACGTCGATGGCGGCCTGCCGGAGGATCTCCTCGCTGCCGCCGCTGGTGAAGGAGTTCCGGGCCCCGGCGTTGACGAGCGCGATCGTCAGGGTCTGGTCGTCCACGGCGGCGACCTGGGCGTTCTGGCTCAGCAGGATCCAGGTGTAGCGGCGCATGCGCTTGACCGCGTCGAGCAGGTCCGGCCACAACCGGCGCACCTCGACCAGGCCGAGCCCGCCCGCCGTACCCGCCGTGGGTGTCGGGTCGGGCGCCGGCTCGGGGGCCCCGACCGGCTCGACCGGCTGGTCGCCACCGGTTGCCGGCGGGTCGTCCCCCTCGACCGGCTCGACCGGCTCGACATGCTCGACCTGCTCGACGGGCGCTGGAGGGGGCTCGGGGGCCGGTGGCGGAACGTGGGCAGCCGTGGCGGAGGCACTCGGGGTGCCCTCGATGGACATCCGCTTCTCGATGCGGTCCAGCCGGGCCATGAGCCCCTCCGTGCCGTGGTCCGCGCCGGGCAGCAGCAC
>JAICKK010000109.1 GCA_025927955.1 Nocardioidaceae bacterium
AGGTGCCCGAGCCCCCAGGGGCGAGGGCCTCGAAACCACCCGCACCTTTCGCGCGGACCTGACCATGGTTTCGAGGGCTCGGCTAGCGCCTCGCCACCTCAACCAGCGTCGGCTCGGGCACCTCGACCGGCCCGGGGCCGGGTCAGAACCTGGAGCGGTGCACCCGCGAGCGGGCGACGCCGAGGCCCTGGCCGGTGCGCAGGTGGATGTTCTGCAGCAGGCCCAGCGCCATCAGGCAGGCGAACATCGAGCTCCCGCCGTAGGAGACGAACGGCAGCGGCACTCCGGTGACCGGCATGATGCCCAGGCACATGCCGATGTTCTGGAACGCCTGGAAGCCGAACCAGCAGGCGATGCCGGCGGCGGCCACCCGTCCGTAGAGGTCGTCGGCGCGGGCGGCGATGCGCAGCGCCCGCCACAGCACGACCCCGAGCAGGCCGATGAGGACCGCCGAGCCGACCAGTCCGAACTCCTCGCCGGCGACGGTGAAGATGAAGTCCGTGTGCTGCTCGGGGACGAAGCCGGCCTTGGTCTGCGAGCCGCCGAAGAGGCCCTGGCCGAAGATGCCGCCGTTGCCGATCGCGATCCGGGCCTGGGTGGTGTTGTAGCCGGCGCCGAGCGGGTCCAGGTCCGGGTTCGTGAAGGCCATGAACCGGTCGATCTGGTAGGTCTTCAGCACGTGCAGCCGTACGGCGAGGAAGGCGGCCGCGCCGGCGCCGGCGGCGAGGGCGGCCAGCCAGCCGCGGGCGGCACCGGAGACCGCGATGACGCCGAAGACGGTCGCCGAGAGCACGAGCATGGTGCCCAGGTCGGGCTGCAGCAGGATCAGCAGCGCGGGGAGGGCCGCGATGGCGAGCATGCCGGCGACGTCGACGGTGCCGACGTTCCAGCTCCGCTTGGTGCTCAGCGAGCCCTCGGTGCGCTCGGCGACGAGCAGCGCCATGCCGATGACCACGGCGAGCTTGGCGAACTCCGCGGGCTGCACGGACATCCCGCCGAGCTGGATCCAGGAGCGGGACCCGTTGATGGTGGAGCCCATCACGAGCACGAGCACCAGGCCGAGCACGGACGCGGCGTACACCAGCGGGGTGAGGATCCGCACCCACCGGTGGTCGGTCGCGGCGACCATCACGCACAGGACCATCCCGATCGCGATGTTGACCAGGTGCCGCTTGACGAACGCCGTGGGGTCCCCGGCGGTGAGGTCGGCGCGGCCGGCGGTCGCCGACCAGACCAGCAGCGTGCCGGCCGCGAGCAGTCCCGCCGCCGCGAGGGTCAGCAGCCAGTCCAGCCTCGCCGCGGTGACCCGGGTGGTCGTCGTCTCGACGCGGCTGGTGCGCGGGCGTACCGCGGTGGCGCTCACCGACCCGCCCCCCTCGTGCCTGACGTGCTGCCGTCCACCGGCGGCAGGATCTCGCCGTCCTCGGCGAACACCGGCAGCCGCGCCGGGGGCGTCGCGTCCGGCAGCACCGCCTTGGCCCTGTCCACCTTCATCCCGTGGACGCCGTAGAGCGCCTCCCAGATCCTGCGGACGGCGGGACCGGAGGTGCCCGAGCCGGTGCCGGCCTGCGTCACCATCATCAGCACGACGTACTTCTTGTCGTAGGAGGCGACCCACGAGGTGCTCTGCTTGCCGTGCACCTCGGCGGATCCCGTCTTGGACCGGATGCGGACCTTGTCGAGCGGGAAGTTCATGAACTTCCACGCGGTGGTGCCCGTCTTCGCGGTGCCGAGCAGGGCCTGGTCGACGTACTTCAGCGCGGACCTGCCCACCTTGACCCGGCCGACCTTCGCCGGCTTGATCCGCCTGATGACCTGGCCGCTGGGGCTGACCACCGCCTTCGCGATCCGCGGCTCGTAGAGCGTGCCGCCGTTGGCGAGCGCGGCGTAGGCGCGGGCCGACTGCAGCGGCGTGACCAGCGTGTCGCCCTGCCCGATGACGAAGTTCACCGCGTCGCCGGCCCGGTAGGCGTAGCCCTCGGCGCAGAACTCCCGCGCGAACACGTGCAGGTAGTCGTAGCCGGGCTTCTTTGCGATCTTGCAGTAGTAGCCCTTGTTCGCCTTCCAGTAGGCGCGCTTCCACACCCGGTCGGCGATCCGCCCGGACGCCTCGCCGGGCAGGTCGATGCCGGTGGGCCTGCCGAACCCGAACTTCTTCGCGGTCGCGACCAGCGGGTCCTTGGCGTGCACGTCGGACACGTCGGTGCCGTAGCGCTGCCAGAGCCGGTAGCCCACGCGGTAGAAGAACGTGTCGCAGGAGACCTGCAGGGCCTTGTCGAACCCGATGTACCCGTAGGACTCCGACTCGTAGTTCTTGAACCAGCGGTTGCCCACCTGGAAGCCGGAGGAGCAGTCCAGCCGGGTGCTGGGGCTGAAGCCGTGGGTCAGCGCACCTGTCGTCATGAACGGCTTCCACGTGGAGCCGGGCGCGAACTGGCCCTGCGTGGCCCGGAACAGCAGCGGGTAGCGCGCCCTGGCGGAGTAGAGCCGCGCCAGCTGCTTGGAGGTGATCCCGCCCACCCAGGTCTTCGGGTCGTACGTCGGGGAGCCGGCCATCGCGACCACGCGGCCGTTCTGGGCGTCGAGCACCACGACCGCCCCGGAGTCCGCGACGTAGTTGCGGTGCGTGACCGGGTCGTAGGTGTGCCGGGCCGTGCGGATCGTCTTCGCCAGCTCGTGCTCCACCACGCTCTGCACGTGCGCGTCGATCGACGTCACCAGCGTGTCGCCGGGGCGGCCGCGTACCTCCCCGGAGTCGCCGAGCACCCGGCCCATCGAGTCGACGGCGACCCGCTTGTAGCCGGGCCGCCCGCGCAGGTAGCGGTCGTACTCCTTCTCCAGGCCGGCGCGTCCGACGACGGAGGCGCCGTGCACGGACGTGTCGTGGTGCGCCTTGGCCTCGGCCAGCTCCTCGGAGGTGATCGGGGACAGGTATCCCAGCAGGTGCGCGGCGTTGACGCCGAACGGCCGCGGGTAGGCCCGCACGCTCTGCGGCTCGACGAGCACGGACGGGTAGTGCTCGCCGCGCTCCATGATCGAGACCGCGACCTGCTGCCTGACGTCCTCGGCGACGGGGACTGGCTGGTAGGGCGAGCCGTTCCAGCAGGTGCCGGACCTGGCGCTGCTCTCGCCGCACAGCAGCGTCCTCGCCCGCAGCGTCCTGACGGGCACGTGCACCGCGCGGGAGAGGCGGTGCAGCAGCACCGTCTGGTCGGGGGCGCTCATCCTGTGCAGCAGGGTGCGGTCGAGGCTGACCACCCACGACGTGCGGTTGGCCACCAGGGGCCGACCCATGTCGTCCACGATGAGGCCGCGGGCGGGCTGGACGACCAGCTCGCGGACCGACTGCTGGGCCGCCTGGGCCTGGTAGGCCTCACCGCCGAGCACCTGCATGTACCACAGCCGTGCGAACAGGGTCACGAACAGCGAGATGACGAGCGCCTGCACCACGACCAGGCGCACCCGCCCCTTCGTGGCGCCGGAGGCCCGGGGGCGGCCCTGACCGGTCATCAGTACGCGACCTCGTGGGGGCGCAACCGGCGGAACAGCCGCATCAGCAACGGCAGCACGAACGGCGTCAGCAGCACGTCGTACCCGATGGCGACGGGGATCACCCGCAGCGCCTCACCGACGGGGATGGCGGGGTCGTGCAGGAGCATCCCGCTGAACGCGAACACCGAGGTGGCCACGAACGAGCAGGCGCCGACGGTCGCCATGGCCGCCAGCGGCGAGGCGCCGGAGTCCTGCCGGACCCGGCCGGCGAGGTAGCCGGCGACCACCAGGGCCAGCGCCCATCGTCCGGCGATGTGGTCCGCCGGAGGCGCGAGGTCGATGGCGAGGCCGCCGACGAAGCCGAGCAGGGCGGCGAGCTCCGGCCCGCGCACCAGCCCGGCGGCGACCACGACCAGCAGCGCGAGGTTGGGCACCACCCCGTCGTAGGACAGCGCCGAGAAGGCGTGGAACACCGACACCTGGAGGACCACCGCGGCGACGACGACGGCGAGCACGACCGGCCTGGTCACGGACATCAGCGGTGCTCCTTGCTGGTCGAGACCGGCGCCCGGGTCACCCCGCCGGCCGAGATCACCGCCCGGTCGCTGCGGGTCCCCTTGTCGACGACCACGCCGACGAGGTCGAGGGAGGTGAAGTCCACGAACGGGGTGATGACCGCCTGGGTCGACTGCTGGCGAGGGGTCGCGGACACCGCGGTGACCCGGCCGATGGGCACGCCGGCGACGTAGGGCGCGCCGTTGCGGCTGCCCCAGGTCACCAGCGTGTCGCCCCGCGCCGCGGTGGCCGACGGGTCCACGAGCTCCAGCTCGAGGGTCGCGCGCGACCCGAGCCGTCCCCGGCCGCGCACGAAGCCGACCTCCATGCTGCTGCCCAGCCGGCCACCGACGACCGACTCCTGGTCGACGACCAGCAGCACCGTCGAGGTCGAGCGGTAGGCGTGCACGACCCTGCCGACCAGGCCGTCGCTGTCCAGCACCGTCATGTCGGCATGCACGCCCGAGGTGGTCCCGGCGTCGATGGTGACGGTGCGCGAGAACGACTGGGCGGGGCCCATCGCGACCACCCGCGCCGGGACCAGCGAGTAGCCGGTGCTGCGGGAGCTGGCAAGCAGGCCGTCGAGCTCGGCGGCCCGGTTCCGGTCCAGGGCGGTGCCGGCGAGCCGGTTGCGCAGGCGGGTGTTCTCGGCGCGGAGCGCGGCCACGTCGCGGCGCAGCCCGTCGGTGGTCCGGAAGTGGTCGGGCACCGCGGCGAACGGGCGTACGGCGGACGCGGTGCCGGTCTCCACCGGGCCGAGGACGTTGCCCACGGCGGAGCGCACCGGGCCGAGCGGGGACGCGTCACCGCCCCGGGCGTCCAGGGTGATGAGCGTGAAGCACGCGAGCAGCAGCAGCACGAGGACGGCTCGGGAGGGCCGTCGCCGGCCGCAGGAGGTCGGGGGCATCGCGGCCTACCGCCCTTCCATCGCCGGGTCCATCGGCGGCTTCATCGGCGGGGCTCCGAGACCAGCACCTGCTGGAGGGCCTCGAACTCCTCGACGCACTTGCCGGCGCCCAGCGCGACGCAGTACAGCGGCTCGTCGGCGATGTGCACCGGCATGCCCGTCTCGTGGCGGATCCGCTCGTCGAGCCCGCGCAGCAGCGCGCCGCCGCCGGTCAGCACCAGGCCGCGGTCCATGATGTCGCCGGCCAGCTCGGGAGGCGTCTGGTCCAGGGTGGTCCGGACCGCGTCGATGATCGCGTGCAGGGGCTCCTCGAGCGCCATCCGGACCTCCGCGGACGACACCACCACGGTCTTGGGCAGGCCCGAGACCATGTCGCGGCCGCGAACCTCGGCCTCCGGCTCCAACGGCTGCGGGAACGCCGAGCCGAGGGTCATCTTGATCTCCTCGGCCGTGCGCTCCCCCAGCATCAGGGAGTACTCCTTCTTCATCCAGGCGATCAGCGCCTGGTCGAGGTCGTCGCCCGCCGTACGGATGGAGAGGCTGGTGACGATGCCGCCCAGCGAGATCACCGCGACCTCGGTGGTCCCGCCGCCGACGTCGACGACCATGTTGCCGGTCGCCTCGTGCACCGGGAGCCCGGCGCCGATCGCGGCCGCCATCGGCTCCTCGATGATGTAGACGCGGCGGGCACCGGCCTGGTAGCCGGCCTCCTTGACCGCGCGCTGCTCGACCGCGGTGATCTGGCTGGGCACACAGATCACCAGCCGCGGCTTCGCGAAGTACCGGCGCCGGTGCGCCTGCTGGATGAAGAACCGCAGCATCTGCTCGGTCGACTCGAAGTCGGCGATCACGCCGTCCTTGAGCGGGCGGATCGCGGTGATGTTGTCCGGCGTGCGGCCGATCATCCGCTTGGCCTCGTGCCCGACGGCGAGGATCTCCCCCGTGGAGGCGTTCAGCGCCACGACGGACGGCTCGTCGAGCAGCACCCCCTTGCCGCGCACGTACACGAGCGTGTTGGCCGTGCCGAGGTCCACGGCCATGTCGCGCCCGATGATGCTGTTCGCCATGTCGACAAGGCTAGGGACCATTCACCTCATCGGCCCCATGAGACACGCGTGTCCCCTGAGCAACTCGGCGAGAGCCCAGCAGTCACCGCGCCGTCAGGGCTGCCGGTAGACGGAGTCCGGGACGTCGGTGACGAGCATGTGGCCGGGCGCGTGCGTGATCGCGAACGGCGGCCGGGAGGCCATCAGCGCGGCCTGCGGCGTCACCCCGCAGGCCCAGAACACCGGGACGTCGCCCTCCTGCACGTCGACGGGGTCCCCGTAGTCGGGAGTCGACAGGTCGGCGATCCCCAGCGCCTCGGGCGCGCCGACGTGGACGGGGGCGCCGTGCACCTGCGGCATCCGCCCGGTCACCTGCACCGCGGTGACGACCTGTGCGGCCGGGACGGGCCGCATGGAGACCACCAGCGGGCCCGACAGCCGCCCGGCCGGCCGGCAGTCGACGTTGGTGCGGTACATCGACACGTTGCGGCCCTGCTCGATGTTGCGCACGGGCACACCGGCGTCGAGCAGCGCGGTCTCGAAGCTGAAGCTGCAGCCGATCAGGAACGTCACGAGGTCGTCGCGCCACAGCGCCGTCACGTCCGGGGGCTCGTCGACCAGCTCGCCGTCCCGCCAGACGCGGTAGCGCGGCAGGTCGCTGCGCAGGTCCGCGCCGGGGGCCAGCACCGTGCCGGTGGCCCCGGCGTCGGTGACGTCGAGCAGGGGCACCGGCCGGGGGTTGCGCTGGCCGAACAGCAGCATGTCGAAGGCCCACTCCTGCGGGAGCGCGACCAGGTTGGCCTGGGTGAAGCCGGCGGCCCACCCGCTGGTGGGAGCGACCAGCCCGTCGCGGTAGCGCTGCCGCGCCTGCGCCGGGGCCGACTGCCTGAGGTGGGTGGTCACGACGACCTCCTCGGGTGGTGGGTCACGGCCCGGCCGGCCGGCCGCGGACCGCGTCGAGCAGCTCGGCGAGGGAGTCGTCGAGGTAGACCTCGAGGTCCTTGGCGGCGGCCTCGTAGTCGCCGGCGACGAGGGCGTCGAGCAGGGCGCGGTTGCGCCCGACGTACGGCTCGTGCAGTCGCCGGGGACTCGCCGCGGCGTGGAAGGCCAGGCGGAGCTCGGCGAGGAGACGCTCGGTGACCTCGTCGGTGCGCGGGCTGCCGGCGAGGGCGACGAGGTGGCGGTGGAACCGCATGTTGGCGGTGCCCACCGAGACCCAGTCCTCGCGCTCGGCCGCCGCCTCGCCGTCCTCGACGTCGTCGACCAGGGCGCGCAGGCGCCCGGGGTCCGGCTCGACGAGGCCCCTGACCACGTTGCACTCGATGAGGTGCCGCAGGCGGTAGAGGTCGACCAGGTCGGCCTCGTCGAGCTCGCGGACGAACACCCCGCGGTGCAGCTGGTGCTCGAGCAGCCCCTCGTGGGTCAGCAGCCGGAACGCCTCGCGCAGGGTGTTGCGGGAGACGTGCAGCACCTCGATGAGCCGCTCCTCGGACAGCCGCGTGCGCGGCGGCAGGTCGCCCTCGGTGACCCGCCGGCGCAGCACGTCCGCCACCCGCTCGGCGGTGCTGGTGCGGTCCAGCAGGCGTACGTCGCGAGCGACCGCACCGAGCCAGTCCCCCTCAGTCGTCATGCGCCCATCATCGCCCAGGCGGCTGGCAAAAGCCAGAAGATGTTGAACGACCCTCTTGTGGGATCGTTCAACAATCCCCTACGGTGATGTGGTCCACGACACATACCCTCTCGTCGGGAGCGCACGATGTCCGCAATGCCAGCACACGGCACGCCCGCCACCACCTCCCGGGACGGCACCGCGGACCCCGCGGCCGGAGGCCAGCTCAGCGGGCGTGCCAGGTTCGTCGGCGCCATGTTCTTGATGGCGACCTCCGCCATCGGGCCCGGCTTCATCACCCAGACCACCACCTTCACCGACCAGCTGCGGGCGGCCTTCGCGTTCGCGATCGTGGTGTCCATCCTGTTCGACATCGCGATCCAGCTGAACGTGTGGCGCGTGGTCGGGGTCGCGGGACGCCGCGCCCAGGACCTGGCGAACAGCGTGGTGCCCGGCGCCGGCTACGTGCTGGCCGCGCTCGACGTGCTCGGCGGGCTGGTGTTCAACATCGGGAACATCGCGGGGACCTCGCTGGGGCTGAACGCGATCTTCGGCCTGGACGTGCGGGTCGGCGGCGCCGTGTCGGCCGCGGTCGCCATCGCGATCTTCCTGGTGCGACGGGCCGGCGTGGCCATGGACCGGGTGGTGGTGCTCCTCGGCGTGGTGATGATCGCGCTGACCACCTTCGTCGCGGTCAGGACGCAGCCCCCGGTGGGTGACGCACTCCGGCAGACCGTCGCTCCCGACCAGGTCAGCTTCCTGGTGATCACCACGCTGATCGGCGGCACCGTCGGCGGCTACATCGTGTACGCCGGCGCGCACCGGCTGGTGGACAACGGGGTCAAGGGCGAGCAGTTCGTCGGCCAGATCACCCGCAGCTCGGTCACCGGCGTCGTGATCACCGGCGTGATGCGGGTCCTGCTGTTCCTGGCGATCCTCGGCGTGGTGGCCGGCGGCCGGGCGCTCGACCCGGCGAACCCGCCCGCCTCGGCGTTCCAGCACGCCCTGGGCACCGCGGGCGAGGTGGTCTTCGGCGTCATCATGTGGTCCGCCGCGATCACGTCGGTGATCGGCGCGTCCTACACCTCCACCTCCTTCCTGAAGGTGATCGGCTCCTGGGTGACCCGCTGGGAGCGCTGGGTGGTGTGCGGCTTCATCGTGGTCTCGACGGCGATCTTCCTGGTGGCGCAGACCACGCCGGTGAGGCTGCTGATCTTCGCCGGTGCCTTCAACGGCCTCATCCTGCCGTTCGGGCTGGGCATCCTGCTGTGGATCGCGGCCCGCCGGCGGGACCTGATCGGTGGCTACCGCTACCCGAAGTGGCTGCTCGGCATCGGCGTGGTCGCGTGGGTGCTGACGATCTACCTGGGCTACAGCTCACTGACGGGTCTGGCGGACCTCTTCTGATGGCGGGCGAGATGACCACGATCGACCTCAACAGCGACCTGGGCGAGGGCTTCGGCCACTGGTCCCTCGGCGACGACGACGCGCTGCTGGGCGTGGTCACCAGCGCGAACGTCGCCTGCGGCTTCCACGCCGGCGACGCCTCGACCATGCGCCGCGTGTGCGACCGTGCGGCCGAGCGCGGGGTCTCCATCGGCGCGCAGGTCGGCTACCGGGACCTGCCGGGCTTCGGGCGTCGGTTCATCGACATCGAGCCCGAGGCCCTGACCCAGGACGTCATCTACCAGGTCGGCGCCCTGGAGGCGTTCGCCCGGGTCGCCGGGTCGCGGGTGCGCTACGTCAAGCCGCACGGCGCCCTGTACAACGCGATCGTCCACCACGAGGAGCAGGCCGCGGCCGTCGTGCAGGCTCTCGCCGACTACGACCCGACACTTCCGGTGCTCGGGCTGCCCGGGTCGGCCTGGCTGCGCCTGGCCGAGGAGGCCGGCCTGTCCGTCGTACCGGAGGCGTTCGCGGACCGGGCCTACACGCCGCAGGGGACCCTCGTGCCGCGGCGGTCGCCGGGCGCGGTCCTCGACGACGCCGGCGAGATCGCGCGGCGGTGCGTCGCGATCGCCACCGGCGAGCCGATCACCGACATCGACGGCGGTCCGCTGACCGTCACCGCCGGGTCCGTCTGCGTGCACGGGGACACGGCCGGCGCCGTCGACATCGCCCGCTCGGTCAGGGACGCGCTGGTCTCGGCCGGCGTGACCGTCAGCCCGTTCGCCGCCTGATGCGACTCCTGCCCAGCGGCACCACCGCCCTGCTGGTCGAGCTCGACGACCTGCAGGAGGTGCTGGGTCTGTACGCCGCCCTCGTCGAGGACCTGCCGCCCGGCGTGGTGGACGTCGTGCCGGCCGCGCGCACGGTGCTGGTCGTGACCGACCCGGCGCTCACCTCCCTGTCCGCGGTCGCCACAGCCGTGCGCCGGACCACGCCTCGCCACGAGGCGCTCGGCTCCGGCGAGCTCGTGGAGATCCCGGTGACCTACGACGGCGCGGACCTGGAGGAGGCGGCCCGGCTGCTCGGCTGCGAGGCGGCGGAGCTGGTGCGCCGGCACACCTCCGCCGAGTGGAGCGTGGCCTTCTGCGGTTTCGCTCCCGGCTTCGGGTACCTCACGTCGAGGACGTGGCACGAGGAGGTGCCGCGCCGCTCGTCGCCCCGCAAGAGCGTGCCGACCGGATCCGTGGCCCTGGCCGGCGGGTTCAGCGGTGTCTACCCGCGCGAGTCCCCCGGAGGGTGGCAGCTGGTCGGCCGCACCGACCAGGTGATGTTCGACCCGTCCCGCGACCCGGCGGCGCTGCTGCGGCCGGGAACGCGGGTCCGGTTCGTGGACGGGGCCGCGCGATGACCCGCGCCGTCACCGTGCTGGCGACGGGGTCGCTCACCACGGTCCAGGACGCCGGCCGCCAGGGGCAGGCGGCGCTGGGGATCGGCCGCTCGGGCGCGTGCGACCGCCGGTCCTTCCGGCTGGCGAACCGGCTGGTCGGCAACACCGAGGACGCCGCGGCCCTCGAGGTCACCTTCGGCGGCCTGAGGCTCCGCGCGGACCACGACGTCCTGGTCGTGACCACCGGCGCACGCTGCCAGGGTGGCTGGCCGCACAACGCGCCCACGCTCCTGCGGGCAGGATCGGAGCTGGAGCTCGGAGCGCCCGCCGGCGGGCTGCGCACCTACGTCGCCTTCCGCGGCGGCCTCGCCACCGAGGTGGTGCTCGGGTCCCGCGCCACGGACGTGCTCTCGGGGCTCGGCCCGGCACCGGTGGCGGTCGGCGACTCGCTCCCGGTCGGGGATCCCGAGCTCCCGGCACCAGGCGTCGACGTCGCACCCGTCGCGGACCCGGAGGCCGGGGAGGTCACCGTGCGCGTGGCTCCCGGGCCGCGGCGTGACTGGTTCGGCGACGGGGCCTGGGACCGCCTGGTCGCCCGGCCCTACACCGTGAGCAGCGACAGCAACCGGGTCGGGCTCCGGCTCGACGGCGAGCCGCTCGAGCGTGCCCGGACCGACGAGCTGCCGAGCGAGGGCATGGTCCGCGGCGCCGTCCAGATCCCGCCGTCGGGGAAGCCCGTGCTCTTCCTCGCCGACCATCCGGCCACCGGCGGCTACCCCGTCATCGCGTACGTCGTCGACGACGACGTGGACCGCTGTGGACAGCTGCGACCGGGGCAGACCGTGCACCTGCGCGCCGTACCGGCCTCCACGCTGGCCTCCTGAGCGCGGCGTGAGGCGCACCGGACAACCGCTCGGTTGAACCATGGACGCCCGCGGTCGGGCGAGGTCCATGGTGGTCGCGTGTCAGCCAGGGTCGTCGGCTCACTGGGTCTGGCATGGGGATCCGCCCTAGTCATCCGGCGCCGCCTTCGTTGGTTTGCGGGCCGTTCGCAGTGGTCAGAACAGGCTATGTCGCACGGCTCCGCCTCCCCACTAGCGTTCAAGCGATGTGCGCCGCCGTGGGGGCTGGCCTGCACCCGTAAAACCTGGGGGGTTCCGTGCGAACACGCAACAAGACTCTTTATCGGTCGGTCGCGTTGACCGGCCTGTTCGGGGTGTCCGTCGCCCTGATGACGCCGATGACGGCGACCGCCGCGTCCACCGACGTGGTGATCAACGAGATCATGTACAACCCCGCCTCCGGGCTTGACGGGGACGAGTTCCTCGAGCTGACCAACAAGGGCACCGCTCCGGTCAGCATCGCGGGATGGACCTTCGGCAGCGGCATCACCGCCACGCTGCCGGCGGGTGCGACGATCCCCGCCGGCGGGTACTACGTGCTGAGCCCGGACGCGGCCCAGTACCAGAAGACCTACAAGAAGACGGCGAACGCCGTCTACACCGGTGGCCTGTCCAACAGCGGTGAGACGCTCACGCTCAACGACGCGGGCGGGACGACCATCGACTCGGTGACCTACTCCGACCGGGACCCCTGGGCGACGACGCCCGACGGGGACGGTCCCTCGCTGGAGCTGGTCGACGCCAACGCCGCACGCACCGACCCCCGGGACTGGGCGGCGTCCACGGCGACGGCCAAGTCGACCCCCGGCGCGGCGAACTCGGTGAGGCGCACCACCGGCCTCGGGCCGAGCATCACCAACGTGTCGGCCACGCCGACGTCGCCGGCGGTCAACCAGCGGGTCACCGTCACCGCGACGGTCTCCGGGCAGACAGGCGCGCCGACGCTGCGCTACCGGACCGACTTCAACGCCGAGCAGACCGTCACCATGACCTCCAGCGGTGGAAGTGTCTTCACCGCCTCCGTGCCGGGTGCCGCCGCCGGTCACCTGATCCGCTACCGCGTGGTCGCCTCCAACGCGGCGACGACCACGATGTACCCGCGAGTCGACGACACGGCCGTCTACCGCGGCGTGGTCGTGCCGAGCGGGGTGACCAGCCCGATCCCGATGATCGAGTGGTTCATCTCCGACGCGGACTACAGCGACATCACCAGCCACCCGACGGCGGACATCACCCACACGGGTGCCCTGGCCTACAAGGGCACGGTCTACGACAACGTGCAGTTCAACATCCGCGGCGCGGGGACCCAGAACTCGCCGAAGCCGAACTGGAAGGTCGCGCTGCCGCACGACTACACCGTCGACTTCGGCCTGGCCGACCCGGTCGACGAGTTCGCGATGCAGGGCGACTGGAGCGACAAGTCCCACGGGCGCAACCTGCTGTCGTGGGAGGCCTGGCAGCGGTCGGGGGAGATCAACACCCAGGTGTTCCCGATGCGGGTGCAGCGCAAC
>JAICKK010000068.1 GCA_025927955.1 Nocardioidaceae bacterium
CGTCCGGGCGCGAGGGGTGCGCGCCGTGCCCGAGGTGCGTGGCATCGACGCCCGCGGCCGGGAGGTGCTGACCTACCTGCCCGGCCGCGTGGTCGACGTGGACCGGGAGGCGCTCGACGATGCCCAGCTCGCCGACGTCGGCCGCTGGGCCCGCGAGCTGCACGAAGCCGTCGCGGACCTCGAGGTGGCCGGCCCCTGGCGGTTCTTCGGCGTCGACTCCCCGAGCGTGCTCGCGCACAACGACCTGGCGCCGTACAACCTCTGCTTCGAGGGGGACCGGCTTGCAGGCGTCTTCGACTGGGACCTGGCCGGGCCGTCGACCCCGCTGCTCGAGCTGGCACACCTCGCCTGGAATGCCGTGCCGCTCTTCCGGCCGGTGCCGGCCACCGAGGCGGCACGCCGGCTCGGTGTCCTCGCCGACGCGTACGGCGCGGTGAGCGCCCGTGCTGTGCTCGCAGCCGTGCCCGAACGGGTCGGGCTCGCCGTCGACGGGATCAGGACCGCGGTCGCCGCCGGTGACGAGCAGATGCGCAACCTGACCCTGGTCGGGGAGCCGGAGGGGACCGAGCGCGCACTGGCCCAGCTGCTGCCGCGGATCGCGGACATCGAGCGACGGCTGCCCTGAGGGGTTCACTACGCTGGCGGCCATGGACCAACGGCTGATGCTCGTGCACGCGCACCCCGACGACGAGACGATCGGGCAGGGCGCCACGATGGCCGGCTACGTCGCCCGCGGGACCCAGGTCACGCTGGTCACCTGCACGCTCGGCGAGGAGGGTGAGGTCCTCGTCCCCGAGCTCGAGCACCTGGCCTCCGACCGCGACGACACCCTGGGGCAGCACCGGATCACCGAGTTGGCGAACGCGATGAAGGAGCTCGGCGTCACCGACCACCGGTTCCTCGGCGGCCCGGGACGCTACCGCGACTCCGGGATGGTCTGGCACGAGCAGGGCCACGCCACCGTGGGCGAGGACGTCAAGGAGGGCACCTTCTGGAGGGCCGACCTGCTCGAGGCCGCGGCACTGCTCGTGGAGATCATCCGCGAGGTCCGGCCGCAGGTCCTGGTGACCTACGACGAGTTCGGCGGCTACGGCCACCCCGACCACATCCAGGCACACCGGGTCGCGACCTACGGCACCGCGCTCGCGGCCGTCGCATCCTTCCGTCCCGACCTCGGGCCCGCGTGGGACGTCACGAAGGTCTACTGGAGCGCGATGTCGGCGAACCGGATGCGGGAGGGGCTGCGGGCGCTGCGCGCCGCGGGCGACCTCACCAGCTTCGAGGGGATGGACCCCGAGGGCCCGCTCCCGGCCTTCATGGTCAGCGACGACCTGTTGTCCGCGGTGGTCGAGGCCGACGACTTCGCCGAGGCCAAGATCCGCGCGATGAGGGCGCACGCGACGCAGATCGCCGTCGACGGGCCGTTCTTCGCGCTGTCGGACAACCTGGGCAACCGGGTCTGGGGCACCGAGTTCTTCCGCCTGGCCAAGGGGCGGAAGGGGCCCACGAACGCGGACGGCCTCGAGACCGACCTGTTCGCCGGCCTCTCCTGAGCGGTGACGCAGCCAGGGCTCGTCGTCCGCCTCGTCGCCCACCTCGCCAGCCTGCTGCTGGGCGGTGTGGTCGCCCTCGCCGCGCTGATGGTGCATCGCTCGGCGTTCCCGTGGGGACTGGTCCTGGCGCTGGTCACCTCCGTCGCGGTGCCGTGCCGGCTGCTCTGCTCGCGGCTGCCGCGCACCGGCACGGCGTACGCCGTCGGGTGGCTCGCAGTCTTCGCGGTCGCGCTGGTGGGGCGGCCCGAGGGCGACTTCGTCCTGGCCGGAGACCTGGAGGGCTACGCGCTCATCGCGGGCTCGCTGGCCGTGCTCGCCCTCGGTGTGGCCTCACTGCCCGGCAGGCGCCACCACGAACCGCTGCCGGACGCATCGCGGGACGTCCTGCACCCCGGTCGCGACAGGTGCTGACCGGTAGGACCTCGCCGCGAGCGTCGTGCACGGCTCAGACGGGTGCCGCCAGGTAGCGGTAGGTGTGATGCACGCGGAAGCCGAGCGCGTCGTAGAGCGCCAGGGCCGGGTGGTTGTCGGCGCGCACCTGCAGGTACGCCGTGCTCGCGCCGCGCTCGGCAGAGCGCTCCAGCAGCGCGGCGAGCACCGCGACGCCCAGGCGACGGCGACGATGCGCGGAGGAGACCCACACGTCGGTGATCCCGGCCCAGTCGCCGTGCACGGCGACCCGGCCCCGGGCGACCACCGCGGCGCCGTCGTGGGCCGTCACGGAGGCGAAGCCCACGTCGGCGGGGCCCTCGAGGACCGCCACAGCCGCGTCGTGGTGGGCGAGCGCCCGAGCGTCCTCGGCCAGCCACTCCGGCGTCACCCGGCTGCGCAGCTCCACGGCGGGAGGGCTGACGGGCAGCAGCCGGCGGACCGCTCGTGCCGCCCGGGCGACCGCGGCCAGCTGGAGCTCGGTGTCGGCCTCGCCGGGTCGGGCGGGGACCCAGCCGGCCCGGCGGAACCGTTCCTCGGAGGGCGAGCCGACGACCACCTGCGCCCAGGGTGCCTGGCCGTGCGCCGCGGAGAAGCCGGTGACGACGCGCAGCGCCTCGTCGAAGGGGACACCCGGGTCGCCGGTCGCCATCACCGAGCTCGCGCGGGCGCTGAAGCCGCCGGAGGCGCGCAGCAGCCAGTCGCCGAGCGGCCGGGTGTGCACGGCCGGCCAGGACGCGTTCGAAAGCCGGCAGAGGTCCTCCGCGGCGATGCGCATCCGCGGGGACGGTCGGGGCGGCACCGGCTTGCCGGAGACGATGTCCGCGAGCGCGATCTCCGTGGCCGTGCCGTCCTCGGCGCGGACCACCGTCGACGTGGCGTCCCACGACTCCATGACTCCCAGCAGGTCGCTCATCGCCGGGCCGCCGGTCGGTCCCCGCTCGCCCGGGAGCACGCGGCGCACCACCACGCGCAGGCCGACGCAGTGCGGGCCGAGGCCGGGCGGCGCCGGTCGGGACGGGACGGTGCTCACGGGTGCTCTCGGGTGCTCTCGGGTGCTCTGGAGTGCTCCGGGGGTGCTCCGGGGCGCTCTCGGGGAACGGACGGGACTGCCCTGCATGCGGGCGCGACGAGATACTAGGCTGGGAGCAGCCACCCGGACTCACCACGGGTCACGAGGGCCCACGACCGCACACCCACGCCACCCACGGAGGAAAAGGTGACCTACGTCATCGCGCAGCCCTGTGTCGACATCAAGGACCGGGCCTGCGTCGACGAGTGCCCCGTCGACTGCATCTACGAGGGCAAGCGGATGCTCTACATCCATCCCGACGAGTGCGTCGACTGCGGTGCGTGCGAGCCGGTGTGCCCGGTGGAGGCGATCTTCTACGAGGACGACACCCCGGAGCAGTGGAAGGACTACTACACCGCGAACGTCGACTTCTTCTCCGACCTCGGCTCCCCGGGCGGCGCGGCCAAGATGGGCGTCATCGACAAGGACCACCCCCTCGTCGCCGAGCTGCCCTTCCCGCAGAACGCGGAGTGACCACCGCCCCGCACGGTCGGGTCCCCGGCGCGCCGTCCACCTCGCCGAGGTGGGCGGCGCGTTCTGTCTCCACGGCCCTTCCGGCCTTCCCGTGGGACGCGCTGGCACCGTACGCCGAGCGCGCGCGCGCCCATGCCGGCGGCGTCGTCGACCTGTCGGTCGGCACTCCCGTCGACCACACCCCGTCCGTCGTACGGCAGGCGCTGGCGGAGGCCGCGGACTCGCCGGGCTACCCGCTGACGGTCGGCCGGGCCGACACCCGGCAGGCGTGCATCGACTGGCTGGCGCGACGGTTCGGGGTCACCGGTCTCGGGCTCGGCTCGGTGCTGCCCGTGGTCGGGTCCAAGGAGCTGATCGCGGCGCTGCCCTCGCAGCTCGGCCTCGGCCCCGGTGACGTCGTCGTGCACCCGCGGCTGGCCTACCCGACGTACGAGGTGGGTGCGGTGCTGGCCGGCGCGCGCCCCGTCGCCGCGGACTCCCTGACCGCGCTGGGTCCCGAGCGCGTCCAGCTGCTGTGGGTCAACTCGCCGTCGAACCCCACCGGGCGGGTGCTGCCCGTCGACCACCTGCGCAAGGTCGTCGCCTGGTGCCGTGAGCGCGGCACGTTGCTGGTCTCCGACGAGTGCTACCTGGAGACCGCCTGGGAGACGGGCGAGGGCGCTCCGGTCTCCGTGCTGCACCCCGACGTCTGCGAGGGCGACCACACCGGCATCCTCACCGTGCAGTCGCTCTCGAAGCGGTCCAACCTGGCCGGCTACCGGTGCGCCTTCGTCGCCGGTGACGCCGACGTGGTGGCCGAGCTGCTGGCGGTGCGCAAGAACCTCGGCCTGATGATGCCCGGCCCGCAGCAGCACGCGATGCGGGTCGCCCTCGACGACGACGAGCACGTGGCCGAGCAGCACGCCCGCTACACGCGCCGGCGCGCGGACCTCAAGGCGGCGCTCGAGGCCGTCGGCTTCCGGGTCGACCACTCCGAGGCGTCGCTGTACCTGTGGACCACCCGCGGCGAGGACTGCTGGGACACGGTGGCCTGGCTGGCCGACCGCGGGATCCTCGTCGCGCCGGGGTCGTTCTACGGCCCGGCCGGGGCCCAGCACGTGCGCGTGGCGTTCACCGCCACCGACGAGCGGGTCGCGGCCGCGGTGGGGCGGCTGGCCGAGAGGCGCTGACCGGCGGCCTCGGCAGGCGCTCGGCGCGGCCGGTGACCAACCTGCACTCCACGGATCGGTTCGACAACGACTTCGGCGTCGCGTTCGACGTCGCGATCGCCCAGTCCGTGTTCACCCACCTGCCGTTGAACATGATGCGGCTGTGCCTCTACCGGGTGGCGAAGGTGATGAGGCCCGGGGGCAGGTTCTACGTGACGTTCTTCGAACGCGACCCGGACTTCCCGCTGGACCAGGTGAAGGCCCCGGAGTCGGCGTCGGACTCTCGTGACCTGTGGACCGAGCGGAACTCGTTCTGGTACTACCGCGACGACATGCGCTGGGTCGCCGAGCGCTCCCCGTGGCAGTTCGGCCTCATCGGCGAGTGGGACCACCCGCGCGGGCAGGTGATGGTGGAGTACACCCGGCTCCGCGACTGACGGGTCGACGCACTCAGCGGGGCGCTCAGCCGGCCGTCGTGTACGACGAGGGCATCGGCATCGCCGCGCCGCCGGGGGTCAGTGACGGGTGTGAGGCCGGGGCCGCGTGGCCCGGCGCCGCGGCGAACATGCGGACCGCGGACACGCTGCCCATCCGGATCACCGCGTGCTCGGAGCGCTCCGGATGCTCGAGGTCGTCGGCGGCGAGGACCACGCCGTGCCCGTCGACGGCGGCCACCTGGCCGCTGAGCCACTGACCCTCGACGAGGACCTCGACCGTCGCGCCGTTCTGCTGCGCGCGGTTGAGCGCCGTGCCCACGGTGTACAGCACCGAGTCGTTGTACATGCCTCTCCCAGGTGGGGACCGTCGGGTGACGCTCGCGTGCGACCCCGCCCCTCCCAGGTCCACGGGGGCGCACGAGCGTCTCGACGGCCATCGTGCCCCGGACGGGTGCGGGCGGGCATCCGTCGCGCGTGCGGGCCTTGCTGCCCGAACGGCGCGCGGATGGCCCGACCGGGCTACTCCACCGCCCGTCCCCACAGCCTCACAGGACGGTGACGTGCACGCGGTCGAGGTACTCCAGCGCCGTCCGGTGGCCGCTGCTGCCGGCCGGCGGGTACCGGTGCCAGCGGTACTGCGACCCCGTGCCGGAGCGCCAGGACCGCCGGTCGAAGACGACCCGCGCGATGTGCAGCCGGTCGGCCTGCGCGACCAGGTAGGACGCCATCGCCCACCCCTGGCGTCGGTCCTGGGCGGTGGCCGCCGGCCGGACGAGCAGGTCGAGGGTGCGGCCCTGCTCGGCGAGCCCGCCGGCCTGCTGCGGGCCGAAGACGTGCTCGAGCGCCCGCCGTACCCGTCGAGCGCGGGGGGTCAGGCCCCCGGCGCCGGGCTGCTGGGAGCCGACCGTCGCGGGGCGCGCGACGCAGCCGAACCGCCCGGGGCTGTAGCCGGTCAGTGCGGAGGCCAGCGCCCGGCCGTCGGCGGCGTGGTCCTGGTAGGCCTCGGGGAAGCCCGAGCGCTGCACCTCCTGGGCCGCCTCCGTGATCCGCATCGACTGGTAGCCGTCGATCTTCACCAGCGCGTCGTAGAAGCGGTTCGCGGCGTAGTAGGGGTCCCGGATCTCCCGCGCGGTCCCCCAGCCCATCGAGGGGCGCTGCTGGAAGAGCCCGAGGGAGTCGCGGTCCCCGTGGTCGAGGTTGCGCAGCTTGCTCTCCTGCATCGCGGTGGCCAGTGCGATGGAGGCGGCCCGGGCCGGGAGCCCCCGGCCCACCGCGACGGCGGCGATCGTCGCGGCGTTCTCGGCCTGCTCGGTGGTCAGGTCGACGACCACGCCGCCGACCCGGGCCTGGCAGCCCTCCGGGTCGGGCAGCGGGCCGACGCCGCGGTTGAAGAGCACCACGAGGCCGGCGACCAGGGCCAGCGACAGCACGCCGACGACCAGCAGCCCGCGCGCCCAGCCCCGCCCGCGCGGCTCAGTTGGCATGGAGGGCGCTGTTGAGCTCGATGCCGTTGCCGCCCCACGGCACCGCCTCCACCGCGCCCGTGGTCGAGTTGCGGCGGAACAGCACGTTGCTGGCGCCGGACAGCTCGGCGGCCTTGACGACCCTCGGGCGGCCCGAGGGGGCGCCGGCCTCGAGCACGGTGACCTTGGTGCCGGCCGTCACGTAGCAGCCGGCCTCGACGACGCAGTCATCGCCCAGGGAGATGCCGATGCCGGCGTTCGCGCCGATCAGGCAGCGGCGGCCCACCGAGATGACCGCCCTGCCGCCGCCGGACAGGGTGCCCATGATCGAGGCGCCGCCCCCGACGTCCGACCCCTCGCCGACCACCACACCGGCGCTGATCCGGCCCTCGACCATGGAGGCGCCGAGCGTGCCCGCGTTGTAGTTCACGAAGCCCTCGTGCATGACGGTGGTGCCCTCCGCCAGGTGCGCACCGAGCCGGACCCGGTCGGCGTCGGCGATCCGCACGCCGGAGGGCAGCACGTAGTCGGTCATGCGGGGAAACTTGTCCACGCCCAGCACCGTCACGTGTCCGCGGGCCTGCCTCATCCGCAGCCGGGTGCTCTCGAAGCCCGCCACCGCGCACGGGCCGGCGTCGGTCCACACGACGTTGGCGAGCACCCCGAAGACACCCTCGAGGCTGACCGTGTGGGGCCGGACCAGGCGGTGGCTGAGCAGGTGCAGGCGCAGCCAGGCGTCCGGGGCGTCGGTCGGCGCGGCCTGCAGGTCCGTCACGACGGTGCGCACGACGCTGCGACGCACCGCGCGGACCTCGTCGACGCCCTCGAGCATCGTGAGGTCCGCGGGGGCCTCGAGGTCGTCGTCGGCCTCGCCGAGCCGCGGCGAGGGGTACCACGTGTCGAGCACGCCACCCTCGCCCCCCTGACCACCCGTGCCGGCGTAGGTGGCCAGGCCGTAGCCCCAGGCACACGTCGGGACGGACGCCTCGGACGGCGTCGGGGCGGGGGTCGTGGTCACGGCGACAACGCTACCGAAGCGAGCGAAGCAGCCGAATTCGGGCGCGAGCGCGTTGCGGCTGGTTTCATGGAGCCATGGACCTCACCGTGGACGCCGTCGACCTGACGCAGGCGCTCGTCGACGTCGCGTCGGTGAGCGGTGAGGAGCAGCAGATCGCCGACGTGGTCGAGTCTGCCCTGCGTGCCCTCGACCACCTGGACGTGCAGCGGTTCGGCAACACCGTGGTCGCCCGCACCCACCAGGGGCGGCCCGAGCGGGTCGTCGTGGCGGGGCACCTCGACACGGTGCCGGTCAACGACAACCTGCCGGCCCGGCGGGACGAGACCCGGCTGCACGGGCTGGGAGCCTGCGACATGAAGGGCGGGGTGGCGGTGGCGCTGCGGGTCGCCGCGACCATGCCGGAGACCAACCGCGACCTGACGTTCCTGTTCTACGAGTGCGAGGAGGTCGAGGCCGAGCGCAACGGCCTGCACCTGCTCTCGCGGGACCACCCGGAGCTGCTCGAGGCGGACTTCGCGATCCTCATGGAGCCCTCCGACGGCGTGGTCGAGGCCGGCTGCCAGGGCACCCTGCGCGTCGACGTCACCACCCGCGGGACGCGGGCGCACTCGGCCCGCGCGTGGACGGGCGTCAACGCGATCCACGGCGCCGGCGAGGTGCTCGCCCGGCTCAACGCCTACGAGCCGCGCCGCCCGGTGATCGACGGGCTGGAGTACCACGAGGGCCTCAACGCCGTGTTCGTCTCCGGCGGGGTGGCCGGCAACGTGCTGCCCGACGTGTGCACGGTCTCGGTGAACTACCGGTTCGCCCCCGACCGGTCCGTCGAGGACGCGGTCGCGCATGTGCGCGAGGTCTTCGAGGGGTACGACGTGCAGGTGAGCGACTCCGCGCCGGCGGCGCTGCCGGGCCTGTCCGTCCCGGCGGCCGCGGCCTTCGTGGCGGCGGTCGGCGGGAAGGTCAACCCCAAGTTCGGGTGGACCGACGTCGCCCGCTTCAGCGCCCTGGGCGTGCCCGCCGTCAACTTCGGACCCGGCGACCCCCACCTCGCGCACCGGCAGGACGAGTTCGTGCCGCTGGCGCAGGTGACCCAGGTCGAGCGCGCGCTGCGCTCCTGGCTCGAGGTGGCGCCGTGAGCCTCGCCGACGACCGGCTCGACGAGCCCGACGAGCCCCTCGCGGCGCCCGCGCCCGGGGAGCAGCACGAGGACCGGGTTCCGGAGCATCACCGCGGTCCCCTGGTGATGCGCCGCGAGCAGGTCGAGGACAGCACCACCGACCAGCGCCTGCTCGACAGCCGCGGCCCCAGCGACTGGGTGCACACCGACCCGTGGCGGGTCATGCGGATCCAGAGCGAGTTCGTCGAGGGCTTCGGCGCGCTGGCCGAGCTCGGCCCGGCGATCTCGGTGTTCGGGTCGGCCCGCACGAGTGTCACGGACCCGTCGTACGCCCTGGCCGAGCGGATCGGGCGCGGGCTCGCCGACGCCGGGTTCGCGGTCATCACCGGCGGCGGCCCGGGAGTCATGGAGGCCGCGAACAAGGGCGCCTGCCAGGCGGGCGGGGTGTCGGTCGGGCTGGGGATCGAGCTGCCCTTCGAGCAGGGCATGAACGACTACGTCGACCTGGGCCTGAACTTCCGCTACTTCTTCGCCCGCAAGACGATGTTCGTCAAGTACGCCCAGGGATTCATCGTGCTGCCCGGCGGCTTCGGGACCTTCGACGAGCTGTTCGAGGCGCTCACGCTGGTGCAGACGCACAAGGTGACGTCGTTCCCCATCGTGCTGGTCGGTCGCGACTACTGGTCGGGGCTGGTCGACTGGGTGCGCCACACCGTCCTCGTCGGCGGCAACATCTCGCCGGCGGACGTCGACCTCCTGCGGGTCACCGACGACCCCGACGAGGCGGTCGCGGTGATGGTGGCGGCCCGCCGGCACCGCCGCGACCCGCGCCCGGGCGGCGGGGAGTCGCCGCCGCCCACCAACGGCACCTGACCGCCCGCCGTACCATCGGCCGCATGACCTGGTTCTTCGCCATCCTCGTGGTGCTCCTGATGGGCGCGGTGGCCGTCGTCGCCGTCGGGCGCGGCGGCACGATGGCCGAGACCTTCGACGACCGCCCCGATGCGCGGGTCCCGGCGGACGGCCCGCTGACCGCCCAGGACCTGCGCGAGGTCAGGTTCACCACGGCCTTCCGTGGCTACCGCATGTCGGAGGTGGACGCCCTGCTCGACCGGCTCGCCGCCGAGCGCGAGACGCCGTCGCGCTCTGCGGACGGCTGAGCGTGCGCGTCCGGCTGGAGCGGCGGGTCGACGTCGCCGTGCCCCCCGCGGCGCTGTGGGACTACGCCACCGACTGGCCCCGCCAGGGCGAGTGGGTGCCGCTGACCCGGGTCGAGCGCGTGGACGCGGCCGACGGTGTGGGCGGCCGGCTGCGGGCCTGGACGGGCGTGGGGCCGGTGGGCTTCTGGGACCCGATGACGATCACGCGGTGGCAGCGCGACGCGGACGGAGGCGGCCGGTGCGAGGTGCTGCACCGTGGCCGCGTGGTCCGGGGCGAGGGGGAGTTCGCCGTCCGCGCCCGTGGCCCCGAGGCCAGCACGTTCGTGTGGGCGGAGGTGCTGGTGCTCCCCGGTGGCCGGCTCGGGGCGCTCGCGTTCCGGCTGGTCCGGCCGGCGGTGGAGCTGGTCCTCGACGCCGCCCTGCGCCGGCTGCGCCGAAGGATCGGGCCCGGGGACCCCGCACGCAGCCACTGAGCGTCCACCGCCCCCAGCGCCTGGTCGTGCCCTCCGTGCTCTGCGGTTCCGTTGTTGCGCCGAGGCGTCTTGTTCTGTGGTCCCGGAAACGCTGAGGCGTCTTGTTCTGTGGTCCCGGAAACGCTGAGGCGTCTTGTTCTGCGCTCTTGTCCCCAGGCCGATCGCGGGACGGGACGCCTCGGCGGGCTGGCGATCGCGGGACGGGACGCCTCGGCGGGCTGGCGATCGCGGGACGGGACGCCTCGGCGGGGTCAGCGGCCCTGGAACCGGGGCCTCTGCTTGGCCAGGAACGCGTCGACCGCGTTCCGGTGGTCCTCGGTCGCCCCGGTGAGTGCCATCATCTCGGCCTCGAACGCCAACGAGGCCTCGAGGTCGTGACCGGCCGAGTGGCGGACCGACCGGCGGATGGCGCCGTAGGCGACCGTCGGCCCGTCGGCGAGCCGGCGGGCGAGCGCGCGTACGTGCCCGGCCAGCTCCTCGTCCGGGACGACCGTGCTGGCCAGCCCGAGGTCGAGCGCCTCCTCGGCGCCGACCGTGCGGGGGAGGTAGAGCAGCTCCAGCGCCTTGGCCGGCCCCACCAGGCGTGGGAGGCTCCACGACGAGCCGGTGTCGCAGGACAGGGCGATGCCCGAGAAGGCGAGGTTGAAGCCGGCGCTGCTCGCCAGCACCCGCAGGTCGCAGGCGAAGGCCAGGCTCGCGCCCGCGCCCGCCGCGACCCCGTTGACGGCGGCGAGGACCGGCTTGGGCATCGTGGCCAGCGTCGTCACGATCGGGTTGTAGTGCTCGGGGACCGTCGCGAACAACTCCTCGGAGGGGCCGTCGCGCAGCAGGCCGACGTGCTCCTTGAGATCCTGGCCGACACAGAAGGCCCGGCCGGCGCCGGTGAGGACCACGCAGCGTACGGCGGGGTCGTCGGCGGCCCGGGCGACGCTCTCCGCGAGCGCCAGCTTGGTGGCGACGTCGAGGCTGTTCATCGCCTCGGGCCGGTTCAGCGTGAGGGTCGCGACCCCGTCGCTGAGGTCGTACTCGACGGGCTGGCCGGTGGCGGCGGACGGCTCTGTCATGTCGGTCTTCCTCCCGGTGGGTGCACGCCTGCTCAGCCCCGAGTCTGCCGCACGTCCGCGGCGTCGCCACCCGAGCCGGCCCTCGCAGGAGGTTGCCCCGGGTTGCCCCCGGGTCGCCCACGGGTTGCCCCCGGGTTGCTCGGTGCCGCTCGGCCGCGTAGGGAATAATGGGCCCGAGCAACCGACCAGCGCCGGACCCAGGCGCACAGACACAGGAAGAGGTGTGCGCATGGCGGCGATGAAGCCGCGGACGGGCGACGGCCCGCTCGAGGTCACGAAGGAGGGCCGCGGCATCGTGATGCGCGTGCCTCTCGAGGGGGGTGGCCGTCTGGTGGTCGAGCTCAACGCGGAGGAAGCCGGAGCGCTCGGAGAGGCGCTCCACCAGGTCGTCGGCTGACCCAGCCGCCCGACACAGCCGCAAGCGTTCCCTGGGACCCCGTCCGCTCAGCCGAGCGGACGGGGTCCTTGCACGTCCCTGCCCGTCGTCGCGGCTCCCGGCCGGCTCACCCCTGTCCACGGCCGGGGGTAGGGTCGCCTTCTACCCATCCCGAGGAGGGTCTGTGGGACTGCCCGTCCAGGTGTCACCGCCGCAGGTCGACCTCAGCGACCTCGCCCCCTCGGCAGTGCCGAACGTCGACGTCGTCGCCGTCCCCGTCCTGGCCGACGAGCACGGCCCGACGCTCGGGCCGGGCTCCGCGGAGCTCGTCGACGAGCTCGGGGAGGACCTCTTCGCCCTGCTCGACGCCGCGTCGATGACCGGCAAGGTCGGCGAGGCCGTCGACCGGGTCGTGCTGGACAGCTCGGGGCTCAGCAACACCGGGCTGCGCGAGGTGCTTCTGGTCGGCGTCGGGGCCGGCACCAGCGACGACCTGCGCCGGGCCGGTGCGGTGCTGGCCCGCCGTACCCGGGGCCGGGTCTCGGTCGCCACCTCGCTGGGCGCGCTCTGCGACGACGGGGGCCTGCGTGCCCTGGTCGAGGGGATCGTGCTGGGGTCCTTCGAGTTCCACTGGCGGTCCGGCGGTGCGCAGACGAAGCCGGTCGAGCGGGTCGTGCTGGCCGGCCTGGTCGACGCGGACGCCCGCAAGGACGTGCTGGCCCGGGCCCTGGTCGTCGCCCGTGCGGGGTGGAGCGCGCGGACCCTGGCGCTGGTGCCCTCGAACGTGAAGAACCCGGCCTGGATGGCCGAGCAGGCGGCGGAGGTCGCCGCGTCGGCGCAGCTGGGCATCAAGACCTGGGACGAGAAGGCGCTGGCCGCCGACGGCTTCGGCGGGATCCTCGGGGTCGGGCAGGCCTCGGCGAGCCCACCCCGGCTGGTCCGGCTGGACTACAGCCCGCGGCGGGGCGCCCGGAAGGCCCGTCACGTCGTGCTCGTCGGCAAGGGGATCACGTTCGACTCCGGCGGCCTGTCCATCAAGCCCCGAGACGCCATGATGACCATGAAGCGGGACATGACGGGCGCCGGCGTGGTGCTCTCCGTGCTCGGCGCGCTGCGTGAGGTCGACTGCCCGGTGCGGGTCACCGGGCTGCTGCCGCTCGCGGAGAACGCCGTGGGCGGCAGGTCCATGCGCCCCGGCGACGTGATCACCCACTACGGCGGCCGCACCACCGAGGTCACCAACACCGACGCCGAGGGGCGCCTGGTCCTCGGCGACGCGCTCGCCTACGCCGTCGCCGAGCTCGAGCCCGACGTCCTGGTCGACGTCGCGACCCTCACCGGCGCCATCAAGACCGCCCTCGGCCAGCGCACCGGCGGCCTGTTCGCCACCGACGACGCGCTGGCGGGCACGCTGCGGGCCGCGTCGCTGTCCGCGGGCGAGCCGCTGTGGCGGATGCCGCTCGTGGCCGACTACGAGGAGCGGATCGCCTCCAAGGTCGCCGACGCCGACAACGCCGGAGGGGTCCCCGGCGCCATCACCGCCGCCCTGTTCCTGCAGCACTTCACCGGCGGGCTGCCGTGGGCCCACCTCGACATCGCGTCCGTGGGCGACTCGCCCAGCGACGAGTTCGAGTACACCAAGGGCGCGACAGGTTTCGGCGCCCGTGCACTCCTGCACTGGCTGGAGCAGCGCGAGCCGCTGGCCGGAGTCGTGTGAGGGCCGAGCCGTGCCGCTGCGACTGACCGGTCCCGACCCGCGCTACCAGTCCTCCTACCTCGCCGCCCTGCGCGAGCTGGCGGGGGAGGGCAACGGGCACTACCTCGAGCTGGTGATCCCCGCCGAGCCGGGCTTCCCCGGCGTGGACTACTCCCTGTCCCGGCTCGCCGACCCCGGTGTGTTCGAGGAGTTCTGCGCCTACACCCGGGCGCTCGACGACCCGGCGACGCCCAAGCCGTCGTCGTGGGTCACCGGCACCTACCTGTGGATGGTCGACGAGACGGACACGGTGGTCGGTCGCATCTCCCTGCGTCACGAGCTCACCCCGTGGCTGGAGGAGGTGGGCGGCCACATCGGGTACGCCGTGCGCCCCTCCGCCCGCCGCCAGGGGTACGGCACCGTCGCCCTCGGGCTGATGTGCACCGTCGCCGCCGAGCGGGGCATCGACCCCGCGCTGGTGACCTGCGACGAGGACAACGTGGCCTCACGCAAGGTCATCGAGAGCAACGGCGGCGTCCTCGAGGACGTCCGGAACGGGAAGCTGCGCTTCTGGGTCCCCACGGAGCGACCGACCGCCTGAGCGCACCCGACCGACGGGCACCGTGGTACGGCGGGCGCGCGGTCAGGTCACCGCGTTGCGCACGGCGTACTCCGGGCGCCGGTGCTCCTCGCCGCCGAGCACCGCGGCCAGGTGGTCCACGGCGTCGTGCACGTCGGTGTGGGTGACGTAGAGCGGCGCGAACCCGAACCTCGCCACGTCCGGGGTGCGGAAGTCGCCGACGACGCCGCGCGCCACGAGGGCCTGCACCACGCCGTACGCGTCGGGATGGCGCAGGGAGACCTGGCTGCCGCGGCGGGCGTGCTCGCGGGGCGTCACCACCTCGACCGCGGACCCGAGGCGCTCGTCGACCAGGGCCAGGAAGAGGTCGCTCAGCGACAGCGACGCCTCGCGCAGCGCCGGCATGCCGACCCCGTCGAAGGCGTCGAGGGCGGAGTCCAGCGCGGACAGCGCCAGGACGGGCGGGGTGCCCGACGCCATCCGGGTGATGCCGTCGGCCGGCGTGAACTCGCGGTCCATCTCGAACGGGTGCGCGTGTCCGAACCACCCGGTGACCGGCTGGTCCCAGGCGCCGTGGTGCCGCGGATGCACCCACGCGAACGCCGGCGACCCGGGGCCGCCGTTGAGGTACTTGTAGGTGCAGCCGACGGCCGCGTCCGCGTCCGCGGCGGTGAGGTCGACGGGGACGGCGCCGGTGGAGTGGCACAGGTCCCACTGGACGAGGGCGCCGACCCCGTGCGCGGCGGCGGTGAGGCCCGCCAGGTCGTACATCGCGCCGGTCCGGAAGTCGACGTGGGTCAGCGAGAGCACGGCGACGTCCTCGTCGAGCACCGCGGCGGG
The DNA here is from genome assembly GCA_025927955.1 of Nocardioidaceae bacterium. Classification (GTDB taxonomy): domain Bacteria; phylum Actinomycetota; class Actinomycetes; order Propionibacteriales; family Nocardioidaceae; genus Nocardioides_B. Next base: position 14,898 of record JAICKK010000068.1, read on the forward strand.
GTCCGCCGGGTCGCACCAGCGCAGCTCCAGCCCGAGCAGCCGGGCCACCCCCGAGGCGACGTACGCGTCGGTGGGGAACGTCGTCGGCTCGACCACCAGCACCCGCCGGTCCGGCCGCAGCCGGCAGGCGGCGACCAGCGTCTTGAACAGCGTCACGGAGGTGGAGTCGCCGACGTGCACGTCGCCCGGCGCGGCGCCGACGAGCGGCGCGATCCGGTCGCCCACCCGGCGTGCGAGGTCGACCCAGCCGGCCGAGTTCCACGACGAGATCAGCCCGACGCCCCACTCCTGGGCCACGACCCTTCGCACCCGATCGGGGACCGACCGGGGCAGCGCGCCCAGCGAGTTGCCGTCGAGGTACACCACGCCGTCGGGCAGGTCGAACAGGTCCCGGCGACCGCGCAGGGGGCTGCGTTCGTCGGCGGTGACGGCGTCGGCACGGCTGGTCGGCATGGCGCGACCCTACGTGCCTGCCGCACGACTCGTCCGGCTGTCCCCGGGGCGCGGGGGAGGGGGCGACCGGGCCTCCATCGCGGACGGTCTCCTCACCCCAGGCGCTCACCGGCCCGCCGGAGCAGCGCGTCGAACGCGGCGGTGCTCAGGTCACCGCCCGTGGCCGGGGTGAACGTGAGCCGGGCGACCCGCCTCCCGACACGGACCACGCCCAGCCGGAACCGGACGGTCCGGGTCGCCGACAACGAGGTGGACAGGTCCCACGCCGAGCCGTCGACCGCGGCCGACCGGTCCGGCAGTCGCCGCCCGGGACCGACCCTGGTGGCCGGGTCGCGCTTCTCGCAGCTGGTCACCGAGGCACGGAGGGCGGTCACGAACCGGGCGGCGGCCCGGCCGGTGGGGAAGCCGCCGGAGGTCTCGGTGAGGCCGAACCGCGGCGGCAGGCCGGCTCCGGGGACCAGGAACGTGCGGGTCTGCCCGCTCCTCGCGCCGGCGCTCACGAGGCCCACGCGGTCGCAGCTGGTCGTGGGCCGGTCGACGTGCACCGCGACGGGCCGGGTGCCGACCCAGGGCCGGTCGACGGCCCCGACGGGCGGCAGGTCGACCGCGGCGAGCAGCCGGGAGCCGGAGCCGTCGGTGGGCAGGGGGCTCTCGCGAAGGACGGGATGGCGCCGGCACCGGGGCGCGCCGGCGACCGGGCACAGCCGGGCCACCGACCCGGCGAGTGCGAGCGCCTGCGCCGCCGGTCGCGGTCTGGGCCCGCCGGCGGCCGACACCGCGGTGACCGTGGACGTCGTGACGGCGCCCACGCGGGCCACCGCGACGCCGAGCGTGGTCGCCGGCCGTCGCCACCACCGCAGCGTGAGCACCTCGGCCCGGTCGCCGACCCCGTCGACCGGGTGCGCGTCGAGCAGCTGGACGCGTGCGGCCCGACAGCCGGCGAACCACCCGAGCGTGGCCCGGTAGGCCGCCACGGCCCGCCGCGGCGACGACGAGACCTCCACGCTCTGCTGTGCGACGCGGGCGGGCCGGGAGGCGGACCGGAACGTGCGCACCAGGGCGGACAGCGCGGCCGGGTCGGCGACCCGACCCTGGCGGCAGGCCGACCCGGGGCCCGCGCCGGGCGGTGCGGTGTCGGTCCCGGCGACCCGCCACGGTCCGGGGCCGAGGCGGCGCAGGTCGGAGCGTGGCAGCAGGTCGTCGGCGGTGAGGGCCGGGGCGCTCGAGGGTGTCGTGCCCGCGGAGGCGGCCGGCCTGCCGGCAGAGGCGGTCGGCGTCCCGCGGCCCGGTCGTGGGCCCGCCGTGCCGTTGCGGGCGAGGACCCCGGTGAGGACCACCACCACCGTCACCACCACGGGGGCGGTCACCAGGTGCCGCCAGCGCAGCCGTCGCCGGGCCGCGGACCGCTCCTCGCCCGTCACCCGCCCTCCCTCGCGTCGTCGTGGTGGCCCGAACCTGTGCGGCCCTCACCGTACGCACGGTGCGGGCGTGAGGCCCAGTCGGCGTGGGAGCCCACGACGCGCCCTGCCCTGGTCCAAGATGGCCCCGATGACCGACCTTTTGGACCCGCCTGCCACCCGCGACGCGGCCGCCTCGGCGCCGCGGTCGCTCACTTTGACCTCGGCCCTCGCGGGCCTGGCCGCCCCCGCGATCGTGCTGGCCGGCTGCATGGTCGTGGCGCTCGTCGGCTGGTACGCCTCGGACGCCGGCGCCCACGGGACCACCCGCGACGCCCTGCGCGTCGGCACGGACGCCTGGCTGATGGCCCACGGCGCGCACCTGCACCTGGCCACCGGCTCGGTGGCGGTCACGCTGACCGCCCTGCCTCTGGGGCTCACGGCGGTCAGCCTCTACGTCGCCCACCGCCTCGGGGTGTGGGCGGCGTCCACGTCGGCGGTCGAGGACGCGCGCGCCCTGGGCGTGGCCACCCTCGTCCTGTCCGGCCTGTACGGCGTGGTGGCGCTCGTCTGCGCGGTGCTGGCCGGCACCGCGAGCGCCGCCCCGAGCCTGCCGTGGTCGTTCCTGGGCGGGGTGGTCGTCGGCCTGGCCGGCGGCGGCACCGGGCTGCTGCGCGGGTCTCGCCTCGCCTGGAGGCACCGGGTCCCCGAGTCGCTGCGCGCCTGCGCCCTGGGAGCCGTGTCCGCGACGCTGCTGCTGGTCGCCGCGGGCTCGGTGCTCGCCACGGTCGCCCTCCTCGTCGACTTCGACACCGCGGCCAACGTGCTCTCGCGGCTGCACGCGGACGTCGCCGGTGGCCTGCTGTACACCGTGGTGGTCGCGGCGGTCGCCCCGAACGCGGCGCTGCTGTCCTCGTCGTACCTGCTGGGGCCGGGCTTCTCGGTCGGCGCCGGCACCCTGGTCTCGCCGGCCGCCGTCACCCTCGGCCCGGTGCCCGCGTTCCCGCTGCTGGCGGCCCTCCCGGCTCCTGGGACGCCGCCGGCCTGGCTGGACGCACTGGTCGTGGCGCCGGTGGCGGCTGCGGTCCTGGCCACCGTGCTGGTGCTGCGCCGGCATCCGGCGCTGACCTACGACGTCGGGCTGCTGCGCGGCGCGGGGTCCGGTGTGCTGGGCGGGCTTCTTCTCACCGGCCTCGTGGCCCTGGCGGGCGGTGCCGTCGGCCCGGGACGGATGAGCGACATCGGCGCTCCGCTGCTCGACACGCTCGTCGCCGCGCCGGTCGCGATGGGCGTCGGCGGCCTGTTCACGGGCGTCGCCGTCACGTGGTGGGCGCGCCGCCGCTGAGCGC
>JAICKK010000150.1 GCA_025927955.1 Nocardioidaceae bacterium
GACGGCGACGGGCTGGGGGACGGCGTCGCGGTGGGCGTCGGCGTGGGCGTCGGCGTGGGCGTCGGGGTGGGCGTGGGTGTCGGGGTGGGCGTCGGGGGCTTCGGCTTCTTGTAGTCCGAGACCGTGATGACGACGGTGGTCCCCTGGCGCTGGGGGGTGTACGCCGACGGGCTCTGCCTGAGCACGGTGCCCTTCGTCGCCGCGGTCTGGGAGTCCAGGACGACGTCGACCCCGAAGCCGGCGTCGGTGAGCTTCTTGCGCGCGGCCGTCTCGCTCAGACCGACGACGCTGGGCACCTGCCTGGGGCCGGCGGAGTAGTAGAGCGTGACCAGGCTGTCCGACGACACGCTCTGCGCGGCGTTGGGGTCCGTGCGGACCACGGTGCCCCGCTTCTCGTCGGAGCGCGTCTCGGTGAGCTTGGCCCGCAGCCCCGCATCGGTGACCTTCTGCCGGGCGGTGTCCTTGTCCTCGCCGATGACGTAGGGCACCACCACGTCGGGCTTGCCGGTCGAGACCGTCAGGTCCACGGGTTGCCCGGGGGCGAGCGTGGACAGCGCGTCCGGGTCCTGGGACACGACCCGCCCGCGCCGTACGTCCGGGGACGGCTCGCGGGAGACGGTGCCCACCTTGAGTCCCGCCGAACCGAGGTGGTCGCGGGCCTGGGCCAGGGTGAGGCCGACCACCTTCGGGACGTCCTTCTGCGTCGGGCCGCCGCCCAGCAGCGTCCGTCCGAGCACCACCGCGACCACAAGGGTGGCCAGCACGGCGAGGATCAGCAGCACCAGCGGCCACCGCCTGCCCTCGCGCTGCCGCCCGGAGGGCTCCTCGACCGCTGCGTCGTCGAACAGCGAGGTCGCGGCCTGGCCGTCAGGTGGCAGGAACTCGTCCTCGACCACGGGTACGGCGGGCGCGGAGACCGGCTTGCCGGCGAGGTACCGCTCGATGTCCGCGCGCATGGCCGACGCGCTCTGGTAGCGCTCCTCGACGCGCTTGACGAGCGCCTTCATGACGATCGCGTCCACGTCGGGCGGCAGATCGGGGTCCAGGGTCGAGGGCGCGGCCGCCTGCTCGCGCACGTGCTGGTAGGCGACCGACACGGGGCTGTCACCCACGAAGGGCGGCCGACCGGTCAGCAGCTCGTAGAGCAGGCAGCCGGTGGAGTAGACGTCGCTGCGCGAGTCCACGGTCTCGCCGCGAGCCTGCTCGGGGGAGAGGTACTGCGCGGTGCCGACCACGGCGGCGGTCTGCGTCATCGTCGAGGACGAGTCGGCGATCGCGCGGGCGATGCCGAAGTCCATCACCTTCACGTCGCCGGTCGGGGTGAGCATGACGTTGGCGGGCTTGATGTCGCGGTGCACGATGCCGGCGCGGTGGCTGTAGTCGAGGGCCGCGAGCACCCCGGAGGTGATCTCCAGGGCCCGCTCCGGCAGGATCTTGCGGCCCTCGCGGAGGATGTCGCGCAGGGTGCGTCCCGCGACGTACTCCATGACGATGTAGGGCTGCGGGACCCCGGAGCCGTCGGTGGCCCGCTCCTCGCCGGTGTCGTAGACCGACACGATCGCGGGGTGGTTGAGCGCCGCGGAGCTCTGCGCCTCCCGGCGGAACCGCGCCTGGAACGTCGAGTCGCCCGCCAGGTCGGTGCGCAGCCGCTTGATCGCGACGACGCGGCCCAGCCGGACGTCGCGGCCCTTGCGCACCTCGGCCATGCCGCCGCGGCCGAGCAGCTCGCCGAGCTCGTAGCGGCCGCCCACCCGCAGGCCGCCGGCGCTCTGGTGGTTGCTCATCGCCGACCGGCTCCCGTTCCGAGCGCGGCAGCCGCGTCCTGGTGGCCCTGGCCGTTCCCGTTGCCCTGGCCGTTGCCCTGGCCCCCGCCCCCGCCGTTGCCCCCACCCCCGCCGTTGCCGTTGCCGCCGCCGTTGCCGCCGCCGTTCCCGTTGCCCGGTCCTCCGCTGCCCGACGCGGTGCTCGAGGGGCTGGACGTCGAGCTCGGGGAGGTGCTCGGCGAGGTGCTCGGGGACCCCGTGGGGGTGGGAGTGGACGACGGGGTGGGCGTCGAGGAGGGGGAGGTGGCGCGGTAGACCGACATGGTCACGGTGGCGCCCTTGTCGAGCAGCCCGGTCGGGGTGAGGTCCGCGACCGTGCCGCTTTCCTGGTCACCGGGGTTGTCCACGGTGCGCTGGGCGACCCGCAGGCCGAGGCCCTCCAGGTCCCCGCGGACCGCGGCGGCGGGCCTGCCGACGTAGTCGGCCGCCTGCACCTCCACCTGCTGCGGCGTCGGTGACGGGGTCGAGCTGGGCGAGGGTGTGTGCGAGGCCCGGTGCGTGGCCCGACCGGTGGGACTGGCCTGGCCGGAGGGCTTCGCGGGCCCGGGGCCCGAGCCGCCCGGGTTGCCGGTCAGCCAGAACAGCGCCACCACACCGGCGGCCAGCAGGACGAGGGCGACGAGCAGCCAGGGCCACCACCCGGGCAGGCCGCCCCGGCGCGGCTCGCCCGGCCCGCGCTCGTCCCGCCCGGCGCCCTCGGGTGCAGGGACGGGGGTGGTGCGCGTGTCGCCGAGCCCGTCCGGCTCCGGCACCGCCGCCGCGAGCCCACCGACCGCGGCCGCCGTGCCGGCGCGGGCGGAGCCGGTCGGCTGCACGCGGGTCGGCTCGTCGCCGGCGAGGTCGGCCGCCCCCGGCACGGGACCGCCGCGCAGCGCGGCGGCGAGCTCGCGGACCGAGCCGAACCGGCGCGACGGGTCCTTCGCGAGCGCGGTCTGCACGGTGCGGCGCATCGGCTCGGGCACGTCGGCGGACAGCGGCGGCGGGTCCTGGCGCAGATGGGCGAGGGCGATCGCCACCGGGGAGTCGCCGGTGAACGGGCGGCTGCCGGCCAGGCACTCGTAGAGCACCACGCCGAGGGAGTAGATGTCGCTGGAGAACGTGGCGGGCCGGCCCTCGGCCTGCTCGGGGGAGAGGTACTGCGGGGTGCCCAGCACCTGGCCCGTGCGGGTCAGCGCGACGGCGTCGGCTGCTCGCGCGATGCCGAAGTCGGTGATCTTCACCGTCCGGTCCGGCGTGATCAGCAGGTTGGCCGGCTTGATGTCGCGGTGCACGATGCCGAGGTCGTGCGCCGCCGCCAGGCCGTCCGCGGCCTGCGCCAACAGGTGCGCCGCGGTATCGGCCGGCATCGGCTGACCGCCGCGCAGCAGGTTCGACAGCGGCTCGCCCGGCACCAGCTCCATCACCAGGTACGGCCGCGGGGACCCTCCCTCGTCGGTGCGCTCGCCAAAGTCGAAGATCGCCGCGACGTTCGGGTGGTGCAGGGCCGCGGCGTTGCGGGCCTCCGTCTCGAACCGGCTGCGGAAGGACGGGTCGTCGGCGTACTCGGCCTTGAGCAGCTTGACCGCCACCTGCCGGCCGAGCACCACGTCCGTGGCGCGCCACACCTCGCCCATGCCGCCGGTGGCGATCCGGGCGTCGAGCCGGTAGCGAGGCTGCGCGTCGCCCCCCGGGCTGCTGCCGGTCACTTCCCGATCACCGCCTCCATGACCTTCTTGGCGATCGGTGCCGCCAGCCCGCTTCCCGAGATCGCGTCGCGGGCCACGCCGGCGTCCTCGACGAGCACCGCCACCGCGACCTTCGGGTTGTCCGCCGGCGCGAACGAGACGAACCAGGCGTACGGCGGCCGCGACGGCGAGCTCTGCGCCGTACCCGTCTTGCCGGCGACCTTGATGCCGGGGATCTGTGCGGTGGTGCCGGTGCCCCGGTCGACGACCTCGACCATCATCTGGGTCAGGTCGCGGGCCACCGACGCGGAGACCGCGTTGCTCCGGTAGACCTCCGGGCGGGTCTTGTCCAGCACGGAGAAGTCCGGCGCCCGGATCTCGTCGACGAGGTAGGGCCGCATGACGGTCCCCCCGTCCGCGATGCCGGCGGCCACGACGGCCATCTGCAGCGGGGTGGCGGCGACGTCGAACTGGCCGATGGCCGACAGCGCGGTCTGCGGGGCGTCGGGGTGGGCCGGGAACTGGGAGGCCGCCTGCCCGTTGAGCCCGGCGAGGTAGGTCTGGCCCCACCCGAACTTGCGGGCCTGGGCGCGCAGCGCGTCGTCGCCGAGCTTGAGGCCGATGCTCCCGAACGACACGTTGCACGACACCTCGAGCGCCTGCGTGAGCGTGATGGGGTCGCCCCCGCAGTTGCTGCCGTTCTCGTTGACCAGGTTCGTCGTGGTCAGCGGCAGGTCCAGGCTGGTGCCGCCCTTGACCTTGGTGGTGGGGGTGTACTGGCCGCTGGAGAGCGCCGCCGCGGCCGTCACCAGCTTGAACGTCGAGCCGGGCGGGTAGACCTCCTGGATCGCGCGGTTCAGCAGCGGGCGGTCCGGGTTCGCGTTCAGCTTCTTCCACGCCTTCTGCACGGCGCCGAAGTCGTGGGAGGCCAGCCGGTTCGGGTCGTACGTCGGGGAGCTGACCATCGCCAGCACCTTGCCCGTCGACGGCTGGAGGGCCACCACGGCACCCTGCACGTTCGGGCCGAGCGCGGCCAGGCCGTCGAACGCCGCCTTCTGCGCCTTGGGGTCGATCGTCAAGGTGACCGAGCCGCCCTTGGGCTGGCTGTCGCCGAGCATGTCGACGACCCGGTTGACGAACAGGCGGGGGTCGCTGCCGGAGAGGATGTCGTTCTGGCTGGCCTCGATCCCGGAGCGGCCGTAGATGTAGGAGAAGTACCCGGTCAGCGGGGCGTACTCGTAGGGCTGGGTGTAGACGCGCTGGTAGGTGTACTGGTCCTTGGTCTTGCGGCTCTTGGCGACCGAGGTGCCGCCGACCACGATCGCGCCGCGCTCACGGGAGAACTCCGCGTCGCGCACCCGCTTGTTGTCCGAGCGGGAGTTCAGGTGGTCGGCGTCGACGTACTGCAGGTAGGTGCTGTTGGCCAGTAGCGCGATGAACAGCAGCATGCAGAAGATCGCCATGGTGCGGATCGGCTTGTTCACGGGAGACTCACCTCAGCTGCACCACCGTCGTCGCGTCGTCCTCGGGGGCCGCCAGCTCGGGGAGCGGCCGGCGGGCCTGGTCGGAGATCCGCAGCAGCAGGGCGATGATCGCCCAGTTGGCCACCAGCGACGAGCCGCCGTAGGACAGGAACGGTGTGGTGAGGCCGGTCAGCGGGATCAGCCGGGTCACCCCGCCGACCACGACGAAGACCTGGAGTGCGAAGACCACGCCGAGGCCGACCGCCACCAGCTTGCCGAAGGCGTCGCGGCACACCAGGGCGGTGCGCAGCGCGCGCTCGGTGATCATGCCGTAGAGCAGCAGCACCGCCATCACGCCGGTCAGTCCCAGCTCCTCGCCCACGGAGGCCATGATGAAGTCGGAGAAGCCGAGCGGCGTGATGGTCGGGTCGCCCTGCCCGAGCCCGCGTCCGACGAGGCCGCCCCAGGCCATGCCGTAGAGGCCCTGGACGAGCTGGTAGGCGTTGCTGCTCGCGGCGAAGGGGTGCAGCCACGCGTCCACGCGGACCTGCACGTGGCCCACGAAGAGGTAGGCGCAGTACGCCCCGGCGAGGAACATCGCGGCTCCGACGACCAGCCAGCCGGGTCGCTCGGTCGCGACGTACAGCATCACCAGGAAGAGCCCGAAGAACAGCAGGGACGACCCGAGGTCGCCCTGGAAGACCAGGATCGCCAGGCTGACCAGCCACATCAGCAGGATCGGGCCGAGGTCACGCCCACGGGGGAGGTCGACGCCGGCGAAGCGGCGCCCCGCCAGCGCCAGGGCGTCGCGGTGCAGCACGAGGTAGCCGGCGAAGAAGAGCACCAGCATCACCTTGGCGACCTCGCCCGGCTGGAAGCTGAGGGAGCCGACATGGATCCAGATCCGGGCGCCGTTGATGTCCGTGCCGACCACGGGCAGCAGGGGCAGCAGCAGCAGCACGATGCCCGCCAGCCCGGAGGTGTAGGTGAACGCCTGCAGCCGGCGGTGGTCGCGCAGCCCCACCAGGACCCCGATGAAGATCAGCACGCCGAGCGTCATCCAGATCAGCTGGTTCTGGGCGAACGGGCCGATGTTCACGTGGCTCTTGGCGTAGCCGAGGTCGATGCGGTGGATGACCGCGAGCCCGAGGCCGTTGAGCGCCGAGACGATCGGCAGCAGCACCGGGTCGGCGTACGGCGCGGTGAGTCGGACCACGACGTGGCAGGCCAGGCAGAGGCCCGCCAGCCAGCCGCCGTACTCGACGATGTCGGCGGGGACCCTGCCCTGGACGCCCAGGCCGACCGCGGCATAGGCGCCGATGCCCACGACCAGGGCGAGCAGCAGCAGGAACAGCTCGGCCCCGCGCCGTCGGCGGTGGACGAAGGAGCGCTCCGGCGCCGGCCCGGACGCGTACGTCGCGCTCATCCGGTCGCCTCGACGCACTCGGGCGGGCGCAGTCGCGGACCCGCCGTGCTGCCTGCCGTCGCGGTCGCCTGTGCGGAGGGAGTGGCGTGTGCGGAGGGGGTGGCGTGCGCGGAGGGGGACGGGCTCGACGAGGGACGCGAGGAGGGGCTGGAGGACGGCAGCGGCGAGGAGGGCACCCGACCGCCGCCGACCGGGCCCTGGGCGCCGGGTCGGGGGCAGACCCGGGCCAGGCCGCGCAGGCGCCGCACGACGTCGCGGGCCTCGCGCGCGCTGTCGGCGGGAATGCCGGCCGCCAGCTGTCCGGAGGGGTAGTCGGGCAGCGCGGCCACGGGCAGGTCGGTCTCCTGCGCGACATGGTTCATCGAGAGGCCCGGGATGTCGGCCTGGACGCCGCGGAAGATCGCCACCCGGCCGTCGTGGGCGGCGACGAAGTACTGGTTCTGGCTCCAGCGGTAGCCCAGGACCGCCGCGACCACCAGCACGAGGACCACCACGAGCAGCACGACCACCCGCCGGAACCACCGCAACCGGTGCGGCGGGCGCGGCGCGTAGCGCAGCTCCTCCGGGTCGTGACGCCTCGGGCCGCCCTCGCCGCCGCCCGCCTCGCCGGCCTCGCCGGCCTCGCCCGGCACCGCGTCGATCTCCCCGGTGTCGCCGCTGCGGTGCCCGCGGAACAGGCTCTTCGAGGCGAGCCCTCGCCGGTGCGCCTGCTCGGCCGCCGCGCCCACGAGCAGCGGCTCGGGCACCCGGTCGGTGGTGTCGACGACGTCGGCGACCACGCACGTGACGTTGTCGGAGCTGCCGGCCTCCAGCGACGCACGGACCAGCTCGACGGCCGCGAAGTCGACCGAGCCGCTCGCGAGGATGTCGGTGAGCCGGTCCCGGTCGAGCACCCCCGACACGCCGTCGCTGCACAGGAGCACCCGGTCGCCGGTCGCGACGTCGATGTAGAACAGGTCCGGGTCGGTGTCATGCACCCCGTCCACCGCGCGCAGGATGAGGTTGCGGTGCGGGTGGGTGCGGGACTCCTCCTCGGTGATCCGACCCTCGTCGACGAGGTTCTGCACGAACGTGTGGTCGCGGGTGAGCTGGGAGAGCACCCCGTCGCGCAGCAGGTAGCCGCGGCTGTCCCCGATGTGCGCCACTCCGAGGCGTGAGCCGTCGAAGAGCGCCGAGGTGACCGTCGTGCTCGTCCCGTCGAGCTCGGGGTCGTGCTCGACGAGCTCGGCGATCCGGTCGTGCGTGCGGTGGATGGCCCCGGCCAGCGCCTCCAGCGAGTCGCCGCTGGGGGGCGCGTCGAGCTTGCGCAGCGTCTGGACCGCGGTGCTGCTGGCGACGTCGCCTCGCGCCGCGCCGCCGACGCCGTCGGCGACCACGAGCAGGTGGGCACTGGCGAACCCGGAGTCCTGGTTGTCCTTGCGGACCCGGCCCACGTCGGAGAGCGCGGCGTAGTGCAGGGCCAGCCGGGGCCTCGGCGACGCGCCGTCGTGCGGCGGGTCCCCGCTCGAGAGGTGGGGGTCCATGGGCTGCATGGGCTGGTGCCCTACTTCCTCAGCTCGAGCGTGGTCTTCCCGATGCGGACCGTGCTGCCGAGCTGCAGGATGGTGGGCTGGGTCAGGCGGTGGGAGCCGATGTAGGTGCCGTTCGTGGACCCGAGGTCCTCGATGAACCACTGCTCGCCGGACCGGGCGATGCGCGCGTGCCGGGTGGACACGTAGTCGTCGTCGAGGCGGATGGCGGCGTCCGCCCCGCGGCCGACGAGGATCGGCGCCTCGTCGAGGGACACCGTCTCGCCCGCGTTCGAACCGTCGACGACGGCGACGTAGGTGGGCTCGCCGCGCGGCCGCCGCCCGGACCGGCTGCGCGACTGCGCCTCGCGGCGGGCCTGCTTGTCGGCCTTCCGCTCGGCGCGAGGGGTCGAGTCGACCCGGGCGCCGAACATGTCCGAGCGGACGACCGAGACCGCGGAGAGCACGAAGATCCACAGGATCGCCAGGTAGGCGAACCGGATCAGCATCAGTGTCAGCTCAGACACCGCTGCCTCCCCAGGAGCCGGACCGTCCCGGCGCGGACCGGGCCGCGCCCCGCACCCACGACGCCAGGTGCACCGTCATGACCGTGTGGCCGACCTTGATGGTGTCACCGTCGCGCAGGGCCGCCCTCTCGACACGGCGGTCGTTGACGAACATGCCGTTGGTGGAGCCGAGGTCGACGACGGAGACGCCGGTGTCGCCGAGGTCGTCCGGGGCCCGCGCATGCACCCGGATCTCGGCGTGGCGGCGCGAGACGCCCGGGTCGTTGATGCGCAGGTCGGCGTCCGCGCCGCGACCCACGACCATCCCGGGCGCCTCGATCGGGTGCCGCATGCCGTTGACCTCGAGCACCACCTCTGCCCGCCGTACGGCGGTGTCGGTGGGTGTCCGCTCGGCGCTCGGCGTCACCTTCGCGAGGGCCGCGCTGCGCACCCGGAAACGGCCCGTGGTCAGGTCGTCGCGCTCGTCGAAGACGATGCTGACCGGTCCGGTGAAGACGTAGGCCTGGTCGTGCGCGTGCTCGCGCAGCATCTCGGTGAGCTCCTGGGCCAGGGTCGAGGAGTACGGCGAGAGCCGGGCGTGGTCGGCGGGCGAGAGCTCGACGTGGAACTGGTTGGGGACCAGGCGCCGGTTGCGGGAGAGGATCTGGGCGGTGTTGTCGACCTCGCGCTGCAGGGCGGCCGCCACCTCGACGGGCTGCACCGCGCTGCGGAAGGCCTTCGCGAACGCCCCGGAGACGATCTGCTCCAGACGGCTCTCGAACCTCTGCAGCAGGCCCATGGTTCCCTCCTCTCCCTGTCTCGTGGCGCGTGCGCAGGCGGTAGCGGGCCGCGTCCGGGGTCGGGCTGGCTACCTCTGCTCCGTTGGCATCGTAACGGGCTGACATATGCCGACCCTGCCGGGCACATGAACCGGTTTGGGGCCCGTCGCGGGCGTGGGATACCCTGAGCGGGCTTCTGGCGCGAGTGGCGGAATAGGCAGACGCGCACGGTTCAGGTCCGTGTGCCCGAAAGGGCGTGGGGGTTCAACTCCCCCCTCGCGCAC
>JAICKK010000242.1 GCA_025927955.1 Nocardioidaceae bacterium
GCAGCTTCGACTCGTCGTGGGTCAGCTTCAGCTGCTGGACCGTCAGCGCGCCGTTGACGCCGATGCCGCCGGTGATCGGGTTGCTGAACGACGTGTCCACCGCACCGGTCGAGGCGTTCACCGCGGCCAGGCCGCTCATCGAGACACCGTTCACCTTGGTGAACTTGCCCCCGACGTACAGGGTGGAGTTGGTCGCCGCCAGCGCGGTGGCCTGGTTGTTGGTGGTGCCGGTGAACGAGAAGCCGGTGACCGGGGCACCGGTGGTCGGGTTCAGGCTGGCCACCTTCTGCTCGGCCACCCCGTTGACGGTGTTGAACGTCCCCGCGACGAACAGCCTGGTGCCGTCCGGAGAGGCCTCCACCGCCGAGACCCCGCCCCCGCCGAAGGTCGGGCGGAACGTCGTGTCGACCTGGCCGGTCCTCCAGTTGAAGCTGGCCAGGCCGGGTTGTCTGATGGCCGTCGTGTTGCCGGTCTTGTTCGCGATCGTGGTGAACGACCCCGCCACGTAGGCGTGGTCACCGGCCACCGCGATGTCGAAGATCTCGCCGTCGCTGATCATCGGCGTGTCGGTCCTCGGGGTCTGCGGGACCAGACCCGTGTGTCCCGGAACGGGCTGCGCGGCGCTGGCGGCCGGCGCCAGCACCACGCCCATCGCCAGCCCGGTGACCAGCGTGGCGGCCACCACGGCCAGCGCCGTCACGGCACCCAGCCCCCGGCGCCCCAGGCGCACTACAAGCTCAAAGACGTTCATCGAACGCTCCCCCACGCGCGGCTGGGGCCCACCACGCGCACAGTCGACTGCTCACCCCAGGAAACGGCGTCACGACAGCGTTGCCGACGCCAGTACAGGAAGAGGCCCCCCTCTTAGGAGGAAGAGCCTAGGGGTGTCCAGACCAGTGAGGAATGGCCCATGAAGGCCATTTACCGATATCTCGAGGCTGTGCAGACGGTTTGCGGCAGATGCCCGCACCGGGCCGGGACACGGCACTGCCGCGGCGGGCCGACCGTGCGCCAGCCTGCCGCGGCAGTGGGAGGACGTTCAGCTCAGTGGCGGCCGGACCTGTTGCGCAGGGCCGGCACCGACATCGCCAGGCTCGAGCCGACGCCGCGCACGTAGCGCGGGCCCAGCCGGCCCGGCGACTGGGCGACCCGGGCCACCCACTCGATCCCGGAGCGCCGCAGCACCTTGGGCGCGCGACGCTCGTCGCCAACCATGTGGCCGAACCAGCCGCCGCAGGTCAGGACGAGGCCCGCCGGCAGGCGGTCCCGCTCGCGCTGGCACCAGACCATCTCCGCCGGCGCCCCCATGCCGACCAGCGTCACGTCGGGAGCCACCGCGCGCAGCGAGCGCACGGTGCCGTCCCAGTCGCGGTGGTAGCCGTGCTCGGTCAGCACCACCTGGACGGGCGCGCCCTCCTCCAGGGCCCTGCCCGCGCGCTCGGCGAGACCGACCGGGCCGCCGACGAGCGCCACCCGTGCGGGTCGGCCCAGGGCTTCGGACAGCGCGCGGATCACGTCCCAGCCGACGTCGGTGGTCGGGGCCCGCTCGATGTCCCGGGCGCCGGCGACCTTGGCCAGCCAGACCACGGAGCCGCCGTCGGCGTAGACCGCGTCGGCGCTGTTCATCGCCGAGACGAAGTCGTGCTGGTGGCGTGCGTTCAGGCCGCCGACGTGCAGGGCGTAGACGAGCACCGGGCTCGCCGAGCTCGCGCGCACGAGGCGGACGACGTGCTCGACGAACCGCGCCCTCGAGGCGTCCATGACCCGGAACGGACCGACCGCCACGTAGGGGACCGCACCCTCGCGAGCGTGGTCCCAGGCGTCATGAGCAATTGCACACAAAACAGACCTCCCCCAGGAAGCGTTAGAGTACCACCCCGATTACCGTCCGACGACGAGCCCGACGCCGTCCGACGATGACACATTCGCGGTCGGAGCCCCCTTGCGTCCCGACCGCGAATGACTACGCGGTGTGTACCTGCCGCCCAGCCTAGCGGTAGTGGGCTAGGCCGCTCCATGGCTCTTTAGGGCTACTCCGTCCCTGCGGTGGCGGGTCGCGCGGCTACGGCGTCGCCAGGTAGGCCAGCAGGTCCTGCCGGGTGACCACGCCGACCGGCCTGCCGTCCTCCTGGACCAGGAGCGCGTCGGCCTTCTCCAGCTTCGCGACCGCGTCCGCCACCGGCTCGTTGGTGCCGACCGTCGGCAGCGGGGGCGCCATGTGGCTCTCGACCCGGTCGATCAGCCGCGCGTGCCCCGAGAACAGCACGTCGAGCAGGGCCCGCTCGGAGACGCTGCCGGCGACCTCTGCCGCGACGACCGGCGGCTCGGCCCGGACCACCGGCATCTGCGAGACGCCGTACTCCTGGAGGATGTGGATCGCCTCGGCGATGGTCTCGCCGGGATGGGTGTGCACGAGGTCGGGGATCCGGCCGCGCTTCGCACGCAGCACCTCGCCCAGGCTCTGCTCGTCCGTGGCGGGCAGGAAGCCGTACTGGCTGAGCCAGTCGTCGTTGAACACCTTGGCGAGGTAGCCGCGTCCGGAGTCGGGCAGCAGCACGACGACCACCGCGTCGTCCCGGCCCTCCTCGGTGAGCTCGTGCGCGAGCTGCACCGCGGCGAAGGCGGCCATCCCGGACGAGCCACCGACCAGCAGCGCCTCCTCCCGTGCCAGCCGGCGGGTGAAGGCGAAGGAGTCGGCGTCGGAGACCTCGATGATCCGGTCGGCGATGTCCCGGTCGTAGGTCTCGGGCCAGAAGTCCTCGCCGACGCCCTCGACCAGGTAGGGGCGGCCCGACCCGCCGGAGTACACCGACCCCGCCGGGTCGGCGCCGACGACCTGGATGTCGCGGCTCTGCTCCTTGAGGTAGCGGCCGATGCCGCTGATCGTGCCGCCCGTGCCGACGCCGGCGACGAAGTGCGTGATGCGCCCGTCGGTCTGCTTCCAGATCTCCGGACCCGTGCTCTCGTAGTGCGAGCGCGGGTTGTTCACGTTGGCGTACTGGTTCGGCTTCCACGCGCCGTCGATCTCGCTGACCAGCCGGTCCGAGACGCTGTAGTAGGAGTCCGGGTGCTCGGGCGGGACCGCCGTCGGGCACACGACCACGCGCGCGCCGTACGCCTCGAGCACGCGGCGCTTGTCCTCGCTGACCTTGTCCGGGCAGACGAAGACGCAGGAGTAGCCCCTGGCCTGGGCGACCATCGCGAGGCCGACCCCGGTGTTGCCGGAGGTGGGCTCGACGATCGTGCCGCCCGCGCGCAGCGAGCCGTCCGCCTCGGCGGCCTCGATCATCCGCGTCGCGATCCGGTCCTTCACCGACCCGCCCGGGTTGAGGTACTCCACCTTCGCCAGGACCAGGGGTGTCGCGCCGTCGGTCGTGGCGCCCAGCCGGAGCAGCGGGGTGTTGCCGATGAGGTCGACGAGCGAGTTCACGTATTGCACCCAGGCAGTGTATTTGTCGTCGCTAGGCTGGGAACGTGGGGAAGGCCGCGGCAGCACGCAAGCTCGCCGCCGCCGCAGCGTACGGCGGCGGCGGTCTCTCCCTCGTGGGCGCCTCGCTGTACGGCCTCCTGCGCGCCGAGGCCACGATCGCCCGGCGGACCATCGGCGACGCGGACGGTGAGCCGCCGGACTCCAGCGGCTGGTACGGCCCGGACCACCCGGGGCCCGCGATCAAGGTGGTGCTCCTCGGCGACTCCTCGGCGGCCGGGTACGGCGTCGAGCAGGTCCAGGAGACACCGGGCGCGAGCCTCGCCACCGGGCTCGCGGAGGGTGCCGACCGGCGCGTGTACCTGAGGTCGTTCGCCTTCGTCGGGGCCCAGACCCGCGACCTGTCCGGGCAGATCGACCGCGCGATCGGGATCGAGCCCGACGTCGCGGTGATCCTCGTCGGCGTGAACGACGTGACCCACTCCCGGCGCCCCTCGGAGTCCGTGCGGCTCCTCGGCGCCGCGGTCCGTCGGCTCCGCGAGGCCGGCGCCGAGGTGGTCGTCGGCACCTGCCCCGACCTCGGCAGCATCGAGCCGATCGCCACGCCCCTGCGGCAGGTGGCCCGGCTGTGGTCGCGTCGCCTGGCCGCTGCCCAGACCATCGTGACGGTCGAGGCCGGGGGCCGGACCGTGTCGCTGGGGTCCGTCCTCGGCCCCGAGTTCGAGGCCACCCCGTCGCTGTTCTTCGGACCCGACCGGTTCCATCCCTCGGCGGCGGGCTACGCCAGCCTCGCCTCGGTGCTGCTGCCCTCGGTGCTCGCGGCGGTCGGCGTCATCCCGGTCGAGGAGCTCGTGCCGGAGGCGGCCCGCGGCGAGGCCGTCCTGCCGATCACCGAGGCGGCGGTGGAGGCCGCCCGCGTCCCGGGCACCGAGGTCGGCGGCACCGGACACGTCGACGGCGTCGGGCGGGGGGCGCGCGGCCACTGGGTGCAGCTGCGCCGCCGGCGCCGCCAGCCCGAGACCGACGTCGAGTCGCCCTCCCAGAGCGAGTCCGTCGGGACCTGAGCGCCGAGGCGTCCCGTTCCGCGCCCGCGCACACGCCGAGGCGTCCCGTTCCGCGCCCGCGCACACGCCGAGGCGTCCCGTTCCGCGCAGCTCGTACGACGCCGGGCGGACGCTCGAAGGACGCCGGTGCGCACCACCGCGATGCCCTTGTCCAGAAGGGTCTTGGAGGTGCTCTGGCCATCGGGTTGTGTCGGTGGTCTCCGATAGCGTTTGTCTCGTGGACAGCCGGCCGGTTGGGGAGCGTGACGTCACCGAGACGTTGGACGCGGTGGACCGGTTGTGGGTGGTGCGGGTCGATGCCGAGGCGGAGATGTTCGAGCTGGC
>JAICKK010000021.1 GCA_025927955.1 Nocardioidaceae bacterium
AACCGGGCCTACCTCACCAGGGGTGGCGGGCACTACATCCACGCCGAGAAGCTGCGCCACACCAACGCCGAGGCCGCCGCCGCACTGGCCCGGGCCGGCCGGTACCGCACCGTCGCGGGGAACCTGCGGGTCAAGGAGGTCGCCGTCGCGCCCGGCGGGAACGGTGACGGCGACGACGGCGCGAGGGCGCAGCGGTTCGTGGTCTGCCACAACCCCGAACAGGCCGACCGCGACGCCGCGGTCCGCGACCGGCTGGTGGAACACCTCAGCGAGTTGATCGCCGGCTCGGATGCCTGGTCCGGTCGGCGTCGCGACGAGTTCGTCGGCTCACTCAAGACCAAGCCCGGGCTGCGCCGCTACCTGCGCCGCACCCCCAGCGGCCTGCTGCGCATCGACCACACCACGATCAAGGCCGAGGCCCACCTGGACGGGAAGTGGCTGCTGCGCACCAGCGACGTCACGCTGACTCCCGAGGACCTGGCCGCGGCCTACAAGCAGCTCCTTCAGGTCGAACGCGGCTGGCGTGACTTCAAGGGCGCCCTCGGACTGCGGCCGGTGTTCCACTACCGCGAGGACCGCATCCGCGGCCACGTCCAACTCTGCTGGCTCGCTCTGCTGCTGATCCGGGTGGTCGAGAACGCGACCGGCGACACCTGGCGCAACACCCGCCACGAGCTCGACCGGATGCACCTGGTCACCCTCGCCACCGGCGACGGGCAGGTCGCGCAACGCTCGGCCACCACCCCCGGGCACAAGACCATCCTTGCCGCCCTCGAGCTGCCCGAGCCGCCACGGTTCTTCGACTTCACCGTGCCCGACGCCCGCTGACCCGGCACGCACGGCCGCGCCAGCAGACGCCGTGTAGTAACACGACCCTCTAACGCCGCCTCCGCGTTTCCGCAGGTCACCCGCCACTTTCCGGCCAACGTGTGCCCATCATCTGCGGAAGTCCGGATGAGGAGCGGCGGACCGAGGATCTGTTGCAGGTCGTCGAGCTGGTCGGCGACATCGGTGGCTGACCAACGCGACGCGCGGACGAGGACGTTCCCGACCTCGGATATCGCCAGGTCGAGCACGTGGGCGTCGACCCCACCGTGGACGTGGGCCGACCTCAAGGCGTGCGACGGTTCCAGCTCGCTCTCGCCGTCGCTGTGGAACCACTTGATGAGCACCGAGGTGTCGACGAGCAGGCGGGTCACCGGCGCGCGTCGCGGTCGTGCCGAACCAGGTCTGCCGCCTCGAAGCTTCCTGCCGCATCGGACCGTCGTTGCGACCGGGCGACTGCCGCGGCCACCCGTTCTGAGTCCCGACGGGCGAGCTCACGGCGGGCTCGAGCAGCCGACGCAGCGGCGCGGATCACTGGTCGCTGAAGCCGGCCCCCGGAGCAGTCCCGGTCAGCAGCCGTGGTCCAGCGTGCCGTCCCTGCGCGCGTCCCGGCCGACCCGGCGCGCCTGCGCCACGTCGGGGTAGACCACGCTCGCCGCGCCCGCGTATCCCGTCGGTCCGGTGATCACGCAGCCGCGGAGCCTGCCGGGGTCGATGCCGGTCACCGCCTGTGCGAGGCGGTACAGCTCGGCCGGACCGAGGTCGGTGTCCATGTTCCGCGCCGCCGCCAGCAGCCCGCGCTCCATGAACCCCGGCGTCGACTCGTGCGCCCGCACGCGCCGCAGGATGCTGCGCAGCAGCTCCTCCTGGTTCGCGGACCGGTCGAAGTCACCGCGCGGCAGCGGGTGCCGCACCCGCCCGAAGATCAGCGCCTGGAACGGAGTCAGCCGGTTCGTGCCCACGTGGTAGCCCTGCGGGCGCACCGGGTCGGAGAACGCGAACCGGGAGTGGACGGTCACCCCGCCGATCGCGCGCACCATCGCCCGGAAGCCGTCGAACCCGGTGGTGAAGACGTAGTCGGGCCGCACGCCGACCAGCCGGGACACCGAGCCGGCCATCAGCTGCGGGCCGCCGTAGGTCATGGAGGCGTTGATCTTGTCCCGCCCGTGACCGGGGATCTCCACGTAGGAGTCGCGCGGCACGCCGATCATGGTGCCCGCGCCGGTCCTCAGGTTCAGGCCCACCATCTGGATGGCGTCGGCGCGCTGCCCGACCAGCCGCTGGCCCGGGCGGGCGTCGGAGCCGAGGCACAGGACCCACACGACGTCGCGGGGATGGTCGGCCGCGTGCGCGGTGTGCACCCGCACGAGGCTGACCGCGGCCGTGCGTGGCGTCGAGGGGGGCGTCACGAGCAGCACGCCGCCGAGCAGCAGCGAGAGCGCCACGACCCGACGCCCGGCACGCGCCCCCCACCGGCTCACGAGGAGCTCCTCGCCGGCGTGTCCGAGCGGTGCAGGTCGTAGCCGAAGATCGACCACCTGCCGTGCGCGGTCGGGGTCAGCAGCAGCCGGCCGTCGAGATGGACGTGCCGGCCCGGCCGCCGGCCGCGGTCCACCAGCAGCTCCAGGTCGACCGCGGCCGTGACGCCGGCGACCCGGCCCTTCGGCGCCAGCACCGACAGGTACGCCGTACGGCGCGTGGCGCGCACCGAGGTGGTGGTCGGGCCGAACGACCGGTTGGTCAGCAGGTCCTGGTCGTGGCGCGCGTCGACCCGGGCCCCAGCGGTGAACGCGCCGAAGGAGGAGGAGAAGTCCGACCGCGGGTAGCCGCCGGCGAGGAACGCGGCGTCGACGTACGCCGAGATCGTCCGCCCCACGTGCCGGGCCAGCAGGGCTCGATGCGCCTTGTCGAGGCTGCCGGCGACGTGCGTGACGGAGACCCGTTGCGGCGCCGACGGCGGGGCGTGGCTGGGCTGCGGGCTGCCGGAGGCGCTCGCGGTGGGCGACGGCGCCGCGGCGGGCGTGCGGTGGGCGGTGCATCCCGCCGCGCCGGTGGCCAGCACCAGCGCGGCGAGCGCGGCCGCCGCCCCGCGGGGGTGGGGCATCCTCGCTCCCTTCATGGGTACGTTTGTCCGGAACGGCTGCGAGGCTCACGACGACCCGCCGCCGGCGCGTGGTGCCGCCTACGGCCGGTTGCCGGCACGGTCTAGCCTGGTAGCCGACCCCACCCTAGAGATTCAACACAGGTTCACATCGGAAGAGGCGATCCAGGTCGTGGCCGAGTCCTCCCAAGGCGCATCCACCGCCCAGCAGTCCCGCGGTCGCAGCGACGGGTCGGGCGGCGGTCCCGGGCCGACGGCGGACGAGCTGGCCGACTTCGGTGCCAACGAGTGGCTCGTCGACGAGATGTACGAGCGCTACCGGCGCGACCCGAAGAGCGTCGACAAGGTGTGGTGGGACTTCTTCGAGAAGAAGGCCCCCGGTCCCACGCCGGCGGCCTCGACCTCGGAGAAGGCCGCCGACGAGCCGGCCGGCGCCAGGACTGGGGCCGGCGCACCGGCCACGACCCAGGCGCCCAGCAACGGCGCTGCGGCCCCGACCGCGAAGCCCGACCGGCCGGCCGCACCGGCGCCGTCCCGCGCCCCGAGCAAGGCCCCGCGCTCGGCGCCCCGGCCCGACAGCGCGCAGCGGGCGGACAAGCGCCCCGCCGCGCCGTCGTCGCCCAGGCCCGTGCCCAAGGAGCCGGAGCCGGCCCCCAGGAGCGAGGCCAACGACGAGCCGACCTTCACCGTGCTGCGCGGTGCCCCCGCCCGCACCGCCTCCAACATGGACGCCAGCCTGACGGTGCCGACCGCCACCAGCGTCCGGTCCGTCCCGGTCAAGCTGCTGATCGACAACCGCATCGTCATCAACAACCATCTCTCCCGCGCCCGTGGCGGCAAGGTGTCCTTCACCCACGTGATCGGGTACGCCCTGGTCAAGGCGCTCAAGTCGATGCCGGAGATGAACAACGGCTTCGACGTCGTCGACGGCAAGCCGAACCTCATCACGCCGGCGCACGTCAACCTCGGGCTCGCGATCGACATGTCGAAGCCGGACGGGACCCGCCAGCTGCTGGTGCCGTCGATCAAGGGCACGGAGTCCATGGACTTCGCGGCGTTCTGGGCGGCCTACGAGGACGTCGTGCGCAAGGCGCGCGGCAACAAGCTCACGGTCGCCGACTTCCAGGGCACCACGATCAGCCTGACCAACCCCGGCACCATCGGCACCAACCACTCGGTCCCGCGCCTGATGAGGGGCCAGGGCACGATCATCGGCGTCGGCTCGATGGACTACCCGCCCGAGTACCAGGGCGCCTCCGAGGAGACCCTCACCCGCAACGCGGTCAGCAAGGTGATGACGCTGACCTCGACGTACGACCACCGGGTCATCCAGGGAGCCCAGTCCGGGGAGTTCCTCAAGCGCGTGCACGCGCTGCTGCTTGGCGAGGACGGCTTCTACGACGAGATCTTCCGCGCCCTGCGCATCCCCTACGAGCCGATCCGGTGGGCCAAGGACATCTCGGCCAACCACGACGACGAGATCAGCAAGCAGGCCCGCATCCTCGAGCTGATCCACGCCTACCGGGTTCGCGGCCACATCATGGCCGACACCGACCCGCTGGAGTACCAGCAGCGCAGCCACCCCGACCTGGAGGTCGAGACGCACGGCCTCACGCTGTGGGACCTCGACCGCGAGTTCGCGACCGGGTCGTTCGGCGGCGAGGGTCGCCGGTTCATGAAGCTGCGCAACATCCTCGGCATCCTGCGCGACTCCTACTGCCGCACGGTCGGCATCGAGTACATGCACATCCAGGACCCCGAGCAGCGCCGCTGGATCCAGCAGCGCGTCGAGCAGCCGCACGTCAAGCCGCCCCGCGAGGAGCAGCTGCGGATCCTGCTCAAGCTCAACCAGGCCGAGGCGTTCGAGACCTTCCTGCAGACGAAGTTCGTCGGGCAGAAGCGCTTCAGCCTCGAGGGGGGCGAGACCACCATCCCGCTGATCGACGAGATCTGCGAGTCGGCCGCCGAGGACGGCATGGACGAGGTCACCATCGGCATGGCGCACCGCGGGCGCCTCAACGTGCTCGCCAACATCGTCGGCAAGAAGTACAGCCAGATCTTCCGCGAGTTCGAGGGCAACATCGACCCGAGGACCGTCCAGGGCTCCGGCGACGTCAAGTACCACTTGGGCGCCGAAGGCGTGTTCTCCTCGGGCTCCGGCGACGAGATCAAGGTGTCGGTGGCAGCGAACCCCTCGCACCTCGAGGCCGTCGACCCGGTGCTCGAGGGCATCGTCCGCGCCAAGCAGGACGTCCTCAACAGGGGCGCGGAGTTCCCGGTGCTGCCGCTTCTCGTGCACGGTGACGCGGCCTTCGCCGGCCAGGGAGTGGTCGCGGAGACGCTGAACCTCTCCCAGCTTCGCGGCTACCGCACCGGCGGCACGATCCACCTGGTGGTCAACAACCAGGTCGGCTTCACCACCTCGCCGGCGTCGTCGCGCTCGTCGCTGTACTGCACGGACGTCGCGCGCATGGTGCAGGCGCCGATCTTCCACGTCAACGGCGACGACCCGGAGGCGTGCATCCGGGTCGCCCGGCTCGCCTTCGAGTACCGCCAGGCGTTCAAGAAGGACGTCGTCATCGACCTCGTCTGCTACCGCCGGCGCGGGCACAACGAGGGCGACGACCCGTCGTACACGCAGCCGTTGATGTACGACCTCATCGAGCAGAAGCGCTCGGTCCGCAAGCTCTACACGGAGTCGTTGATCGGCCGCGGCGACATCACGCTGGAGGAGGCCGAGCAGGTCCTCAAGGACTACCAGCAGCAGCTCGAGCGGGTCTTCACCGAGGTGCGCGAGGCCAGCCAGGCGCCCGAGGAGTGGACGACCGTCCCGGACTACCCGGAGAAGAGCGCGGTCGAGGAGGCCACCGCGATCCCGCAGGAGTTCCTCAAGCGGATCGCCGACGCGCACGTCAACGCGCCCGACGGCTTCACCGTGCACCCGAAGGTGCTCCCCCAGCTGCAGCGGCGGGCCGCGGCGATCACCGACGGCCCGATCGACTGGGGCACCGGCGAGATCCTCGCCTTCGGCTCCCTGCTCATGGACGGCAGGCCGGTGCGCCTGTCCGGGCAGGACTCGCGGCGCGGCACCTTCGTGTCCCGGTTCGCGACCATCATCGACCGCAAGAACGCCGACGAGTGGACGCCGCTGGCGAACCTCACCGAGGACCAGGCCCAGTTCTACGTCTACGACTCGCTGCTCTCCGAGTACGCCGTGCTCGGGTTCGAGTACGGCTAC
Organism: Nocardioidaceae bacterium; assembly: GCA_025927955.1. GTDB lineage: Bacteria > Actinomycetota > Actinomycetes > Propionibacteriales > Nocardioidaceae > Nocardioides_B. Next base: position 6,165 of record JAICKK010000021.1, read on the forward strand.
TCGGTGGCCCGACCCGACGCCCTGGTGCTCTGGGAGGCGCAGTTCGGCGACTTCGTCAACGGCGCCCAGATCGTCATCGACGAGTTCATCACCGCCAGCAACACCAAGTGGCGTCAGCAGTCCGGCGTCGTGATGCTGCTGCCCCACGGCTACGAGGGCCAAGGCCCCGACCACTCCTCGGCACGCATCGAGCGCTTCTTGTCGATGGCGGCCGACGACGCGTTCCTGGTCGCGCAGCCCTCGACGCCGGCCAGCTACTTCCACCTGCTGCGCAAGCACTCGCTCAGCGGCCTGCACCGGCCGCTGATCGTGTTCACGCCGAAGTCGATGCTCAAGCGCAAGGAGGCTGCCTCGCACGCCTCCGACTTCACCGAAGGCACGTTCCGGCCGGTGATCGGGGACAGCACCGTGGACAAGGCCGCGGTCGAGAAGGTGCTGATGTGCAGCGGCCGGATCACCTGGGACCTGATGGTCGAGCGCAAGAAGCGGGAGGGCGACCAGCCGCGGACCGCGATCGTGCGTCTCGAGCAGCTCTACCCGCGACCGGTGGCGGACCTGACCGCGGAGCTGCAGACCTACCCGAGCCTCAAGGAGGTCCGGTGGGTGCAGGACGAGCCGGCCAACATGGGCGCCTGGCCGCACCTCGCGCTCAACCTCACCCCGGAGCTGGGCGGCATCCCGTTCTCACGGGTGTCGCGTCCGGAGTCGTCCTCGCCGTCAGTGGGCCAGCACTCCCGGCACGTCGAGGAGCAGAAGACGGTCATCGCGCAGGCGTTCGCCTGAGAGGCGCCGGGCGTGTACTTCACCGACCGGGGGATCGAGGAGCTCGAGCAGCGACGGGGTGACGAGGAGGTCTCCCTCGCCTGGGTCGCCGACCGGCTGCAGGAGTTCGTCGACCTCCATCCGGAGTTCGAGGTGCCCGTGGAGCGGCTGGCGACCTGGCTGGCGCGGCTCGACGACGTCGACGACGAGTGAGACTCGACAGTCGGCCGGCGCGTCGGTTGGTCGCCTCCGAGCACGCGTCCCCGTCGTACGAAGAGTGGCCGGCGAGCATCCCGGCAGTGGCGCAGGTCCTGCGTGAGGGCTGGGAGATGCCGGGGGGGTCACCCTGCTCGTGGGCGAGAACGGCACGGGGAAGTCGACGTTGGTCGAGGCCGTGGCGATGGCGTTCGGACTCTCACCCGAGGGTGGCTCGGTGCAGGCGCGGCATACCACCCGCAGCACCGAGTCGCCGCTGGCGCAGTGGCTGTGGCTGTGGCGTGGCGCGGGCGCGTCGCGGTGGGGGTTCTTCCTCCGGGCCGAGACCATGCACGGCTTCTACAGCTACCTCGAGGACAACCCGGGGGCCTCGGGCCGAGGCCCGGTTCCACCAGATGAGCCACGGCGAGTCGTTCCTGGAGATCCTGCGGACCCGCTTCGACTCCCCCGGCCCGTACTGCCTCGACGAGCCCGGGGCCGCGCTGTCGTTCTCGGCGCAGATCGCCCTGGTCGCCACCCTGCACGACCTCGCCGGAGCCGGTGCACAGGTGCTGCGCCACCCACTCCCCGCTTGCCCGGCGCAGGCGCGCGGGTCATCGGGTGAAGACGACCTTGCCGAACAGGTCGCCGGAGGCCATCGCCGCGAACCCGTCGGCCGCCTGCTCCATCGGGAGCACCCGGTCGATGACGGGCCGGACCCCGCTGACGTCGAGCAGCTCGACCAGCGAGGCGAGCTCCCCGCGAGTGCCCATGGTGGAGCCGATCACGCGCAGCTGGAGGAAGAACACCCGGGTCAGCTCGGCGTTGTCGGGGTTCGGCCCGCTGGTGGTGCCCGAGATCACGATGGTGCCGCCGGGCCGCAGCGCCTTCACCGAGTGCGACCAGGTCGCGGCGCCGACCGTCTCCATCACGGCGTCGACCCTGCGCGGCAGGCGGGCGCCGGTCTCGAAGGCCTCGTGGGCGCCGAGCTCGACCGCCCGCTCCCGCTTCGCCTCGTCGCGGCTGGTGGCGTAGACCCGCAGCCCGCCGGCCCGCGCCAGGCTGATCAGGGCGGTGGCGACCCCGCCGCCGGCGCCCTGGACGAGCACGCTGTCCCCGGGCTTGAGGCCACCCTGGGTGAAGAGCATGCGGAACGCGGTCAGCCACGCCGTCGGCAGGCACGCCGCCTCCTCGAAGCTCAGCGAGACCGGCTTGGGGACGACGTTGCGCCGGGGGACCACCACCACGTCCGCGAAGGTGCCCTGGTGCCTCTCGCTGAGCAGCGACCGCTTCGGGTCGAGGGTCTCGTCGCCGGTCCACGACGGGTCGCTGACCACGGAGTGCACGACGACCTCGTTGCCGTCCTCGTCCAGCCCGGCCGCGTCGCAGCCCAGCACCATGGGCAGCGCCTCCTCGCGCAGCCCCACGCCCTGCAGCGACCACAGGTCGTGGTGGTTGAGCGCGGCGGCCTTGACCCGCACCGTCGTCCAGCCTGCCTCGGCGACGGGGTCGGGTCGCTCGCCCACCACCAGGCCGGACAACGGCTCGTCGGAGGAGAAGGACTCGGCGTAGACGGCGAACATGTCGCCAAACCTATCGGTCCCGCTCGGCTCCGCCCCGCCGAGGCGTGCAGGCGCGCCGGGTCGACGGGGGCAGGTCAGAGCCGTCGGCGGCGCCGGGGCCACACCCGGGCCCGGACCACGGCCACCACGTCCCCGTCGGGGACCGCTCCGACCAGCCACGAGTCGACCCCCTCGTCGGGGTTGTCGCGCTCCACCCACCAGCCGTCCGGCCGACGCATCGTCACCCTCTTGACCGCCAACACCCCGTCGGGCAGGCGTACGACGGCCAGCCGACCCGGCCGCGGCACCGCGCCGTGCCGCACGAGGAGCCGGTCCCCGTCGTACAGGGTCGGCTGCATGGAGCGGCCGCGGACGACGACGAGGCCCCAAGCGCCCGACGCCCTGCGCATGCGGGCGAACAGGTGGGGGTACCACGGTGGATCCTGCGTCATGGCCGAAGCGGCCCTCCTGAGTCGAACCCGACGGCCGGGAGTAGTCTCGCAGGCGTCTCCCAGCCCCGGCTGACCACCACACGAAAGGACCCGCATGTTCGCGCGACTGTTCGCTCCGACCCTCGAAGTCCAGGCTCACTGCGACCTGCCCTGCGGCGTCTACGACCCGGCTCAGGCGCGGATCGAGGCCGAGTCGATCAAGGCCATCATCGCCAAGGTCGCCGACAACGACGATCCTGACTTCCGCACCCGCGCGCTTATCATCAAGGAGCAGCGCGCCGAGCTCGTCAAGCACCACCTGTGGGTGCTGTGGACCGACTACTTCAAGCCGCCGCACTTCGAGAAGTTCCCGCAGCTGCACCAGCTCGTCAACGAGGCAACCAAGCTCGCCGGGGCCTCCGGCGTCAAGGGGTCCCTCGACGCCCAGGTCGCCGACGACCTGCTGGCGAAGATCGACGAGATCGCCCGGATCTTCGCCGAGACCAAGAAGTCCTGACCTCCGGGGCCGCAGACCTCTTCGACGCCGGCAGGCACGTGGAGCCCCGAGGGGGCCGGGTGGCGCACGCGCCCGGCCCCCTGCACACCTGGGCGGACCGACCAGGCGGCGCAGCGGATGGCGAGCGCCGCGCCGCAGACCGAGCATGATGGCAACATGAGGGGTAGCACCGACGTGGCAACGAACCGGCCCGACGTGGAGCTCCGCATCCCGGCGGACAGCGGCTACCTGGCCGTCCTGCGTACGGCGACCGCCGGCCTGGCAGCCCGACTCGACTTCACCCTCGACGACATCGAGGACCTGCGCATCGCCGTGGACGAGGCGTGCGCGATGGTCCTGCCCCAGGCGCGCCAGGGGTCGGACCTGATGTGCACCTTCGAGCTCGAGCAGGCCCGGCTGACCGTGGCGGTCACCGCCGAGTGCGAGGACCCCCAGCCCCCTCCACGCGACGGCTTCGCGTGGACCGTCCTCACCGCGCTGACCAGCGAGGCCCGCGCGGACGTCCACGGCGACCGGATCACCGTGACCCTCGCCCGCGGAACGCTCGGCTCGGACTAGGGCCGTGTCCGGGTCAACCAGGACGGTCCACGGCGACCTGGCGGCCACCCGCGCCAGGAGCGTCACGCTGTTCGCGACCCTCGCCGGCGCGGCGGCCACGGAGGCCGAGCGCGCCGCCTGCCGCGACGAGCTGGTGCACCTGCACCTGCCGCTGGTCGAGCACTTCGCGCGACGGTTCGTCAACCGCGGCGAGCCGTTCGACGACCTTCTCCAGGTCGGCACCATCGGGCTGATCAAGGCGGTGGACCGCTTCGACCTCCAACGGGGGGTCGAGTTCTCCACCTACGCCACGCCCACGATCGTCGGCGAGATCAAGCGGCACTTCCGCGACCGCGGGTGGGCGATCCGGGTGCCGCGCCGCCTCCAGGAGCTCCGGCTGTCGATCACCTCGGTGACCGCCGACCTCACCCAGCAGCTCGGAAGGGCACCGACGGTGTCCGAGCTCGCCGGGGCCATCGGGGTCACCGACGAGGAGGTGATCGAGGGCCTGGAGTCCTCCAACGCCTACTCGACGCTCTCGCTGGACGCGCCGGACTCCGGTGACGACAGCGCGCTGTCGATGATCGACGTGATCGGCGGCGACGACGAGGCCCTCGAGCACGTCGAGAACCGGGCGACGATCAAGCCGCTCCTCGAGGCGCTCGACCCCCGCGAGAAGCACATCTTGACGCTGCGCTTCTTCCGGGGCATGACGCAGTCGCAGATCGCCGCCGAGATCGGCATCTCGCAGATGCACGTGTCCCGGCTCCTCGCCCGGACCCTGCAGCGGCTGCGCGAGTCGCTGGCCGACGGCCCGGACGACGGCTGACTACGCGCGCTCGTCGACGCCGGCGGAGTCGAGGGCCGCGAGCGAGGCGGGATGGAAGATCCCGGCCAGCACCACCAGCGCCACCACGGCGAGGGCCACCGACGCCACGGTCGTCACTCCCCCGCGGAAGCTCCACGCCAGGCCGAGCTGCAGCAGCTGGGTCAGCACGACCGGCGCGCGCGGCCACGAGCGCCGATGCGCGAGCAGCCACGCGAACAGGCCGAGCGCCACGCCGTACAGCAGGAAGAACAGCGCGGTGGTGGCGCCCATCGCCGCCTTGTCCGCGGACACCGAGAGGATCTCGGCGATGCTCAGGCCGAGCAGTCCCAGTCCCTCGAGGGCCACCAGGGCGGCCGCCACGAGCAGCGGCAGCGGAGCCAGGGCGTCGAGGGGGCGGGGACGGCTCACGAGACCCGATCCTACGCGGCAGAAACCGGCCCATCCACGTGGCGTCACCCTGGAGAAGTGGGTACAGAGGGGATAGTGTCGCCCGTTGTGACCAACCTGACGATCTCGGAGGGTTGATCGCGCGTCGTTTCGTTGCGAGTCTTGGACGCAGGTCAACGAGCACGACGCACCACCTGACCAGCCCCGCCCAGCCGCAACCGCGGCCAGGACGGACCTCGTGCCGCGCAGCCCACCCACATCCGTGGGAGCCGGCACGATTCAAACTCCGTGGCTCCGGGTAACCACCGGGCCACGACCGCAATACAGAAGGAGTCGTCCGTCATGGATTGGCGCCACCGTTCCGCGTGCCTCGACGAGGACCCGGAGCTGTTCTTCCCGATCGGCAACACCGGTCCGGCCATCCTCCAGATCGAGGACGCCAAGCAGGTGTGCCGTCGCTGCGAGGTGCGCGAGCAGTGCCTCGCGTGGGCGCTCGAGGCCGGACAGGACCACGGAGTCTGGGGCGGTCTGAGCGAGGACGAGCGGCGCGCGCTGAAGCGCCGCAACGCCCGCGCGAAGGTCCGCACCGCCTAGACCACCCCCGCACGCGGGTCCAGGGGAATGTCGACGACCACCCGCGTGCCCCGGCCGCCGCCGGGCCCGATCTCGAGGCGGCCAGCCAGCTCGGACTCCACCAGCGTCCGCACGATCGACAGCCCCAGGCTGACCGAGCCGCGCACGTCGAAGCCGGCCGGCAGACCCACACCGTCGTCGTCGACCGCCACCCGCAGCCGCTCGCGTGCGCGACCCGCGGTCATCACGATCCGCCCACCGGTCGCCGCCTCCGTCCGGCCGGCGTAGCCGTGCTCGACGGCGTTCTGCAGCAGCTCGGTCAGCACCATCGCCAGCGGCGTGGCCACCTCGGCGGGAAGCGTCCCGAAGGACCCCTCCCGCACGGCCACCAGCGACGCCGCCGACCCCACGTCGGTGAGCGTGAGCCGGAGCCGGTCGGCCACGTCGTCGAAGTCCACCAGCTCGTCGAAGGCCTGGCTCAGCGTCTCGTGGACCAGGGCGATCGACCGCACCCGCCGTACCGCCTCCTCGAGGGCCTGCCTGCCCTCCGGTACGTCGAGGCGCCGGGCCTGCAGCCGCAGCAGCGCCGCCACGGTCTGGAGGTTGTTCTTCACCCGGTGGTGGATCTCGCGGATGGTGGCGTCCTTGGTGACCAGCTCCCGGTCACGGCGGCGCAGGTCGGTCACGTCGCGCACCAGCACCAGCGCCCCGATGTGCTCCCCCGCCGGGCACAGCGGGATGGCCCGCACGATCACCACGGTGTCGGTGCCGATCTCGGTGTCTCGCGCCGCCCGGCCGCCGAGCACGGCGCTGAGCGTCTCCTCGTCCGGGCGCCGGGCGGCGGGCACCAGCGCGCGCGTGGTCTCGGCCAGGTCCAGGCCGGCGAGGTCGCTGGCCAGGCCGAGGCGCCGGTACACCGAGAGCGCGTTGGGGCTGGCGTAGGCGACCCGGCCCCCGGCGTCCACGCGCATGAAGCCGTCGCCCACCCGCGGCGAGTCGGCATGGTCCGAGCGCTGTCCCGGTAGCGGGAAGTGCCCCGCGGCGATCATCTTGGTCAGGTCGGTGGCGGTCTCCAGGTAGGCCAGCTCGAGCCTGCTCGGGGTCCGCACGCCCAGCAGGTTGGTGTTGCGGGCGATCACGCCCAGGATGCGCGGGCCCCGGCGAACCGGGATCGCCTCGACCCGGACCGGTATGTCGTCGCGCCACTCCGGGTCGCCCTCGCGGGCCACCCGCTGCTGCTCGTACGCGGAGTCGAGCAGCGGCCGGCGTCCACGGCGCAGGAACGACCCCACCTGGTCCTCGACGTAGGCGGTGGGCCCGGTGGTGGGCCGCATCTGCGCCGCCGCCCAGTAGCCGGTGCCCTCGCGGTCGGGCAGCCACAGGACCAGGTCTGCGAACGAGAGGTCCGCGATCACCTGCCAGTCGGCGAGCAGCAGGTGCAGCCAGGCGACCTCGTCGGCGTCGAGGTCGGTGTGGGCCCTCACGAGCTCGTCCATGGCGGGCACCGCGCCAGCATAGGAGCCGTCGCGACGCGCTCTCCCGGCGCGCTCCCTGGCGCCCGGTCCCCGAGGTGGCTAGCGTCACCACGTCGCCGGCGTCCCGTCCGGCGACGTGCGGCGAGGACAGGAGTGGTCGCATGGCACCCGAGGACACCCGCTCCGACACGGCAGCCGGCCACGGCGGCGCGCCGCCGGGCCGGACGACGGGGGCGTGGGTCACCGTGGGCGTGCTGCTCGCCGTGGGCATCGTCGTGCCGCTGCTGGTCTTCCTCTACGACCAGGAGAAGCCGACGCTGTGGGGCTTCCCGTTCTACTACTGGTTCCAGTTCGCGCTGATCCCGGTCGTCTCGGTGCTGACCTACACGGCCTTCAGGATCGCCGAGCGGGCCACCGCGAGGGACCGGCGCGCCCACGGGCTCGGCCCGGCGGCCGGCAGGAAGGGCGGCTTCCAGTGACCGGCGGCGTGCACGGCGTGGAGCTCGCCATCTTCTTGTTCTTCTTCGTGCTGGTCACCGTCCTCGGCTTCGTGGCCGCCCGCTGGCGCCGCGGAGAGCACCTCGAGTCGCTGGACGAGTGGGGCCTGGGTGGCCGCAGCTTCGGGACCTTCATCTCGTGGTTCCTCATCGGCGGCGACATCTACACCGCCTACACCTTCGTCGCCGTGCCCGCGCTGCTGTACGCCGGGAACATGATCGGCTTCTTCGCCGTCCCCTACACGATCATCCTGTACCCCATCATCTTCGTCTTCCTGCCGCGGCTGTGGTCGGTCTCGCACCGGCACGGCTACGTGACCCCGGCGGACTTCGTCCGGGGACGCTTCGAGTCCAAGGGCCTCGCGCTGGCGGTCGCGGTCACGGGGGTCCTGGCGACCATGCCGTACATCGCGCTGCAGCTGGTCGGCATCCAGGTGGTGCTCGAGGTGATGGGGATCGGCAGCGACCAGGGCTCGTGGCTCGGGAAGGACCTGCCGCTGCTGATCGCCTTCGCCGTGCTGGCGGCCTACACCTACTCCTCGGGTCTGCGGGCACCGGCGCTGATCGCGTTCGTCAAGGACACCCTGATCTACCTGGTGATCATCGTCGCGGTGATCTACCTGCCGACCAGGCTCGGCGGGTGGGACGGGATCTTCTCCGCCGCGAAGACCTCCTTCGGCCATGCCAACACCGCGGCCGTGGCCGCCGGCAAGCCGCCCAGCGCCGGCATCATCCCCGCCCAGCCCCTGCACTGGGCCTACGTGTCGCTGGCCCTGGGCTCGGCGCTGGCACTGTTCATGTACCCGCACTCGCTGACCGGCGTGCTGGCGTCGAAGAACCGGTCGGTGATCCGGCGCAACGCCGCCCTGCTGCCGGCGTACTCCTTCCTGCTGGGGCTGCTGGCGCTGCTCGGCTTCGCCGCGGTCGCCGCGGGCATCAAGACCGACAACGCACAGCTCGCGGTGCCGCTGATGTTCCGGGCGATGTTCCCCGGCTGGTTCGCCGGCATCGCGTTCGCCGCCATCGCCATCGGCGCCCTGGTGCCCGCCGCCATCATGTCGATCGCGGCGGCGAACCTGTGGACGCGCAACGTCTACAAGGCGTTCATCAACCCGAGTGCGACGCCCAAGCAGGAGGCCACCCAGAGCAAGCTCATCTCGCTGGTGGTGAAGTTCGGGGCGCTGATCTTCGTCGTGGCGCTGCCCAACGAGTTCGCGATCAACCTGCAGCTGCTCGGCGGGGTCTGGATCCTCCAGACCCTCCCCGCTCTCGTCGGCGGCCTCTACACCCGGTGGCTCCACCGCTACGCGCTGCTGGTGGGGTGGGCGGTCGGCATGGTCTACGGCACCTGGGTGGCCTACCTGCAGCCCAGCGCCGCGGACCCGCACGCGCACTTCGGCAGCTCGCTGGCCCTCATCCCCTTCAGCCAGACCAAGGGCTACATCGCGCTCACCGCGTTCGTGCTCAACGTGGTCGCCGTCCTGGTGCTGACGCCGGTGTTCCGTGCGCTCAAGGTGGGCGAGGGCGTCGACGAGACCCACCCCAGCGACTACCACGCCGACGCGGGCGACCCGGGGGTGCGCGACGTGCCTCTGGACGAGCCCGGTGCGGCGGCTACCGCGGGGTAGCCTGCGCCTCATGAGCGACACCAGCGGCCACTCCGGCGACCCGGCGGGCGACCCCACGGGCGACCTGATCGGACACGGCGGCACGCACGCGGTCGCGGTGGCGGCCGCCCACGGCGTGGACACCCTGTTCACGCTCTCGGGCGCCCACGTCTTCCCGATGTACGACGCCGCGGTGCACCGCAAGGACGCGGGCGGCCCGATGCAGCTCCTCGACGTGCGCCACGAGCAGACCGCCGTCTTCGCCGCGGAGGCGATGGGCAAGCTGACCCGGGTGCCCGGCCTGGCGGTGCTGACCGCCGGCCCGGGCGTGACCAACGGCGTCAGCGCCATCACCCAGGCCAGGTACAGCGGGTCGCCGCTCGTCGTGATCGGCGGGCGGGCCCCGTCCAACCGCTGGGGCATGGGCAGCCTGCAGGAGCTCGACCACCCGCCGCTGCTCGCGCCGGTCACGAAGTCGGCGCGCACCGTGCACCGGACCGCCGAGATCGCCGGCGCCGTCGACGAGGCGTTCACGCTGGCGGGCTCCTCCCACCGGGGGCCGACGTTCCTCGACGTACCCATGGACCAGCTCTTCGACTCGGCGCCGCTGGCCCGCCCCGAGGTCGGGCCACGGCACCGGCAGGAGCCCGACCCCGAGTCGCTGGAGCGGGTGGGCGGGCTGCTGGCGGCGGCCACCCGACCGGTGCTCGTGCTCGGCACCGACGTCTGGGCCGACGGCGCGGAGGAGTCCGCGCTGCGCCTGGTCGAGCAGACGGGCATCCCGGTGGTCACCAACGGGATGGGCCGCGGGGTGGTGCCCGGCGGTCACCCGCAGCTGGTCACCAAGGCCCGCAGCCAGGCGTTCGGGGGCGCCGACCTCGTCGTCGTGGTGGGCACGCCGCTGGACTTCCGGCTGGGGTACGGGACGTTCGGCGGCAAGGACGGCGGCGCAGGGCCCGCTCGGGTCGTGCACCTGGCCGACTCCCCGGGGCAGGTCTCGCCGCACGCCGAGCTCGCGGCCTCCGCCGCCGGGGACCTCTGCCTGGTGCTCGACGGCGTGCACGCGGCCCTCGAGCGGCAGCGGCGGGTCCCCGACTGGTCGGCGTGGATCGAGGGCCTGCGGGCGGCCGTGGCTGCTGCCAGCCGGCGTGACGCCGAGCTGCTGGGCTCGCAGGCGGACCCGATCCACCCGGCCCGCATCTACGGCGAGCTCGCGCCGCGGCTCGCCGACGACGCGGTGGTCATCGGTGACGGCGGCGACTTCGTCTCCTTCGCCGGCAAGTACCTCGAGCCGCGCCGGCCCGGCGGCTGGCTCGACCCCGGCCCGTACGGCTGCCTGGGCGCCGGCCTGGGCTCGGCGATCGCCGCGCGCCTGGCCCGACCCTCGGCACAGGTGGTGCTGCTGCTCGGTGACGGCGCCGCGGGCATGTCGCTGATGGACGTCGACACCCTGGTCCGCCACGACCTGCCCGTGGTGATCGTCTGCGGCAACAACTCCGCCTGGGGCCTGGAGAAGCAGCCGATGCGGATGATCTACGGCTACGACGTCGCCACCGACCTCGCCCCGGGCACCCGGTACGACGAGGTGGTGCGCGCTCTGGGCGGCGGCGGCGAGACCGTCACCGACCCCTCCGACATCGGGCCGGCGCTCGACCGGGCCTTCGCCGCCGGCACGCCGTACCTCGTCAACGTGCTCACCGACGTGGACGCCGCCTACCCGCGCAACACGTTCGGGGTGTGAGCCGGTGACGGTCCTGGTGCGCCCCGCGCACACCGGCGAGCTGGCCGTGGTCGGCGAGCTCACGGCGCGCGCGTACACCGCGGACGGTGCCGTGGACCCCTCCGACGACTACCTGGACCACCTGCGCGACGCGGTGACGCGGGCCCGCGAGGCCGAGCTGTACGTCGCGGTGCTTCCCGACGACACGCCAGGCTGCCAGGGCCCAGCGGGCACCGTCACCTTCTGCCCGGAGGGCTCACCGTGGTGCGAGCTGGCGCAGCCGGGCGAGGGGGAGTTCCGGATGCTGGCCGTCGACCCGCGGGCCCGGCGGCGGGGAGTCGCCGGCGCCCTGGTCGGGACCTGCGTGGAACGCGCCCGCGAGCTCGGCTATCGGGCGCTGGTGCTCTCCAGCCTGCCCGCGCAGACACCCGCGCACGCCCTCTACGGCCGGCAGGGCTTCCGCCGCACCCCGCAGCGCGACTGGTCGCCGTTGCCGGGCATCGACCTGCTCGCGTTCCGGCTTGACCTGCGCTGAGGGTGCCTCGTCGCCCACCCCCGCGCGTGCCGGAGGTCCGGCCGGCGGGTCAGGCGGACCGCTGGACGCCGCGGTGTGCCGACGGCACCCGGGCCGGCGCGCCGCGGTGCGCGGCCAGGCTCGCGTAGAACGAGGCCCGCGCCGGCCGCTCGGCCCGCTGGACGGGGGCGGCACCCCCGAGGGCTCCGCCGAGCAGCCGCACCGCCTCGACCCGCAGCCGCGCCACCTCACGCTCGTCGACCCCGAGGTCCGCCGCGAGCTCGCTCATCGGGCGTCCGGCGAAGAAGTAGCCCTCCACGACCGCCCGAAGCCGCTCCGGCAGGCCGCGCACGGCGTCGCCCAGCGACGCGTCCCGACCCGGCTGCTCCGCACGATCGTCGGCGCGGGCCGCCGACCCCGCCCGCACCGGCCGCGCGGCGCCCCACTCGACCCCGCGCAGCTCGCCGAGCAGCGCCGTACGGATGCGAGCGGACGCGTATGCGGTGAACCCGCCGTCGCTGGCCCCGTCGAACGCCTCCGCGGCGCCGACCAGCGCCGACACACCGGCCGAGCGCAGGTCCTCGGCATCGACCCGGCCGGGCGCGCGCGAGAGCGCCTCGCGCACCAGGTGGGCGACCAGAGGCAGGTGGAGGCGGACGAGGTCCTCGCGGCCGGCGTCGTCCGCGAGGGCGGTGTGGGGTTCGGGGCGCACGTCAATGAGAGGGGCGGGCTCGCCGTTCCTGACGCGACTATGTCCGGGTCTGTCCGTTTGCCTGGCGTCTCCGCCGAACGGGCATGCCGGGCCGCATCCGGGTGACCCGCGGTGGCTAGTCCAACCGGCCCAGGAAGCGCTGCGCGTCCACCACGACGCGGGTCACCTCCCCGTGCGCGACCACCCGCTCGTCCGGCTCGGAGACCGCCACGACCTCGAAGCGGAGCAGCCGCCCGTCGACGTACCCGAGGCTCGCGGTGACCCGCAACCTCGCGCCCACTGCGCTGGCGGCCGTGTGCTCGAGCCGCACCCGCGTGCCGACGGTCGTGGCGCCGGGCTCGAGCGCGGCCGCGACCGCCGCGCACGTGGTCGCCTCGCACCACGCCAGCAGCCGGGGCGTCGCGAGCACCGGCAGGTCACCCGAGCCCAGCGCGCTGGCGGTGTCCGGGTCGCCGACGGTGAAGGTCGAGGTGGCCGAGGCGCCTGGTCGCATGGGGGCCATCCTGCCCTCCCGGCCCCGGCCCCGACCCCGGCCCCCCGGGCGCCGGACGGGTCGGGCCTCGCCCTCGATTCGTCGGACCCGGTCCCCGGATGAGAGAATCGACGGCTGGATCAGACCGGCGTCGAGGAGGACATCATGGGAAAGACCGGCCGCAAGCGCCGCGCACGCAAGAAGAAGAGCGCCAACCACGGCAAGCGTCCGAACGCCTGACCGCAGGCCCGGGGGCATTGTCGCGTCGCCCCCGGACGACGAGCACTCCCCATGGAGAGGTCACCGTGGGGAGTGTCTGTCGACCAGGGCACCCCGGGCCACCCAGGGGCCACCCGTGCCGCGAGGCTCAGTCGATGCGGGTCTCGGTGATCTCCACCTGGACCTGCCGGATGCGCAGCAGCACCTTGTCGCGCAGGCCCTGGGGGGCGCGCTCGGCGCACGAGCGCTGCACCAGGGTCTTCACGGTCCGTTCGAGGTCGTACTTCTGCAGGCAGGGCCCGCACTCGTCGAGGTGTGCCTTGATCTGCGCGAAGTCCGCCGTGGGCAGCTCGTTGTCGATGAAGAAGAAGACCCGCTCGAGCACCTCCGAGCAGTCCGTGTCGTGCGGGGCGCCGCAGGGGCCTCCGGGGCCGGTCGACGGGGTCATGACGCGTCCCCCTTGCCGGCCACGGCCGCCGCCACGCCGCGGTCACGGGCGTAGTCCTCGAGCATGCCTCGCAGCTGGCGCCTGCCGCGGTGCAGCCGCGACATGACCGTGCCGATCGGCGTCCCCATGATCTCGGCGATGTCCTTGTACGGGAAGCCCTCCACGTCCGCGAGGTAGACGGCGAGCCGGAAGTCCTCCGGAAGCTGCTGGAGCGCGTCCTTGACGTCGCTGTCGGGCAGGTGCTCGAGCGCCTCCACCTCGGCGGACTTGAGCCCGCTGGAGGAGTGCGACTCGGCCCGCGCGAGCTGCCAGTCCTCGACGTCCTCGGCCATGGACTGCTGCGGCTCGCGCTGCTTCTTGCGGTAGGTGTTGATGAAGGTGTTCGTGAGGATCCGGTAGAGCCACGCCTTCAGGTTGGTGCCGGGCCGGAACTGGTGGAAGGCCGAGAAGGCCTTGGCGAAGGTCTCCTGCACCAGGTCCTCGGCGTCCGCAGGGTTGCGCGTCATCCGCATCGCGGCGGAGTAGAGCTGGTCGAGGTACTGCAGGGCGTCGCGCTCGAAGCGCACCGAGCGCTCCTCGTCGGACTCCTGGGCCACGTCGACCGGCGGTGACCCGACCGGGACGTCGGGGGCCGCGCCGTCTGCTCGCGGCTGGGGTGCTGGGGTCTGTGTCATCAGCTCCCAGCCTACCGGCAGCCTGGTCCTGGGCCCGAAAGCCCGCCGCTCACACGTCGCTGTGCCCACGCCCGCTCCTCTCCTCCGTGCTGTGGGGAGAACAGCGGGCACCGGCCGTCGATTCCCGGGCGCCCATGCGCGGCCCGGCGCGGCCCGGTGCGGCCCGGTGCGGCCCAGTGCGGCCCAGTGCGGCCCAGTGCGGCCCAGTGCGGCTCAGTGCGCCGCGGCACCCACGACGTCGCGTACGACGAACTCGAGGACCGCCTCGACGACCACCGCGAGGGCCTCCTCGGCGCTGACCGGACCGCGCCGCGGCACCGCGAACCCGTGGTCGGCACCGGGCACCACCGTCAGCTCGACGTCGGGAGGGAACTCCTCGGGCCGGCCGAAGGCGTCGCGCTCCCCCTGCACGACCAGAGTGGGGAGCGTGACGGCACTGAGCTCCTCGAGCCGGGAGCGCTCCGGGCGCCCCGGCGGGTGCAGCGGGAAGGCGAGCGCGACCAGCCCGGAGGCGCCCAGCTCGCGGGCGGTCCGGGCCGCGGAGCGGGCTCCGGCGCTGCGCCCCCCGACGACGAGGGGCGTGCGGACCCGCATGGTGTTCGCGGCGGCCACGAAGCATGCGTCGAGAACCTCCGGACGCGGCGCGACCCGCCGCCCCGCGACCCGCCACGGCTGCTCCACGCGCACCACGGAGATGCCTTGGCGGGGCAGCGCGCGGGCCAGGGCCGCCAGGTCCGCGGACTCCACGCCCCCGCCGGCGCCGTGGCCGAGCAGCAGCGTGGCCAGGGGGTGCTTGGACCGGTCGCGGACGATCCGGCCCTCGCCGTACGGCGTGGCGACGACCGCCACCTCGCTCACGACGGCGAGCCCTGGCCGGCCCGCTCGACCGCCGGGCCCGGCGTCTCCAGGGGCTCCGGGGTCTCCAGGGCCTGCAGGGGCTCCAGCAGCTCCGGTCCGTTGTTGCGGACGTTGTTGACGCGGGTGCTGACCGGATAGGCCTCCAGCCGCCCGGGTGCGGCCGGGACCAGCAGCTGCCTCAGGTCGTCGACCGCCGAGCCCGTCGGGTCCAGCCAGGCGGCGTAGCGGTCGGGCTCGACCAGCAGCGGCATCCGGTCGTGGAGGTGCCCCACGGCGTCCTCCGCCGACGTGGTCAGCACCGTGCACGTCCAGACGAACCGGTCGGGGTCGTCCTCGTCCTTGGCGGGGTCACGCCAGATCTCGTACAGGCCCGCCATCGCCAGCACCCCACCGTCCGCGGGCCGGATGAAGAACGGCTGCTTGAGGGGCTTGCCCGCCGACGTGCGCTGCTCGGTGGGGTACCACTCGTAGTAGCCGTCCGCCGGCAGCAGGCACCGGCGGGAGGCGAAGGCCCGCCGGAACGCGGGCTTCTCGTGGACGGTCTCGACGCGGGCGTTGACCAGCCGGTTGCCGATCGAGAGGTCCTTGGCCCAGAACGGCACCAGCCCCCAGCGCACGGTCCGCAGCTGCCGCTGCACGGCGCCGGCCTGCGGCGGGTCCCCCGCCTCGGAGTCGCGCGGCGGCCGCTCCACGACGGCGTACACCGGCTTGGTGGGCGCGACGTTGTAGTCGGCGGCCAGCGGCTCGGCGACCTGCGACCGGTCGATCTCGAACTCCTCGACGAGGTCCTCCGGGCGCCGGCTGGACGCGTAACGGCCACACATGCCCCCAGGTTAGTGGGGCGCTCCCCCACCCAGGGCTGGGCCGGGGCCGGCCCGCCGCAGCCGCGCCGGACACGCGAGCGACGCAGATGGGCGCGCGCTACCTCGCGAGCTCGTCCAGGAGCCGCGTCGCGGACTCCGCGGAGGGCGGCAGGCCCTCGATCCAGACGCGGAGGTCGACGTCCCCGAGGTCGAGGTCGCCGAGGTACTCGCGCAGCAGGGCCACCGACATGCCCAGGTCGGAGCCGCGAGGGACCACGGCCACGGCGCGGTCCAGCCCCAGCCGGCCCAGCGTCTGGCCCCCGGAGTAGACCGCCCGCATCGCCTCGGTCACCTGGACCAGCCGCATGACCCGGGTGAAGTGGTGGCCCGGCACCCCGCTCGCGGCGGCACCGAAGCACAGCTCGACGACCACCAGCGCGTGGCTGCGGGAGACGAGCACGTCGGTGATCTCGGCCTCGCGGTAGACCTCGTCGAGGCGGGAGCGCACGTGGGCCAGGCTGGCCAGCCCGGTGAGCGGGTCCTCGCAGGAGAGGTCGTGCAGGTACTCCAGGGTCGCCTCGCTCCAGGCCACCGAGAGCGCCTCGGTCGCCTCGAAGCCGGGTGCGGTGCCCAGCACGAGCTGGTAGGTCGAGCGCAGCCCCGACAGTGCCTCCCCCAGGGCGGCACCGTCGCGGGCCACGTCTCGACCGACGACCGAGCAGGCAGCCCGCACGTCACCACCGGAGGCCAGCGCCTCGCCCACCGCCTCGAAGCGGAGCGGCAGCGCCAGTCGGACGTCGCCGGACAGGTCGTCATGCTCCGGTGCTGACCGGCGGAACGCCAGGGTCGAGAACAGCGGCATGCCCGCCCTCCTGTCTGGTGGATGTCGGTGGTCGTGCGGATGCTCGGGTCGCGCCCCCGGGCGGGGATCGCGGCCGTCGGGAAGGAGACGGGGCCCAAGACGGGTCATGACGCGACAACCGGGAGCTTCTTGGACCGAACCGGGCGACATCTCAGCCGTTCGGCTGATTCTCGCGCGATCGGAGGTAAAAACTGCTGGCGGCGACTATTTTGTGACCGACCACTGCCGACCGCGTCACGAGCGCGGTCCGGACCCGTCTCCTGGCTGAGGGTAATGACCGATCTCCTGAACGACGTCGACACTCCCAGCGATGGCGAGCTGATCTCGCGAGTGCGCGGGGGGGACGTCGCGGCGTACGGAGAGCTGTTCAGCCGGCATCGTGACGCCGCCCTTCGGCTCGCGCGCCAGCTCATGCGCGGGCCCGATGCCGACGACCTCGTCTCGGAGGCCTTCGCCAAGGTCCTGACCGTGCTGCAGAACGGCGGCGGACCGGACGTGGCCTTCCGGGCGTACCTGCTGACCGCGGTACGGCGCCTGCACGTCGACCGGGTGCGCGCCGGCCAGCGGTTGCAGACCACCGACGACATGACGCCGTTCGACCCCGGCGTGCCGTTCCAGGACACCGCCGTGGCGGGGTTCGAGAGCGGGGCCGCGGCGAAGGCGTTCGCATCGCTGCCCGAGCGCTGGCAGCTCGTGCTCTGGCACCTCGAGGTCGAGGGCCAGAAGCCGGCGGAGATCGCGCCGCTGCTCGGGATGAGCGCCAACTCGGTGTCCGCTCTGGCCTACCGGGCCCGTGAGGGGCTGCGCCAGGCGTTCTTGACCCAGCACCTGTCCGACATCTCCGAGACCGACTGCCGCTGGGTCAACGAGCATCTCGGGGCGTTCGTGCGCAAGGGCCTCTCGAAGCGGGACGCCGGCAAGGTCAGGAGCCACCTCGACGGGTGCCGCAGGTGCACGGCGATGTACCTCGAGCTCAACGAGGTCAACTCCAACCTCGCCGGCATCATCGCCCCGCTGCTGCTCGGTGCCGCCGCCGCCGGCTACGCCGCCTCCGCGGGCGGCGCCGGCTCCCTGGGGGTGCTCACCCTGCTCTCCCGGGCCAAGGACGTGGTCGCGGCCAACACCTCCGGCGTGGTGGCCGGCACGGTCTCCGCGGGAGTCGCGGCCGCCGCGGTCGCCACCATCGTCGTCGCCCACGGCGGCCTCGGCATCGGCAGCGGCAGCGGCAGCGGCACGGACCAGGTCGCAGACCCGGGGAGGGTGCAGACGACAGCGGTCCTCTCAGGCACACCCGGGGCTCCCGTCACGGGCCCGCTCCCCGGCGCCTCGCCCTCGGCCTCCGTCACCTCGACCGCCCCGACGCCGTCCCTGTCGACCCTCCCGCTCGCCGTACCGACACCGAGCCTGTCCGAGAGCCCGTTCGCGACCCCGTCGGCGACCCCGAGCGGGATCCCCACCGGGTCGCCGCCGGCCCCGACCGCCAGCGGGACGCCGACACCCTCCCTGGCCGGCGACCAGGTCAGCCCGCCGGTCACTCCCGGGTCCTCGAGCGCGCCGAGCGACGTCCCGTCCCCCTCGCCGAGCAGCAGCCCCTCGAGCAGTCCCTCGGGGAGCCCCTCGAGCAGTCCCTCGGGCACCGCGACCGGCGTGCCGACCCAGGCGCCCAGCGACCAGCCGATGCCCGAGCGGGTGATCGGCGCTCCCGTCGTCTCGGCGGCCGGTGACTTCGTGACCACCACGGTGCGCAACATGCGTCCGAGCGACGTGCTCCGGGTGACCCTCTCGTCGGCGCAGACGACCTTCGGCAGCCAGCTCGCCGGCACCAGCTGTCAGCGGGTCGGCGAGCGTCGGGTCGACTGCGCCCCCGGCGCAGCCCTTCTCCAGGGCCACGCCGCTGGGTCGGCCGCTGGGCCGGCAGTGGCGGCCCCTGCGGACGGACAGGCGGACGGGCAGGCGGACGGGCAGGCGGACGGCGAGACGAACGCCGCGGCGGTGGCGCCGGCGGTCGCCGGTCCGGACGCCGGGACCCCCGGCTCGGGCGACCCGGCCGGCGTGTCGACCGCAGGCGCGACGTACGGCGACTACACCGTCACCCTGCCGCTGGCGTACCCGGCCTACATGGTCTCCGACCGGATCGAGGTCACCGCGAGCATCCCCGGCGAGGGCTCGACCAGCAGCGGCCCGCTGACGCTCACCCCCGGCCGTCAGGCGACCTACGACTTCCCGGCCCTGCAGGTCGCCGGACCGCTGTCGCACACGCTCACCACCGGCCCCGGCGGACCCCTCGACAGCTACTCGCTCGCGGCCACGGTGGCGCTGCCGCCCCGGGAGAGCGGCGTGCGCTACACGCTCACCGGACCGGCACGCTTCGGCGGCGCGACCACCGGGTGCACGGTCAGCGCCGACGGGTCCTCGATGAGCTGCCCGGACGCCACCGACGGCGACCAGGTCGCGCTGCCGCTGACCGCCTCGTCCCTGATCGCCGCGGCCGACGTGGACGTGGCGGTCTCACCGCTCGGACCCCTCGTCGACAGCACGCCCGGCGACCAGCACGCCACCGTGCAGCTGCGTCCCGGCGCCGACCTCACGCTCGCGGGCCTGACCGCCGCGACGCCGGACGCCGGAGGCGCTGTCGCGCTCAGCGGCACGCTCGGCGGGCTCCGCCCCGGACTGACCTCGGTGGTCTACACCGTCGACGGCGGGGTGAGCTTCGACGCCGACGCCAACCCGGGCTGCACGCTGACCGGTCCGGCGACGATGACCTGCCCCGCGCCAGGGGGGGCCGGCAGCGCCGCCATCAGCGGCGTGACCGGCGTCAACGGCATCACCGGCCTCACCGGGACGCTCGGCAGTGCCGCCGCGGACGCCACCGGCACCTTCACCGTGGCGGTCCGCGCCGACGGTCTCACCGCCCCCACGCCGGTCACCTTGACCGCCGCGCCCGCGGGCGACTTCGTCGCGGTCGGCTCGGACCCGCACTCGGCCTCGGTCACTGTCCGACCCGTCCATGACTTCTCCCTCACGGGCCTCTCGCAGACCGCCCACACCCTCGCCGGCGGCGTCGACCGGTACACGCTGTCGAGCACCGTGGGCACGCTGCCGGCCGGCGTGGACACCGTCGCCATCGCGCTCGAGAGCGACAACGGAACCGGTGCCGGCGACGACCTGACGTTCTCCGTCGACCAGAGCGACCCGGCGTGCCACCTCGACACCACACCGCAGGCCGGCGGCCAGGTCGTCTGCTCAGGGCTCTCGGGCGGTGACCACATCGACCTCGTCGTGCAGTCCGCCATCGTCCAGCCGCACAGCACGTCGCTGCGGCTGCTCCCCACCGACCCGTTCGACGACCCGGACCCCAGCGACGACAGCGCTGGACCGGTCACCCTGCTGCCCGGGACGCACGTCGTGCTCTCGCCGTCGGACCTCGGCGACCTGCACCAGACGACCGACGGCCCAGATGCCGGTGACTACGCCGTGACCACGACCGTGTCCGGGCTGCGCGACGGCGTGGGCGAGGTCCACCTCTCCGCGGGGGCCGGGACCCGGATCGTCGGCAGCGGTACCGACGCCTGCCGCCTCGAGGACGCCACGCTGGTGTGCACCGGCCTCACGAACGGCGACACCGTCGCCATGACCGTCCGCTCGGACACCCCCGCGGCCGCCACGACGCTACGACTCACCGCGACGCCCGGAGCCGCCTTCGAGGCGGTCACCGACCCGGCCCCCGGAGACCCGAGCACTCCCGAGAACGTGGCCACCGGCACGCTGGAGCCGTCGTTCGACTTCGCCATGGGCGACCTGCGCCTCGAGGACCACGTCCTGTCCGGCGACGGCCCGGACGGGCAGGTCGACGTGTACACGCTGGCCGGGAGCGTCCCCGACCAGCCCGGCCACCTCGACAGCGTGGTGCTCGAGCTGACCACCGGTGGCGTGTTCGACACCGACCAGCCCGACGGGTGCGTCCGCCAGGACGACTCGCACCTGCTGTGCACCGGGGTGGCGGGCGGTGGCCCGGTCACCTTGAGGGTCCGCTCGGCCTCGACCTCCGCACACACGGTGGCGCTCTCCCTGCACGCCCCCCAGGGGTATGACGACCCGCGCCCGGCCAACGACGTCGCCAGCCTCACCGTCCGGCCGGGCGTGGACCTGCACCTGGCCGCACTCGGCGCCGACAACGCCTCCCCGGCCAACGACGACGACCGTCACCTGGTCACCACGGCCCTGAGCGGGGTCCGCACGGGGCTCGGCTCGGTGAGCTACGACCTCAACGGCCCGGCCACCTTCGTCGACGTCGACCGGGCCGGCTGCACCGTGAGCCCGAGCAGCGTCTCGTGCCCGGACCCCCAGGACGGCGACATCACCTTCACCGTCCACCCCGACGACGCGCACGCCGCGGCAGCCGTCACCATCAGCGCCCACCCGGCCGACCCCTTCGTCGAGCTGGCGCCGGACGACAACACCGACAGCGTCCGGCTGCTGCCGCGCCCGACGTACGACTTCGGGATCGGGACGGCCGCCGTGGTCGGCCACACCCTGGCCGGGCAGGTCGACCGGTACACCGTTCGCGCCTCGCTGGGCGCCGTCCCGGTGGGACTCGACGGCGTCACGGTCGAGGTCACCGGCGCGCAGGTCGCCGACGGCCAGGACGGTGGATGTGCCAAGGTCGACGACGCCCACGTCAGCTGCACCGGTCTCGCCTCGTCGCGCGCGGTCGAGCTGGCGTTGACGTCGACCGCCACCGCGCCACACGCGGTGACCCTGACCGTGCGGCCGCCGGCCGGCTACGCCGACCCCGACGGCTCGGACGACACCACGTCGGTGACGCTCACCCCAGCGGTGGACCTGCGGTTGGGCGCGCCGACCCCCGACGTGCCGGTCCGCTCGACCTCCGACACCTACGACGTCTCCACCGTCCTGAGCGGCGTGCGGTCCGGGCCGGTCAGGGTCACGGTCTCCGGTGCCGCCACCGTCACGGACTCGAGCTGCAGCGTCGACTCCGCCAGCCAGGTCACCTGCGCCGACCCGGCCGAGGGCCAGGAGGTCCGCCTCACGCTGCACCCGGACCACCCCGCCTCCAGCACACCGGTCAGCATCACCGCGCACGCGGCGAACGGCTTCGAGGAGCTCGCCCCGGGCGACAACACGGTCGCCACCACGCTGACCCCGGACGTCTCCCTGGACTCGCTCACCGTCCTGCGGCACCGCGACGCCAACAGCCAGGCGGTCGTCGCGGCCCAGGTCTCCGGCGTCCCCGCGGGCGTCACGTCGATGCGGGTGCGGCTCTCCGGTCCCGCCGTCGGGCTCGGGGCCGGCCAGGTGCACCTCACCGACGGCCAGGAGGGTGCCGACGCCGAGGGCACGGTCACCTGCACCACGACGGACGCCACGGGCACCCGCCTGGCCGACGGCGTCTACGCGACGTGCACCCGCGTCGACCAGGCGGTCGACGGTCGCTTCCAGGTCGTCATGCGGGTGGCCCATCCGCACGGCACGCCCAGCGATGTGACGTTCACGGTGCTCCCCCTCGGTCTCGACGAGGGCGGCCGCACCGGGAACGACTCGCGATCGCTGACCATCCTGTGACCCAGGGGCCGCCGGTACGCCGGGCGTGAGCCCGGCCGAAACGGGTATGACCCCCAGCATGACTGTGATCCGACTTCTCGCGCGTCCCATGCTGGCCTCCACGTTCGTCTGGGGAGGCGTGCAGGCGCTGCGCAACGCCCCTGCGCTGGCGGAGAAGGCCAAGCCCGTCAACGACGGGGTCCGTGCCCTCGCCGGCAAGGTCGCCCCGCAGGTCCCGGTGCCCGACGACGACGCGACCCTGGTCCGCATCAACGCGGGCGTCCACATCGCCGCCGGCCTGGCGCTCGCCACCGGTCGGATGCCGCGCCTGTCCGCGCTGGCGCTCGCGGCCACCGTGCTGCCCACGACCGTGGCCGGCCACCGCTGGTGGGAGGAGAAGGACAAGGCGGCGCGCACCTCGCAGCTGACGCACTTCTTCAAGAACGTCTCGATGCTCGGCGGCCTGGTGCTCGCCGCCGTCGACACGAAGGGCCGGCCGGGCCTGGCCTGGCGAGCCCAGCACGCGGCGGGCAGCGCGCGACGCAGCGCCAAGCACCTGCGTCGGGAGGCCAGGAGCCAGGCGAAGGTGGCTGCCAAGACGGTGCGTCGATAGTTCCCCTGCCCCGGGCCGAACGGCTTCACGGGCGTGGCCGCGGCCAGACCCTGGTGGTCTGGCCGCCTCCTCGCGACCAGTCGTCGACGCGGTGTCGGCCGGACGGCGTCGATGCCGTACCGGCGGTGACGGGCGACGGCTTGAAGCCCCTGATAATCAGGTAGAGCCCAAACGACAGCCCCAGACGAAGATGGGCGCGGGCAGGCCGGCGACGCTAGTCACCGGCTCGTGGCGCTGTCAGCGCCGAGCGGGAGCTCGTGAAGGACCCGCCAGGAGCCGGGAGCGTCTGTGCCGGCGACCAGCAGCAGCCGGTCGATGCTGGTGGACAGGGGTAGTCGCGGCCGAAGGTCCCGGTCAGCGGCCTCCAGCGCGGGCGCGTCTGCCAACCGCCGCTCTCCCACTGTCAGGTGTGGAACGACATCGTCGTGAGCGCCGCCGTAGGGAGGGTTCGACGGGAAGGCGTCCCACACCGCGGTGGTGAGCAGACGGAACGGCCGGTCGGGGCGTGGCTCCAACCACAGCACGTCGTGCCCGAACCAACGTGTCCGCACGAAACAGCAGTCGAAGGAATGGATGGGCGCCACGGCCGAGGCCAGCGTGGTGATGACGTGCTCGTTGACCGCCGCAGGCTCGACGAAAGGGAACAGGACCGTTACGTGAGCCGGCACGCCCCAGGCGTCGGCAGGGTCCAGGTGGCGGCGATGCTCAGCCACCAGTGGCTCCGCCGCCGGCACCGGTGCGATCACCGCCGTCTGTGTCGGCGTCGGGAGGTCGTGGACCGGAGTCAGGTGCGCCATGGCCGCGACGCTACCTGTGCGCCGGCGCCCGTGGGCCAGTCACGTGCGTCGGTGGAAGCGGACCCTGCCGTTGGGTAGGCGTTCGGTCCGGTAGGCGGTGGAGTGCGCTTTCCCGTGGTGG
>JAICKK010000005.1 GCA_025927955.1 Nocardioidaceae bacterium
CCGGTCTACTACTGGCTCGTCGGTACGGCGGGCAGGGCACTGCACGGCACCGCGGCGGTCGACGCCATGCGGGCCGCGTCGGCGCTGCTGTGCGCCGCCTTCGTGCTGCTCGCCGGGTGGAGCCTGTCGCGCTGGGCGCGGACCGTGTGGCCGTCGGTCGCGCTCGTCGGCTGCCTCACGCCGGTGCTGGTCTACAGCTCGGTCGTGGTGGCGCCCAACGCACTGGAGATCGTCGCCGCCGTCTCGGTGTGGGCCGCGCTGGGAGGTCTGTGCGCTCGCGGCGTGACGGCGAGGGCCGAGCGGACCCTGCTGTGGGCCGCGGTGCCCGGCGCCGTCGTCCTCGCGAACGTGCGCAGCCTCGGGATCCCGTTCCTCGGGGTCATCGTGCTGACCGTGCTCCTGCTCCTGGGCCGCGCCGGCGTCGCCGGGCTGCTGCGTCGGCACGCCCGGACCGTGGCCGCGTGCGGCACGATGGTCGGCGCGGCCGTCGCGGCCGGTGCCTGGTGGCTGGTGACCGCGGCCCCGAACGGGCTCGAGCAGCACCTCGGCAACCGCGGTGCGGTGGCGGGCACCCTGGTACAGCTCCCGGTGTGGGTGCTGCAGACCGTCGGCGCCGCCCCCGGCCGGCGGGACCCCGCGCCCGGCCTGACGTACCTGCTGTGCGGCGGTCTGCTCGCGGGACTCGTGGTCCTGGCGCTGCGTCGCGCCGAGCCGCGGCTGCGCCTGGCGGTCGAGGGCGTCGCCGTGCTGTCCCTGGCCGTGCCCGTGGTGCTGACCCTGCGCACCTACCGCGACGTCGGCGTCATCTGGCAGGGCCGCTACGGCATGCCGCTCAGCCTGGGCGTGCTGCTGCTCGCCGGGCTGGCCCTGGACCGGGCAGGCACGCTTCGGCACCCGGGTCGCCGGGTGCTCGCCGCCGCCGGAGCCCTGTTCGCGGCCGGCCAGGCCGCGGCGGTGCTCCACGTCCTGCGCCTGGAGGCCCGGACCAGCCCCTCGCCCGCCGCGGGGCTCTGGCACCCACCGAGCGAGCTGGTCGTGGTCGCGCTCACGGTGCTGGGGTGGCTGCTGGTCGCGGCGTCGCTGCCGGCCCGCGACCCACCGTGCCGGTGGCCGGCCGTCGGCACGAGCCGGAGCCCGCCGCCTCCCGCAGCGGGGCTCAGGAGCGCTTGGTCACGTAGCCGTCGACAAGCTCCCCGGCCAGCTGCTCGAGGAACAGGCCCACGTCGGTGACGATGCCCCGCGCCTGCGACGAGCCGCGGTCGGCCAGCTTGGTGACCGTGGCGGGGTTGATGTCCACGCAGACCAGGGGGATGGAGGCGGGCAGGATGTTGCCGGTCCCGACCGAGTGCAGCATGGTCGCGACCATCAGGCAGAACCCCACGCCGGTCAGCTCCGCACGCATCGCGCGCTGGCCCTCGATGACGTCGGTGTAGACGTCGGGCAGGGGACCGTCGTCCCGGACCGAGCCGACCAGGACGTACCTCTTGCCGCCGGTCACCAGCGCGTGCATGATGCCGCCCTGCAGGACACCCTGCTCGACGGCCGCCCGGATGGACCCCGCCTTGCGGATCGTGTTCAGCGCGCGGATGTGGTGCTCGTGCCCGTGCTCGACGCCCCGCGCCTGGGCCAGGTCCACACCCAGCGACGTCCCGTACAGGGCGGACTCGATGTCGTGGGTGGCCAGCGCGTTCCCGGCGAACAGCACGTCGACGAACCCGGCCCGGACCAGCGCGACCATGGCGGGCGCCGCGCCGGTGTGCACGACGCCGGGTCCGCCCACCCACAGCAGCTTGCGGCCGGCCGCCTTCGCCTCCCGCATGCCGTCGGCCACCTGGCGCACCAGCACCGCCTGCGGCTTCTCGCTGGACACGTCGGACTCCATGAAGCCGAACGACCCCTCGGCCTTGGTCATCACCGGCGCGTCCACGCGCAGCCCCGAGGCTCCGCAGACGACCCTCATCCCGGCCTTCACGTCCGACATGGGCAGGGTGTACACGCGGACCTCGTCACCGGAGCCGTCGACGACCAGCCCGCAGTCCATCTCCGGGTTGTCCACCGGCACCCATCGCCCGTCCAGGCGCACCCGGGTGGCCAGGTTGGTGGTGGAGTAGAACGAGTCCGGGAAGACGCCGTCGACCTCGCAGAGGGCCGTCTGCGCCTCGCCCGGGTCGACGGCGTTGACGCCCCGGCTCTGCAGCCGCATCAGGAGCCGCTGGAGGTTCTCGTCGTCGGCGGCGGAGATCGTGATGGTCGCGCTGGACAGCTCGGCCGCCTCGTGACCCACGTCGAAGCGGTCGATGACCCAGTCGCCGCCGTAGTCCCTGATGTCGTCGAGGACACGGGACAAGATGCCGGTGTCGATCAGGTGACCGGAGATCTCGACGGTCTCGCTCTCGGACACGGCACTCCTCGCAGACGTCGGGCTGGGCCGCTTGGGAGGCTACACAACCGCCCCGTCGTCGCCGTCGTCGCGTGGCTCGCGCGGCATGGTGGCGACCAGGAACACGAAGCCGCCCAGGAACGCCATCACCAGCAGCGCCGGCGCCCACGTCGGCAGGGTCCAGCGGAGCAGCACGCTCACGAACATCGCCACCGGCGGCACGAGCACGCCCAGCCACGCCAGACGCCGGGCCGGCGTGCCCTTCGGCAACGGCGGCGGAGGCGGGGGCACGAAGTGGTCGTCGTCATGGCGGCGGTGCGGCGAGGCAGCCCCGACCTCGTCGGAGTACGCGTCGAGGAACGAGCGGTCGAAGGCGGAGCCGCGGCCGGCGGTCGCCGGCGGGTCGACCGGCTCGTCGACCACCTGGCCGGGCGAGGACCAGGAGTCGCCGAGCCGTGGACGCTCGCCGTAGTTCTCGACGATCGCACGCCAGGCGGCGTCCTCGTCGAGGGGCGCGTCGGGGTCCGCCGGGCCGTCGGGAGGGCCGTGCGCGGCGTCGTCGCGGGGGAAGTCGTCGGAAGGAGTCATCTGGTCACTCGTCGCACGAAGGAGGCAGACTCCTCGAAGATCGACGAGGCGTCGTGGTCGAGCGTAGCCACGTGGTAGCTGTTCTCAAGGACCCGCTCCTTCAGGTCCAGCGACGACACGGTCGCGCGTAGCACCCGGACCGACGAGGCGTCCACGACGTGGTCGACCGCGGAGCGGAACAGCAGGATCGGCTGGGTGACCCTCGGCAGGTCGGGACGCAGCCGCTTCCAGCCGCTCATCATCGAGTGTGCGGCCTTCAGCGGCGTGCGGGAGTAGGCGTGCTCCTCGACGCCCGGCTTGCGGATGTCGTTGCCGATGGCCGGGAACGAGGGCACCAGGTGCTGGAGCAGCGGCAGCGCGAGGACGTCCTTTCGCTCGGTGTGGACCGCCGGGTTGACCAGCACCAGGCCCGCCACGTCCCGGTTGCGGTGGGCCGCGAGCCGCAGCGCCAGCGCACCCCCCATGGACAGGCCGCCGACGACGACCTTGTCGGTGTCGGCGCGCAGCTTCTCGAAGGCGCCCTCCACCTCGCTGTACCAGTCCTCCCAGCGGGTGCGGTTCAGGTCCTGCCAGGTCGTGCCGTGACCCGGCAGCAGGGGGACGGAGACCCCGAGGCCCTGGGCGGCCAGGTGCCGGCCCCACGGCACCACCGAGCTGGGCGTGCCCGTGAAGCCATGGACGAGCAGCACGCCGACCCGCCGTCCGTCGTCGGCGGCCGGCACCGCCTCGGCGTGGAACGGCTCGGCCGCTGGGTCGACGTGCACGGGACTCTCCTGACGGGGCGTGCCGGGGCACGGGTGGTGTTGAATGAGGTCGCCGGCCGAACCGGGCCGACGGTCGGTGCACGAATCGTCGCACGCGGCAGTCGCGAGGGCTAGGGTTTCGCCCAGCAAGAGAGAGGTCCGCCGTTGTTCTACTGGCTGCTCAAGTGGGTGCTCGTCGGCCCCCTCCTCAAGCTGGTCTTCCGGCCCCAGACCGAGGGCGCCACTCACGTGCCCGCGACCGGGCCCGCGATCCTCGCGAGCAACCACCTGTCCTACGCCGACTGGCTCTTCATGCCGCTGACCCTGCCACGGCGGGTGACGTTCGTGGCGAAGGCCGAGTACTTCACCAGTCCCGGTCTCAAGGGCTGGTTCCAGAAGAAGTTCTTCTCCGGCGCCGGCCAGGTGCCCATCGACCGGTCGGGCGCCAGTGCCGCCGAAGGCGCGCTGGCCGCGGCGAAGAGGATCCTGGCCAGGGGCGAGCTGTTCGGCATCTACCCGGAGGGCACCCGCTCCCACGACGGCCGGCTCTACCGCGGACGGACCGGCGTGGCCCGCCTGGCCCTGGAGACCGGCGTCCCGGTGGTCCCGGTCGCCGTGCTCGGCACCGACGTGGTGGCGCCGCCGGGGAAGAAGTTCGGGGCGGTCGTGCGGCCCGTGGTGCGGTTCGGCGAGCCGCTCGACTTCTCGCGCTACGAGGGCCTGGAGAACGACCGCTTCATCCTGCGGTCGATCACCGACGAGATCATGTACGAGATCATGCGGCTCTCCGGCCAGGAGTACGTCGACGTGTACTCCACCCGGGCCAAGGCGCTGGACAAGGAGGCGAGGACGCCGGCTGCCGGCGTTTCCGAGGGCGGTGCCGGCGACGTCGGGGGCCCGGGGAGCGCCGAGCTCAAGGCCTCCTGACCCGTGCCGCGGCGGACGCAGGGCCCGCTCGGCCTCGTGGACCCGGTGGCGGCCCAGATGCAGACCACCCTCTTCCGGGCCCTCGCGGTGCTGCGCGTGGTGGTCGCCGCCTACGCCGTGGTGCTGGACGTCAGCCGGTGGCGCGACTTCGAGCGACCGCTGCTCGGCTGGGTGGTCGTCGGCGTCGTGGTGACGTGGACGCTCGTCGCGGGGTGGGCCTACGACGCACCCCGACGGCGCACCACCACCCTGCTCGTGCTGGACCTCGCGGTCACCGCCGGCACGCTGCTGGCGACGCCGTGGGTCGAGGGGGAGGCGATGCTCGCCCGGCACGCCGCGACGCTGCCGTCCTTCTGGGTGGTCGCCGCCGTCCTGGCCTGGGCGATCGCCCGAGGCTGGCCCGGGGGAGTGGGGGTCGCCGTGGTCGTGTCGGCGCTGGACCTCTCGGCGCGCACCCACCCGACCGGCACCACCTGGGGCAACATCTTCCTCCTGCTGCTCGCCGGTGGCGTGGTGGGCTACTCCGCGGGACTCGTCGCGGAGGCGAGCGAGGCACGGGCCGAGGCGGAGCGGGTCGCGGCCGCGCTCGCCGAGCGGGCCCGGCTGGCCAGGGCCGTGCACGACGGCGTGCTGCAGGTGCTGGCCCTGGTGCAACGTCGCGGCGC
Organism: Nocardioidaceae bacterium; assembly: GCA_025927955.1. Taxonomy (GTDB): domain Bacteria; phylum Actinomycetota; class Actinomycetes; order Propionibacteriales; family Nocardioidaceae; genus Nocardioides_B. The sequence goes on from JAICKK010000005.1 coordinate 5,304, forward strand.
AGAGGCCGGCGGGGAGGCCGCCGAGCTCGGCCGTCTCGCGGGCGAGCAGGAGACCGCGCTGCGGGCGCTGGTCCAGGGCGCGTCCGCCACGGCCGGCGCCGTCCCGCTCCCGGCGGGGGAGGACCTCACCGAGGCCCTGGCCCGGCTGGCCTCCGAGCGGGTCACCGTCTCGGGTCCCGCCGCGCCCGTCCGGCTCCCCCGCCGCGCAGTGGACGAGCTCACCGCAGCGGTCCGGGCCTGCCTGGACAACGTGTCCCGTCACGCCGGTGCGCAGGCGCGCGCCTGGGTGCTGGTCGAGGGCGGCGCGGAGTCCGTGGCGGTCACGGTCCGCGACGACGGACCGGGGATCGCGCCGGGCCGGCTCGAGGCGGCCGTCGCGGAGGGCCGGATGGGCGTCGACGGGTCGATCCGGGGACGGCTCGCCGACCTCGGCGGCGCGGCCCGGTTGGTCACCGCGCCCGGTGAGGGGACCGAGTGGCGGTTGGTCGTTCCCGCACGCCAGGGTCGGGGTCGGGCACGCGAGGCGCCCACTGGAAGTGGTTCTCGAGGTCGTCGACCGCCGTCAGCGTGAGGCCGAGCCGGTTGCAGAGCTCCACGGCCCGCCGGTTGCGTCGGCTCACCCGCAGGCTCATCGTGCGCCCCTGGTCGGCGCACTGCGCGAGGAGGTCTGCGAAGACGCGGGTGCCGAGCCCGTGCGAGCGGTACCGGGGCAGCAGCGTCACGTCCACGACGTGGGTCGTCGTCTCGTCGTGGTGGAGGTACAGGCGGCCCGCCGGCTCGCCGTCCTCGACCACGACGTACCGCTGGTGGCCGGGGTACTTCTGGGCGAAGCGGCGTTCCTGGGCGATGTGCTGGATCCGCAGCACGTGCTGGGCCAGGTTCTGGTTGGGCAGCGCGGCGACCTCGTCGGCCCAGGTCGTGCAGAAGACGTCGTAGAGGAACGCGTCGTCCGAGGCCCGGGCCGGCCTCAGGTACGACTGTCTCCCCATCGAAGTCATCCGCCTCACGCTCCTTCTTGCACCGAGTATCGGTGCCCGAGGAGCGCAAGTTGAACCGAACACCGGGTTGAAATCTAAATTTGTCCTTGCCGGTGCCGGTGTCGGTGCCGGTGCCGCCGCCCGGTGCCGCCGCCCGGTGCCGCCGCCCGGTGCCGCCGCCTAGCCTGGATGCCGTGACCATCCACCGGGAGCACCCCTTCGCCGACCCCGAGCCGCAGCGCGACCCGGTCCGCCGGCTGCGGGCGCGGCTCGGCGGGGCGGTGTCGCTGTGGACCACGGGGTCCGGCGCCGACCGCGCTGGCCTCACCGTCTCGTCGCTGCTCGTGGCGCCGGGGGACCCGGGTCGGGTGCTGGGTCTGCTCGACCCGGACTCCGAGCTGGTGGCCGGCCTGGAGGTCACCGGCACGGCGGTCGTGCAGCTGCTGCACTGGCGGCACCGGGACCTGGCGGACGCCTTCGCGGGCGTCGCGCCGGCGCCCGGCGGGCCGTTCCGGCTCGCGGAGTGGGAGGAGACGGCCTGGGGGCCGCTGCTGCCGGACGTGTCCGCCTGGGCCGGCGTCCGGCTCGCCAGCCCCGGCCGCCCGGTCGGCTGGTCGCTGCTGGTCGAGGCGGACATCGAGCGCGTTGCCCTCGCCGGTGAGGCGGGGGAGGAGCCGTCCGGACCGCTGGTGCACCGGCGCGGCCGCTACCTGCGACCCGACGCCGTCCCGCCTGGGTAGCCTTCGACGGTGGACGGGTGGGTGGACGGCCGGGTGGAGGGTCGGGTGGAGGGGTCCGGCGAGGTCACGGTGATGGTCGTCGACGACCACCCGATGTGGCGTGAGGCCGTGGCCCGGGACCTGGCGCAGGGGGGCTACCGCGTCGTGGCCACCGCCGCCGACGGTCGCGAGGCGCTGACCCGGGCCGCGGCGACCCGGCCCAGGGTGGTGGTCCTGGACCTCCAGATCCCGCCGCCCGACGGTGTCGAGGTGACCGCCGGGCTGGTGGCGGCCGACCCGACCGTGCGGGTCCTGGTGCTGTCCGCCTCCGGGGAGCAGGCCGACGTGCTCGAGGCGGTCAAGGCGGGCGCGACCGGCTACCTGGTGAAGTCCGCGTCCCGGGAGGAGCTGCTCGCCGCGGTGGGCAGGGTGGCCACCGGCGACGCGGTGTTCACCGCCGGCCTGGCCGGGCTGGTGCTGGGCGAGTACCGCCGGCTCTCCGACGCGCCCGCCGCGTCGAGCGGCGCGGACACACCGCGGCTGACCGAGCGCGAGACCGAGGTGCTGCGGCTGGTGGCCACCGGCCTGTCCTACCGGCAGATCGCCGAGCGGCTGGTGCTCTCGCACCGGACCGTGCAGAACCACGTGCAGAACACCCTGCGCAAGCTGCAGCTGCACAACCGCGTGCAGCTGGTCCGCTACGCGATCGAACGGGGCCTCGACCAGGAGTGAGCCGGTCCGTGGGCGGCCGGCGGCCCCTCACGGGCCGAACGTGGCGACCGCCGCGAGCCACGCCCCGGTCACGGTGCCCGTGGCGGCGTCACCGCCTGGAGCGGGGAGGTCGTAGGCGCGACCCAGGTAGCGGCTGCCGACCGCGTAGGAGCCGAGGTCGGTCCACCCGCTCGTCCACGTCGGGTTCGCCGTCCCGGCGGGGACCGATACGGCACCGAAGGCGACCTCGTTGCCTGCCGTGGCCTGCGCGGTGCCGGAGCTGAAGCTCGTCCCGCCGCCGGTGGCGGTCGACGCCTGGTCGAGCCGGGTGGCCCCGCTGAACTCCTCACCACCCATGCGGTACCCGGCGGCGGACGGGAAGGTGACGCTGATCTTGTCGTTGACCGCCAGCGGGCCGGCGGCGACACCGCTGAGGAGCAGGAGCCTGTTGCCGGCACTGTCCGCGACGTCGGCGGCGGACGTGTACGTGGTGCCGGAAGGGTCGGTGGCGTGCACCGCCCCGGTGGCGGCGGTGCCGTTGAGCTGGAGGGTGAGCACGACCAGGTCGCCGGCCCGGACGCCCGCGCTCCTCCACACGGTGATGGAGCCGGCCGTCTTCGTGCTCGTCGCGTAGTTGTTCGCGATCGACGACACCAGCTTCGGCGGCGTCGCGGTCCCCGTGGTGGCGTTGACGTCCTGGGTGGTGGTGCCGGTGAGGCCGCTGGTGTCGGTGACCGTCACCTGGAGGGTGTAGGTGCCGGCGGTGCCGTAGGTGTGGGTGGCGGTGGCGTCGGCCTGCGGTCCGAGGGTGGTGCCGTCGCCGAAGTCGAAGGTGTAGGTGAGCGCCTGGCCCTGTGGGTCGGTGCTGGCGGTGGCGTCGGCGGTCACGTTCAGCGGTGTGGTGCCGCTGGTGGGGCTGACGGTGAGCCGGGCCGTGGGCGCGGCCGGCGGAGGCGGGGTGTCGGCGGTGGTGACCGTGCGGGTGGCGGTGCCGGTGAGGCCGCTGGTGTCGGTGACCGTCACCTGGAGGGTGTAGGTGCCGGCGGTGCCGTAGGTGTGGGTGGCGGTGGCGTCGGCCTGAGGCCCGAGGGTGCTGCCGTCGCCGAAGTCGAAGGTGTAGGTGAGCGCCTGGCCCTGTGGGTCGGTGCTGGCGGTGGCGTCGGCGGTCACGTTGAGCGGTGTGGTGCCGCTGGTGGGGCTGACGGTGAGCCGGGCCGTGGGCGCGGCGGGCGTCGACCCCGAGGGCTGGAACTCGTAGGCGCCGAGGTCGTCGAACAGCCGTGGCCCGGTGGCGTAGGAGTTGTCGGCGGAGGGGTCGCGAACCCGCGCGTTCCCCAGGATGTCGTGGTCCTGCGCGCCGGACACCCCCGAGTCGCCCCGGTCGATGGCGGGTGAGCCGTCGAGGAGCTGCAGGTTCCCGGAGCCCGCGGCGACGAACCTCGGGTCGCCCTGGACGCCGTCGGCCTCCTGCCCGGTCGCCGCCTGCATCGCGGCCAGGCTGCTGTAGGCGGACCCGAACGTGTACATGTTGCCGGGCTTCGACAGCCACACGAGGTTGTGGTCCACCGTGGTCGAGGAGGGTGCGGAGTCCCAGATGCCGATGTTGCCGGTCCGGCGCGAGCAGGAGATGCCGTTGTAGGCCGGGTACACCGCGTTGTCGACCGCGACGTTGTCCTCGACCACGTAGCTGCCCGACGTGCCCTCGACGTTGATGCCGCTCGTGCAGTTGTGGTAGACGGTGTTGCCGATCAGCCGACCGCCGGTGACGTTGTAGTCGTCGATGCCGTGGTCCCCGTTGTCGTACGTCACATTGAGGGCGGCGAGGTTGTTGTTGCCACCGGTGTAGAAGTTGATGCCGGTGTCCTCGTTGTCGTGGGTGACGTTGCGCAGGATCGTGTTGCCCGGGGCGATGACGTCGATCCCGTTGGCGTTGCGACGCCATCCTTCGGCGTTCCAGGTGGACGTGTTGTCCGCGATCAGGTTCGACGTGCTGGTGCCCGCGACGTAGATGCCGTGCGAGCTGTTGTGGTCCAGGGTGTTCCCGAGGATCTGGGAGCTGCTCGTGGACCGGACGCTGAGCCCTGGAGCGGTCGCCCCGCTCCGGGGCTGACCGGCGTTGCGGACGGTGCAGCCGGACACGGTGAGGTGGTTGCTGCCGGACAGGTAGACACCGTCGTTGACCGTCTGCGCGAAGGTCAGGTCCGAGAGCACCACGTAGCTCTTGGAAGAGACGTAGGCGCCGTAGCTCACGCCCGTCCCGATCGTCGGGTCCTTGCCGGGCCACGCCGTGACGGTGACCGGCGCGGACGCCGTCCCCGAGACCGACGGCTTGATGGTCTCGGCGTACGTGCCGTCGCCTATGTAGAGGGTGGAGCCGGGCTGGAGCAGGCTGACTCCCTTGACGATCGTGCAGAGCGGTACGTCGGGGGAAGCCGGGCCGCTGTCGGTGCACGCGCTCATCGTCTTGTCGACGTAGAGGTCGGTCTGGGTCGCGGTGGCGCGCGCCGGCGCCAGCAGGGGAGCCATCGCGCACGATGCCAGCAGCAGCAGCGTCGCGATCGGACGCGCGCCCTTCGTCCATGCACCTGGCATGACTGTTCCCCGTCGCCTGGACCCCCCAGTCCCGTTGCGCAACCAAACGTAGGGAACCGGGGCGGGCGCGACATCGTCCAGCTGACGTAGCCGGCGTACGACGGGTGGACGAGGGCGCCGCCCTCCTATGCTCAGCAGGTGCCCGCCGACCCGCTGCTGAGCATCGCCGAGGAGCTGTACTCCCTGGCGCCGGGGGAGTTCACCGGCACCCGCAACGAGTGGGCCAGGCAGACCAGGGCCGACGGCGACCGGGAGCTCGCCGAGCGGGTCACCGCGCTGCGGCGGCCCTCGACCGCGGCCTGGGTGGTGAACATGCTGATGCGCCACCAGGCCGAGCAGATGACCCAGGTGCTCGACCTCGGCGCCTCCCTGCGCCGGGCGCAGGCCGACCTCGACGGCGACGCCCTCCGGGAGCTCACCCGCCAGCGCCGCCGGCTCACCACGGTGCTCACCCAGCAGGGCCGTGAGCTGGCTCGCGACCTGGGCCAGAAGGTCACCGGCTCGGTGGCCGAGCAGGTGGAGGACACCCTGCACGCCGCGATGGTCGACGAGGGCGCCGCCGCCGCGGTCCGCTCCGGCATGCTGGTCGCCGCGCTCACCGCCACCGGGGTCGAGCAGGCCGACGTGGCCGATGCCCTCGCGGTGCCCGCGGCGCTGGGCCTGGCGCCCCGGGCGCGGACCCGGCCGCCCGCCCGGCGCACCGCCCTGCACGCCGTACCCGAGAAGCCGCAGGCCAGCGGGGATCCCGACGACCCCGGCGACGCCACGCGCGCGCGGGAGCGGGAGCAGGCCGAGGCGCGGCGCCGGGCTCGGCAGCAGGCGCTCGACGAGGCGCGGGCGGCCGCGGACGAGGAGAAGCGGCGGCTGCGCAAGGCGCGCAAGAGGGTGAGCCGGCTCGAGGCACGCACGCTGCAGGTCGCCGACGAGCTCGAGCAGCTGCGCGGCCGCGCGGCCGAGCTCGAGCACGAGCTGGACACGCTCGACGAGCGGTCCGACCGCGCCCGGGCCCGCCGGGACCGGGTGGAGGAGCGCTACGCGCAGGCCCAGGACGCGCTGTCGGCGGCGGAGACGTCGCTCGACGAGGCCGCGAAGGACGGCTGAGCCGGCAGCCGGGCACGCCCGTCATTTGAACGATCGAAGGCCGTTGGCCCGACCCGTCGCCGATCGCCTAGGGTCGGTGGGCGAACCGGGAGACGGTCCCGGGCCGGCGGACATCGAGCGATGCGAGGAGAACACGACATGCGCGTGGGAGTGCTGACCGGTGGGGGCGACTGTCCGGGCCTCAACGCGGTGATCCGGGCGGTCGTGCGCAAGGGCATCGGGGAGTACGGGTTCGACTTCGTCGGCTTCCGCGACGGCTGGCGGGGACCGCTGGAGAACGTCACCATGCCGCTCGGGATCGACGAGGTACGCGGGATCCTGCCCCGCGGCGGCACCGTCTTGAAGTCGTCGCGGACCAACCCGTTCAAGATCGACGGCGGCGTCGAGCGGATCAAGGACAACCTGGCCGCCAACGACGTGGACGCGCTGGTCGCCATCGGCGGCGAGGACACCTTGGGCGTCGCCACCAAGCTGGCGGCGCTCGACGTCAACGTGGTGGGCGTCCCCAAGACCATCGACAACGACCTGTCGGGCACCGACTTCACCTTCGGCTTCGACACCGCGGTCAACATCGCGATGGAGGCCATCGACCGGCTGCACACCACTGCCGAGTCCCACCACCGGGTGCTCGTCGTCGAGGTGATGGGCCGCCACGCCGGATGGATCGCGCTGCACGCCGGCATCGCCGGCGGCGCCAACGTGGTGCTGATCCCCGAGCAGCCCTTCGACATCGGACGCGTCTGCGAGTACGTCGAGAAGCGGTTCGAGTCGCACTACTCCCCGATCATCGTGGTCTCCGAGGGGGCGGTGCCCGTGGAGGGCGGCGACATGACGGTGGCCAGCGGCGAGCTCGACGCGTTCGGGCACGTCCGGCTCGGCGGCATCGGCGACCGGCTCGCCGGGGAGATCGAGCAGCGCACCGGCAAGGAGGCGCGCGCCGTGGTGCTCGGCCACGTCCAGCGCGGCGGCACCCCGACCGCCTTCGACCGGTGGCTGGCCACGCGCTTCGGCCTGCACGCCATCACCGCCGTGGCCGAGAAGGACTACGGCAAGATGGTCGCCCTGCGCGGGACCGACATCGTGCGCGTGCCGCTGTCGGAGGGCACCGGCGAGCTCAAGCTCGTCAAGCCCGAGCAGTACGCCGAGGCCCAGGTGTTCTTCGGCTGACCTCGAGCTCTCGACCGGGCCGCAGGCGTCCTGTGGACGGGGTCCGCAGGACGTCGGCGGGAGTCCCTACGGTGGGAGCCATGCCCGTCCCACCCGTTCCCCCCGCCAGTCCCCCTGCCGGCCCTCTCGCCGGTCCTCTCACCGGCGCCCGGGCCGCGGTCGCCGACCGGGTGGTCGCCGCGATGGCCGGGCCCGGTTCCCGGCTCCGCGAGGACCAGGCCGTCGCCGTGGCGGCGCTGTGCGAGCCGGGTGCCCGGGTGCTGGTGGTGCAGGCCACCGGCTGGGGCAAGTCCGCCGTCTACTGGGCCGCCACGGGCGTCCGCCGGTCGGAGGGAGCGGGCCCCACCCTGGTCGTCTCGCCGCTGCTGTCGCTGATGCGCGACCAGGTGGCGGCGGCGCGGCGGGCCGGCCTGTCCGCCGCCACCGTGAACTCCTCCAACATCGAGGAGTGGGCCGGGATCGAGACCGACCTGCGGGCCGGCGGCCTCGACGTGCTGCTGGTCTCCCCCGAGCGCCTGGCCAACCCCGGGTTCGGGCGCCGGGTGCTCGACGGGCTCGCGGGCCGGCTCGGGCTGCTGGTCATCGACGAGGCGCACGCGGTCTCCGACTGGGGCCACGACTTCCGCCCCGACTACCGCCGGGTCTCCGAGGTGCTGCGCCGGCTCAACCCGCAGACCCCGGTGCTCGCCACCACGGCGACCGCGAACCAGCGGGTCACCGACGACGTGGCCGAGCAGCTCGGCCGCGACCTGAGCGCCGACTCCGCGGGGACGCTGGTCCTGCGCGGGCAGCTGGCCCGGGCCAGCCTCGAGCTCTCGGTGGTGCCCGCGCTCTCCCCGCTCGAGCGCTACGCCTGGGTGGTCGACCACCTGCCGCGGCTCGACGGCTCGGGCATCGTCTACACGCTCACCGTGGCCGACGCCGAGCGGCTCGCCTCGGCGATCGCCGACGTCCACGGCGACGCGGTGGCCGTCGCCGCCTACACCGGCCAGCTCGACGCGGCGCGGCGCCATGAGCTCGAGGACGCGCTGCGCGGCAACCGGCTCAAGGCCCTCGTCGCCACCTCGGCGCTGGGCATGGGCTACGACAAGCCCGACCTCGGCTTCGTCGTGCACGTCGGGGCGCCCCCCTCGCCGGTGTCCTACTACCAGCAGGTGGGTCGCGCCGGCCGCGCCATCGACCACGCGCACGCCGTACTCCTGCCCTCCGACGCGGACTCCGGCGTGTGGGAGTACTTCGCGACCTCGACGATCCCGGTGCCCGAGCAGGTGCGCCAGGTGCTCGACGTCCTGGACCGCTCGCCGGACGAGCCGCTCTCGGTGGTGGCGGTCGAGGCCCAGACCGGCGTGCGTCGCGGCCGGGTCGAGCTGATGCTCAAGCAGCTCGCCGTCGACGGGGTCGTCGAGCGCGTCGAGTCCGGGTGGCGGGCGACCGGCGAGCCGTGGCACCACGACGCCGAGCACTACGCCGGGGTGGTCGCGGTCCGTCGCCGCGAGGCCGACATCATGCGCTCCTACGTCCGGGGAGAGAAGTGCCTCATGGAGCTGCTCCAGGAGTCCCTCGACGACCCGGCGGCCGCCCCCTGCGGCCGTTGCTCGGCCTGCCGCGGCAGCCTGCCCGACGCGCTCGAGCCGCAGCCGTCGGCGCAGACCGTGGCCCGGGTCACCGGTCTGCTGCGCGGCCAGGTGCACCTGCTCGCGCCGCGCAAGATGTGGCCCGGTGGGGCCTTCGGGGCCCGTGGCCGGATCCGTGCCGACGAGTCGCACGAGCCGGGCCGAACCCTGGTGTTCGCCGACGCGCCGGAGTGGCGCGAGACCGTCGCCGCCCTCTTCGGCTCCCCGGACCCGACGGCCGGAGCCGTCCGGGGGGTGGTCGAGGAGGTGGCCGAGGCGTGTGTGCGGCTGCTCACCCAGTGGCGCTCGGCGTGGTCCTCGCGACCCGAGGTGGTCGTGGACCTCGCGGCCACCGGCCGGCCGGAGGTCGTCGGGTCCGTCGCGGACCGCATCGCCGAGGTGGGCCGGCTCTCCCGGTCGCGGCTGCCCGGTCCCTCGACGGCCCCGGACCTCCGCGAGCTCGGCTCCGCCGACGAGGCGGCGTACTGGCGCGACCGGCTCGACCCGGCCGGACCCGACGTCGTGGAGGCCGTCCGGGGCCGCACGGTCCTGCTCGTCGTCGATGCGTCCTCGTCGCTGTGGCCGGTCACGGTGGCCTCGGCGGTGCTGCGGCGAGCGGGCGCGACGGCGGTGCTGCCCCTGCTGCTGCACCGCAGGCCCTGACCGGCTCCCGTCAGTGGTGCAGCCGACGGGTCAGGCGCAGGGACGTGGTCTCCGGCTGGTAGCCGAGCGCCGCGTTGACGGCGAGCATCGGGGCGTTCCCGGAGTCGTAGGCCGTCCAGGCGCGCACGACACCGACCTCCGCCAGCGCGTTGAGCGTGCGGCGCTTCACCCAGCCGGCGAGGCCGCGGCCGCGGTACGCGGGGTGCGTCGCGGTCATGCTGCTCCACGACCGCCCGCCGTCGCGGTCGACCTGGACGCTGCTGAAGGCGGCCAGCACCGGGCCTCCGCGCTCGTCGGCCAGCAGGCCCCAGGACAGCTCCGGGGCGTTGTCGGGGCTGTCCCACCAGTCGGCCCGCAGCTGCTGCATGGTGTAGTGCCACGAGAGCCCGCTGGGGTCGTCGGACGCCGCCAGGTTGTGCGTGTCCAGCAGCATCCGCAGGTTCCGCATGGCCTCGAGGGGGACCGCGCGCAGGCCGAGCGGCGGGGGGCCGACGCGGGCGACGGTGCGTGGGTCCACGACCGAGACGTGCCGCTCGCCGTCCGGCACGAACCCGTACCGCACCGCGAAGGACACCGAGACCGGGTCGCCGTTGCCGACCGCTCGCAGCGCGACCACGTCGGGGAAGGCCGTCGCGGCGGCGCGCAGCAGCGCGCTTCCCACCCCTCGGCTGCCGCGGTCGGGGTGCACCTCGACGGTGAGGAAGACCGAGGGGTCGTGGCCGTCGATCGCGCGGCCCGTCGCGATGCCGGAGACCTCGCCGTCCAGGATCGCGACCCAGCGGCGCCGGCCGAGCACGCCGTCCCTGCGGAGGTCCGCCGCGGCCCGGGCTCGGGACCGGACGAGGTACGGCACGGCCCGGGTCCAGATCGCCCCGATCGCCGTGGCGTCACTGCGGTGGGCGTCTCGCACCGTCACCTCGGCCACCGTCGGAGCATACCGGGCGTCGTAGTCTGGACCGGTGAGCCGAGCGCCCGTCCCCGAGCTGACCGCCCTGCATGCCAGGGGGGCCGCGCAGCAGCCCCACTGGCCGGACCAGGCCGGGGTGGACCGTGCCGTCGCCAGGCTCCGCGGCGTGCCGCCGCTGGTGTTCGCGGGCGAGTGCGACGAGCTCAAGACCAAGCTGGCAGCGGTCGCCCGCGGCGAGGCGTTCCTGCTCCAGGGTGGGGACTGCGCGGAGACGTTCGAGGGCGTCACCGCGGACAACGTGCGCAACAAGCTGCGGGTGCTGCTGCAGATGGCGGTGGTGCTGACCTACGCCGCGTCGGTCCCGGTCGTGAAGCTGGGACGGCTGGCCGGTCAGTACGCCAAGCCCCGCTCCGCCGACGAGGAGACGCGAGACGGTGTCACCCTCCCGGCCTACCGCGGTGACGCGGTGAACGGCTTCGAGTTCACCGCGGAGTCGAGGGTCCCCGACCCGCAGCGGCTGGTCGAGGTCTACCACTCCTCGGCGGCCACGCTGAACCTCGTGCGAGCCTTCGTGACCGGTGGCTACGCCGACCTGCGCCAGGTGCACACCTGGAACACCGACTTCGTGAGGTCCTCACCGGTGGGCCGCCGCTACGAGAAGGTCGCCGCGGAGATCGACCGGGCGCTCACCTTCATGCAGGCCATCGGAGCCGACCCCGACGAGTTCCACCGCGTCGACTTCCACTCCAGCCACGAGGCGCTCATCCTCGAGTACGAGCACGCACTGACCCGGATCGACTCACGCACCCAGCGCCCGTACGACGTGTCCGCCCACTTCCTGTGGATCGGGGAGCGCACCCGCCAGATCGACGGTGCACACGTGGAGCTGCTCTCGCACATCGAGAACCCGATCGGGGTCAAGCTCGGACCCACCACGAGCCCGGACGACGCCATCGCGCTGGCCGAGAGGCTCAACCCCGCCAACGAGCCGGGGCGGCTGACGTTCGTCACGCGCATGGGCGCCGGGCGGATCCGCGACCGGCTGCCGAACCTCGTCGAGAAGGTCACCGCTGCCGGCGTGTCGGCGGCGTGGGTCTGCGACCCGATGCACGGCAACACCTTCGAGGCCTCCTCGGGCTACAAGACCCGGCGCTTCGACGACGTGATCGCGGAGGTGCAGGGCTTCTTCGACGTGCACCGCTCGCTGGGCACCTGGCCCGGCGGCGTGCACGTCGAGCTCACCGGCGACGACGTCACCGAGTGCGTCGGCGGGGGCGAGGCCCTGCTCGAGGGAGACCTGGGCAACCGCTACGAGTCGGCGTGCGACCCGCGCCTGAACCGGGTGCAGTCCCTCGAGCTCGCGTTCCTCGTCGCCGAGATGCTGCGCGAGGCCACGCCGACCCACACGCCGGCATGATCGACCTGCGCAGCGACACGGTCACCCGGCCGACCGAGGCGATGCGGAGGGCGATGGCCTCCGCGGAGGTGGGCGACGACGTGTACGGCGAGGACCCGACGGTGCGGGCGCTCGAGGCCCGGGTCGCGGGCCTGTTCGGGAAGCAGGCCGCGCTGTTCACGCCCACCGGGTCGATGGCGAACGTGCTCGCCGTGCGCTCGCTCGTCGGGGTGGGCGAGGAGGTGCTGTGCGAGGCGTCGGCGCACATCGCCCGCGCCGAGCTCGGCGCCCACGGCGCGTTCACCGGGCTGACCATGCGCACCTGGATCGGCCGCCCGGTGGACCTCGCGGCGGTCGAGACGCTGTTCGCTCCCGACATGGGCCCGTTCTTCGTGGCCACCCGGGCGGTCTCGATGGAGAACACCCACAACTTCGGTGGGGGAGCGGTCACGCCGATCGAGCAGATGCGAGCTGTCCGCGGCTTCGCCGACGAGCGGGGCATCGGCGTGCACCTCGACGGCGCGCGGATCTGGAACGCGCACGTCGCCACCGGCACCCCGCTGCAGGAGTACGGCGCGACCGCAGACGTCCTGGCCGTCTGCCTGAGCAAGGGTCTCGGGGCGCCGGTCGGCTCGCTCGTGGTGGGCGGCACCGAGGTGATCGCGGAGGCGCGGGTCTGGCGCAAGCGGCTCGGCGGTGGGATGCGCCAGGTCGGCGTGCTCGCCGCCGCCGGGCTGCACGCGCTCGAGCATCATGTCGAACGGCTCGCCGAGGACCACGAGAACGCCCGCCTGCTGGCCGACGCGTGCGGCCTCGACCCCGCGTCGGTGGACACCAACATCGTCGTCGTCGACGTACCCGACGCGCCCGCGGTCGTGGCGGCCGCCCGGGAGCACGACGTCCTGGTCTCGGCCGTCGGGCCCCGAGCGCTCCGGCTGGTCACCCACCTCGACGTGACGCGCCCGGACGCCGAGGCCGCCGCGGGCGTCCTGTCCAAGCTGCTCGCCTGACCGACCCCGAGTTGGTTGAGGTGCCAAAGCCCCGCGCTGGTTGAGGTGCCCGAGCCCCCAGGGCGAGGGCCTCGAAACCACCCGCACCCACGCGCAGACCCGACCGCGGACAGCCTCCGCGCGGACGTGGCGATGGTTTCGAGGCCTCGGCTGGCGCCTCGGCTGCTCAACCGAGGGGAGGCCGGCGGCTCAGACGGTCAGGGACGGAGCGATCGCCTTGATGCGCGTGGCGGCGTCGACGCGGCCCACGACCGGCGGCAGCCGGCGCACGGCCTGGGCCAGGGCACGCAGGTCGGCGCCGAACAGCGCCTGGGGGCCGTCGCACAGCGCGGCCTCCGGGTCGGGGTGGACGTCCACGATCACGCCGTCCGCGCCGACCGCGATCGCGGCCCGGGACAGCGGCACCACGAGGTCCCTTCGGCCGGCCGCGTGGGACGGGTCGACGATGACGGGGAGGTGGCTGGTCGCCTGCACCACGGGAACCGCGGAGATGTCGAGGGTGTTGCGGGTGGCCTGCTCGAAGGTGCGGATCCCCCGCTCGCACAGCACGATGTCGAGGTTGCCGCGCTGTGCGACGTACTCGGCCGCCATCAGCCACTCCTCGACGGTGGCGGTCATCCCGCGCTTGAGCAGCACCGGCTTCCCGGCCTTCCCGACGGCCTGCAGCAGCCCGAAGTTGGCCATGTTGCGGGTGCCGACCTGCAGCATGTCGGCGTGCTCGGCGACGACGGCGACGTCGCGGGCGTCCACGACCTCGGTGACGATCGGCAGACCGGTCGCCTCGCGCACCGCGGAGAGGATCTCCAGGCCCTCGATCCCCAGCCCCTGGAAGGCGTACGGCGAGGTGCGGGGCTTGAAGGCGCCGCCGCGCAGCATCGTCGCGCCCGCGGCGCGGGCCATCTCGGCCGCCTCGAGCGTCTGGGCCGTCGACTCCACCGCACACGGACCCGCGATGAACGTGAAGGTCTCGGGCCCCACGGGGACGCTGTGTCCCGGACCGGCGACCCAGACCGTGCTGCGGCCCGCGTGGTGCTGACGGCTGACGAGCTTGTAGGGGTCGGAGATGCGGTGGACGTCGGCGACCCCGGCCATGCTCCGCAGGTTCAGGTGGTGGAATGAGTCGACGTCCCCGACCAGGCCGATGATCGTGCGGACCACGCCCCGGCTGACGAACGCCTCGCCGCCGGCGCTCTCGACCTTCTCGACCACGCGCGCGACGTCCTCGTCGGTGGCCTCCGGCGTCATGACGACGACCATGGCTGTTCCTCTCTCGCGCTGATGCGCTGCTGGTGCGGTGCTCCCGGTCCGGACACCGGCGCCGCGCAAGCGAGACGCCCCTGCCGCGGGGGGCCAGGGGCGTCGGATTCTGGTGCGCGGTGGACCTACCGGTCCGCCCGCTCGGATGCCCCGGGCGAGTGGCCGAAGAAATAGGTCCGGTTCTCGTGCACGGCAGCACCCTAGCCGCGAACCGTCCGCTGCGTGGTCCCTCGATCCAGCATGCGGACGGGAGTCACTCGGAGCGCTGGAAGAGCCGCCAGACGCCGGACCGCCCGGGCACCGACGGCCGGGGGTCGCGCTGCGCCGGCACCGCGGAGCTCTCGTCCCGGACCTTCTCCGAGGGCACCCAGGCCAGTCGTCCGGCCGCCTGCACGAGGGTCTCCTCGCCGTGCCGGGCGGTCCGGGTGCGCAGCGCCGTGCCGGTCACGGTGGCCCGGCCGAGCTCCACCAGGACCCGCCGGATCCCCGGCTGGTCTGCGCTACCCACTGGTCCCGCCCTGTCCCTCTCTGCCCCCACGGCCATGACAGCCGCGTCCCCAGAGCATGGTTACCCTCTGGCCCCGTCGGCATGCGTGCCGGACACCCAAGGACGCCCGGCGCTCGCCCCGCTCGACCGCTACACCACGTAGATCGTGACGGTGCTGCCCCGCGGCACCCGGGTGCCCGAGCCGGGGTCCTGGTTGACCACGAGGCCGAGGCCGATGTAGTAGGCGACCTTGGTGGTCCGGACCTCGAACCCGGCGGCCCGCAGGGTGGCGGTGGCCTTGGCGGCGCTCATCCGCCTGACCTCGGGGATCTCGACGAGCACCGGCCCCTTGGAGACCACCAGCCGCACGGTGTCACCACGGAACAGGTGGCCTCGGTGCGGAGTCTGCGAAACGACGTCGCCCGTGGGGACCGTGTCGCTGTTCTCATGGGTGGTGTCCACCTCGAGCCCGAGCCTGTGCAGCGCCCCCGCCGCGTCCTTCGCGTCCTGTCCGACGAACCCGGGGACCTTGATCGGCCGGGGCCCCTTGCTGACGGTGACGTCGACCGCCGTGCCGCGGCGCAGACGCGTCCCCGCCCCGGGGTCCGAGCGCAGCACGCTGCCCTTGGCCACGTGCGTCGACCAGGCGTACGACGCGTCGCCGTAGCCCAGCCTCGCCTTCTGCAGAGCGGCCTGTGCCGCATCCAGGCCGAGACCGGCCAAGTGGGGGACGGCGTGCCGCTCCGGGCCTCGGGACACGACGGCCGTGAGCGTGCCGTGACGCACGATGTGCTCCCCGGGTGCGGGGTCGGTGCTCACCACGGATCCGGCCGGGACCGTCTCGGACCAGCTGCGTGCGGCCACGTGGAACGACAGCCCGTCCGCGCGGGCCTTGGCGGCGGCGGCCCGGGCGCTGAGGTCGATCACTCCCGGGGTCGAGGTGTAGCGGCCCGAGCCGAACCACCAGCTCCCGGCCCCGGTGGCGACGGCCAGCACCAGCACCAGGCCGAGCAGCAGGGGACCCCGGCGGGACCGTCGTGGGCGACGCCCGGGACGGCGTGCGCCGCGTCGGCCCGGGCCGCCACCACCCGAGGCCGGGGCGCTGATCACGCTGGTCTCGTCGGCCGGACGCGCGGCTCCCGCCCGCATCGACCCCGCCGTGCCCACCGCCCCGACAGCCTGGGCGGGGCTGAGGATGGTCTGCACGTGGTCGGGGTCGTCGTCGCCGACGTAGTCGATGTACTCGCGGTCGAGCGGCCCCGGACGCTGGACCGGGACGGTCGGCGTGAGGTCGGCGGTCAGCTCCGGGTCGTCGGCCACGTGGTGGTCGAGCGCGGCCCGGACCCGCCGCACCTGGTGCAGCATCACGCGGGCGTCGGGGGGGCGGAGGTCGCGCTCGCGCGCGGTGGCCCGGGCGACCAGCGCGTCGACGTACGGCGGGATGCCGGAGGCCCGCTGCGAGGGCGGGGGGACGTCCTCGTGGACGTGCTTGTAGGCGACCTGGATGGGGGAGTCGCCCTCGTGCGGCTTGCGACCGGTGAGCATCTCGTAGAGCACGACGCCCGCGGCGTACACGTCGGAGCGGGCGTCGGCGCGCCCGTCGACGACGAGCTCGGGCGAGAGGTAGGAGACGGTGCCGATCAGGACGCCACCGGTCGCGGTGTGCTGGGTCTCGGCGCTGACGGCCCGGGCCAGGCCGAAGTCGGCCACCTTCACGATGCGGTCGTCGTCGGAGAGCAGCACGTTCTCGGGCTTCACGTCGCGGTGGATCATGCCCGCCTGGTGCGCCGAGCCGAGCGCGGAGAGCACCGGGTCCAGCAGCGCGAGGGCCTGGCGCGGCGGGAGGGGCGCGCGGCTGCGGATGACGTCGCGCAGGGTGTGCCCCGGCACGTACTCCATGGCGAGGAACAAGGTGCCGTCGTCGTCGCCCTGGTCGAAGACGGAGACGACGTGCGGGTGCGAGAGCCGAGCCGCCGAGCGCGCCTCCCGGACGAAGCGTCCGGCGAAGTCGTCGTCGTCGCCGAGCCCGGCGTGCATGACCTTGAGCGCGCACAGTCGGTCCAGCCTCAGGTCGGTGGCCTCGTAGACCGTGGCCATGCCTCCGCGGGCGATGCGGGGACCGACGCGGTAGCGACCGTCGAGCAGGCGCCCGATCATGGGGTCGGCGACAGTCCGGTCCACGACGCTCGTCCTCCGTAGCCGCCCAGGGAGGGGAAGGTCCTGGCACGACAGGGGCGATTCTAGGTGTGCGGTGACCGGTTCCCCGGCCGTGCGCAGCGGTCGGCGTGGCGCGTCTGACGCCCCCGGGCCGGCCCGCGGGCACCGGTCAGGACGGGTCCCAGCCGTGCCGCAGCCGGTGGCGCAGGGCGGTGACGTTGCGGGTGTAGCGCCTGGTGTCGCGGTACATGCCGTGCTCCTGCAGCGCGCCCAGGCCCTGGTAGTAGGCGGCCACCGACCGGCGCCAGGAGGTCTGGCCGCGGAGCACCCGGAACAGCACCACGCCGGCGGTCACGTTGTCGTGCAGGGAGTAGAGGTTGAGCCGCCGGTCGACGTACGTCGACATCCAGCGCCCGGTGTCGGGCATCACCTGCAGGGCACCGACCGCGCCGGCCGAGGAGATCCGGCGCTGCTGCCACCCCGACTCCTGCCAGGCGATCGCCAGTGCGGAGGCGGGCTCCATGTCGTGACGCCGCGCGGTGCGCACGATCACGCGGCGCACGGTGGCCCGGCTGGCGTCGGCCTGGCGCCAGGGGTGCCGGTGCCGGTGGTGAGCCGGTGGGTGGCGCGGCAGCGCGTGGCGGTGGTGGCGCGCCCCGTGGGTCCGCTGCGGCCTGTGGGTCGCATGGGCCCTGTGGGCGCGACGGGCGTGGTGCCTGGCGTGGTGGGCATGGCCGGCGTGGTGCCGCCGTGCGTGAGGCACCGCCGCGAGGACGACCGGGACGCGCACGTGCTCGCCGACGTACAGCGTGCCGCGACTCCCCAGATGGTTGAGCGAGCGCAGCTCGCGGGTCCAGGCGTGGAAGCGGACGGCGAGGCCGGTGGCGGTGTCGCCGGGCCGGACCCGGTAGTGCACCAGCCGCCGGCCCGGGTGGCCGGGCCAGCGGTGCGGGTGCGCGGAGACCAGCCTCAGCGTCGGGCTCGCTGCTGCGGACGCCGCCCCGGGGGTGACCGGCCCCACAGCGGTCACCGGGCCCGGCGAGCCGAGCGCGAGCACGCTGACGGCGGTCGCCGACGCGAGGCTCACGGTGGCCAGCCGCAGCCAGCGGCGCGCCACCTGCATGCGGCGTGCGGGGACGGGGGCCGGGGGGTTCGGACGTGCGGTGGAGGGGGTCACCTGCGCACTCTCGGTCGGAGGTCGGGAGCGGATCCAAGTATCCGACTGTGGCTGATGTGGCTGCTGTGGTCAAGAGCACCGCCCGTCCACCGCCCGTCCACCGGCCGCCCACCGCCCGCCGACCGCCCGTGGCACAGTGGTCGCGTGGAGGAAACGCGTGCACCCGAGACCACCGACCTCGGCGCCCTCGTCGGTGACTGGCTCGACTGGAGCGGCGCCGCCGAGCTGCTCCACGTCAGCGTCAGCAAGGTCCGCCAGCTCATCCGCGAGCACCAGCTGGCGGCCGCCGTCCCCGCTCCCGGGGCGGGCCAGCAGGTGCCCGCGGCGTTCATCGCCGACGGCCAGGTCGTCAAGGGCGTCCCGGGCGTGCTGACGGTCCTGCACGACGGGGGGTACGACGACCGGGAGATCCTGGCCTGGCTCTTCACGGCCGACGACTCGCTGCCCGGGCGACCCGTGGACGCCCTACGGGAGAACCGCGGCTCGGAGGTCAAGCGGCGCGCTCAGGCGATGGCGCTGTGAGGGCTCGTGCCGCCGACGGCCGGGTCGCGAAAATGCCGGACCCGGGGCCTGTCGGTCCCGGGGGGACGGCGCTAGCCTCGGTGTCGTGAAGGACTAGCGGGCGGTCTCGGCGGTCCTTCACCGCTGTGCCGCCCCTGGTCGAAGGCAGCGACCCAGGGACGGCAATGAGCGGACTCGCAGCACTCCTGGCGGGGCACAACCCGCCCGACCTCTACCAGTGGCACAGTGCCGCGCACGTGCCCGACATCCAGCATGCGGTCGAGCACGCCGGCTGGCGGTTCGTCCACGTCGACGGCTGGACCGTCGAGGACAAGGAGTCGTTCCTCAAGTCCGTCGTGGGGGCCCTGGAGCTCGAGGACGACCGGGGTGCGAGCTTCGACGCGCTCTCGGACTGCCTGGGGGAGCTCGACGACGCTCGCAGCGAGGGGATCGTGCTGCTGTGGGACGGGTGGAGCCCGCTGGCCCGGCACGACGAGCGGGCCTTCCACGTCGCGCTCAGCGTCCTCGGCGGCCGGTGCCACGCCGACCGCGGGTGCCGCTTCGCCGTGCTGCTGCGGGGCGAGGGGCCCCACCTCGACCTGCCCGAGCTGCCCGCCAAGGCCTGCTGAGCGCCACCGCCGGGGGGCGGACATGGCCGGTCCAGCGTCCCCGCCGCACCTATGCTGTTGCGTATGGTGCTCGGAACCCCCTCGTCCCACCCCGCTGTCAGCGCTCCGAGCGTCAGCGACCTGATCGCGACGGGGGAGCGGTCGATCTCCTTCGAGTTCTTCCCGCCCAAGGACGAGGCCGGGGAGCGCGGACTGTGGACGGCGCTGCGCGAGCTCGAGGCGCTCCGCCCGACCTTCGTGTCCGTGACCTACGGCGCCGGCGGCTCGACCCGCGAGCTGACGACTCGGCTCACCGAGGCGATCGCGACGCAGACGACGCTGACCCCGATGGCGCACCTGACCTGTGTGGGCCACTCCCGCGAGGACCTCCGCGCCGTGATCGGCTCCTACGCGGCGGCCGGGGTGCGCAACGTGCTCGCGCTGCGCGGTGACCCGCCGGGCGGTCCCGGCACTGCGTGGACGGCCACCGCAGGTGGGCTCAGCTACGCCACCGAGCTCATCGAGCTCGTCCGGTCGCTCGGCGACTTCTGCGTCGGCGCCGCTGCCTTCCCGCAGGGTCACCGCGAGGCGCCCAGCCTGGAGGCCGACGCCCGGGTGCTGCGAGCCAAGCAGGACGCCGGTGCCGGGTTCGCGGTCACCGAGCTGTTCTTCCGGGTGGAGGACTACTTCGCGCTGCTGGAGCGGTGCCGCCGGGTCGGTGTGACGATCCCGGTCCTGCCCGGGATCATGCCGATCACCAGCCTGCCGCAGATCCGGCGGATGAGCGAGCTGTCCGGTCGCGAGCTGCCCGACGAGGTCGTCGAGCGGGTCTCGCGCTTCGAGGGCGACCAGGCCGCCGTGCGCGCCGAGGGCATCGCGATCGCGACCGAGATGTGCGACCGGCTGCTCGCGGGAGGGGCTCCCGGGCTGCACTTCTACACGCTGAACAGGTCGCGGGCGACGCGGGACATCTTCGCGGGGCTGCGCTCGACGGTGGCCTGAGCCGCGTCAGGCGGGCCCGATCCGCGCCGCCACGACGGCCGCCGACAGCCCGACGAAGGGCAGGCCGGCGCCGGCCGCGGCGTGCGCTCCGGCGAGGTGCAGCCCGTCGTACGGCGGGCCGGCGAGCTTGCGGTCCACGGTGCCGCGTCCGCGCCACAGCACGCCGTACGGCGAGCCGGCCAGCGCCTGCGTCTGGGCGAGGGGCGCGCGGTCGACCCGCACCTCGACCCGGCCGCGTACGTCGATGCCGCGTCGGGCCAGCGTCGCCACGACGTCCTCGGCCACGGCGCCGCGTGCCAGGACGGTCCACGCGGCGGCGCCCTCGGGTGCCCGGCCCCCGGTGCGCACCACGAGCATCGGGTCGCCGTGGAGCACCACCTCGGCGGCCAGCCCGGGGACGTCGCCGACCAGGCCCAGGTGGCTGACGGACGGCGGCGGCGCCGGGGTGGAGCGGCGCGCGTGGCGGGCCAGCGCCGGCAGGGTCGCGGGGTCGACCGCGCACACCACCTCCTCGGCGTCCAGCGGCCCGGCGTCGGTGTCCACCCCGACCACCCGCCCCGCCCGCAGGCGCAGGTCTCGCACGGCCGTCCCGAGGAGCACGTCCACCCGCCGCTCGGCCAGCCGCCTGCCCATCGCGGCGGCCAGCGCCCCGAGACCTCCGGGGACGGTCCAGAGGCCGAAGCTCTGCTCGACGTAGGCCACCATGCCCGCCCAGGCGGGCGTCCGTCGGGGGTCCTGCCCGTCGAGCCGCGCCGGGAACAGGGCCAGCTCGCGCAGCCGCTCGTCGGGCAGCACCCGCGCGGCCTCCCGCTGCAGGGACGCCCGCGAGCGCAGGGTCGCGACCGCGCGCGGGTCGGCGTGCTCCCGGGACCACGGGTGCTCCAGGTACGAGCGCCGCAGCAGGTCCCAGGTCTCGGCGAAGCCGTGCACGTAGTCCACCCACACCCGTCCCAGCCTCCCGCCCAGCGCGGCCTCGACGGCGTCGAGCTGGCCCGCGCGGCCGCCCGACGGCAACGCCAGTCGCGTGCCGTCGGGGAACCGGTGCTCGCGCAGCGGGTCCACAGGGACGAGCTCGAGCTCCCGCTCCAACGGACGCCCGGACTTGCGGAACAGGTCACGCAGCACCGCCGGCAGCGCCGTCGCCGTGGGGCCGGCGTCCCACCGGAAGCCGTCGCGCTCGACGAACCCGACGGCGCCGCCGAGCCGGCCGCGCCTCTCCACCACGGTGACGCGGTGGCCGAGCTTGGCCAGCCGCGCCGCCGTCGCGGTGCCGCCGAAGCCGCCTCCCACCACCACGACCCGCGACATGCGCCGCACCCTAACGATGCCCGCCGGCATGAGGGCCGGGCAGGTGGGCTGCCCACCGGTCCACCGTGCCGCCCCGCCCTAGCCCCGCCCTAGCCCGGCCCTAGCCCGGCCCTAGCCCACCTCGGTCTCGACGGCTCCGGTCAGGGCGACCAGCTCGTCGAAGGTGGTCGCGAACACCGCGGCGGGATGGCCGGCGGCGGCCCAGACCACGGCGTACCTGCGCAGCCAGGGGTCGATGTAGGTGGGGACCGGCGCGGGGTGCCCGATCGGGGAGACCCCGCCGATGACCTGGCCGGTGTGCGTGCGCACGAAGTCGGGCTTCGCCCGCCGCAGCGCGGGCACGCCGATCCGCGCGGCGGCCTCCGGGGCGTCGACCCGGTGGGCGCCGGAGGTCAGGATCAGCACGGGGGAGCCGTCCGCGTCGAAGAGCAGGCTGTTGGCGATCGCGCCGACCTCGCAGCCGAGCGCCGCGGCGGCCAGCGCGGCGGTGTGCACCGACTCCGGGAGCACGCGGATCTCGCCGTGCCCACCGCGCGCCTCCAGCTCGGCACGGAAGCGGGCGACCGCCGGCGGCTCTGGGGTCGGCTGTGTGCTCTGGTCGGGGAGGGAGGCCATGTCGGCGACCCTAGCGACCCCTGCCGGCGGGTCGACGGGGCGTTCGGCCGCCGTCTCGCGGAAGGGAGCCGAGCCGTCGAGGCAGGAGCCCGGTTCCGGGGTTGACGAGGTGTCGGGGGGCGGGTGTACCTTCACAGGAGTTCGAACAGGTGTTCGACCGCCCGGGAAGGAGAGCGCGATGCGACGGTACGACGACCCCGTGGACGTGCGGAGGGGGCGGGTGGCCGGCACGGGCGGCGGCCCGGTCGAGGGACCGGAGCAGTTCGTGTGGCACGGCCGGCTCTGGAAGGTGCACACGGTCCTCGCCCAGTGGGTCGAGACCGGGGCGTGGTGGCACTCCGGCGGTGTGCAGGCCGCGCTCGGGGCCGACCCCGCCGGCAGCGACGACGAGTCACCCGTCATCGGTGCGGCCACCGACCTCGCCGCCGAGCGCGAGGTCTGGCGCGTGGAGGCCGGACGTGGCAGGTCGGTCGAGTCCGGTCGGGGCGTCTTCGACCTGGTCTTCGACTGGGCCGACGGCGGCTGGCGACTCACCCGATGCCTGGACTGACCCGGATGGCGACGACAACCCGCAGAGGCGACGACATGACCCCTCCGAGGCACGCCACCCCGGCTCACCACCCGGGCTCCCGCAGCGCTCTCGACCTGCCCGCGGCCACGCACTCCTACCTTGCCCGGGCCGCGGCCTCGCTGCGGGAGGCGATGACCACCCCCGAGGTGCCGATGCGCTACGCCTGCGCCCACGTCGCCGCACTGCGCGCCACCGCGGCACTGCTCGCGGCGCGGGCCACGCCCGCTCCGGCGCCGCGCCGCGGCCGGCAGCAGCGCAACGCCTGGGTGCTCCTCGCGGAGGTCGCTCCCGAGCTCGCGGAGTGGGCCTCGTTCTTCGCCGCCGGTGCCGCCAAGCGAGCCGCCGCGGAGTCCGGGTCACGGCGTGCCGTCACCGAGCGGGAGGCCGACGACCTGGTGCGCGACGCCGACCGGTTCCTCGGCCTGGTCGAGGAGTCCCTCGGCATGACCCGCCACGTGCCGCTCCAGGAGCACCTGCCGTGCTCCGTGCACCCGGCACCGGTCTCCCGGTCCGCGTGATGCCCGACCCGTTCGTGCACCTCCACGTGGCGTCCGGCTACTCCCTGCAGTACGGCGCCTCCCACCCGCACGTGCTCGTCGAGCGGGCCGTCGAGCAGGAGATGGACGTCCTGGCCCTCACCGACCGGGACGGCACCTATGGTGCGGTGCGGTTCGCGAAGGCGTGCCTGCAGGGCGGCGTGCGCCCGGTCCTCGGGGTGGACCTGGCCTTCTCCGGTTCGTCTGCGGTCTGGCGGGTGCCCACCGAGGAGCGGTCGCGGACGAGCCGGAGGAACCCGGTGCGGGGCGGCGCGTTCCGTGAGCGGGACCTGCCTCGGGTGACGTTCCTGGCCGGCAGCCGGCGCGGCTGGGCGGCGGTCTGCCGGCTGGTGTCGGCGACCCATCTCGCGGGGGAGCGCGGTGTCCCGGTCAGCACCCTGGACCTGGTCGCCGAGCACGTCACCGGCCGGGTCGGCCCCGGTGACGTGCTGGTCCTGCTCGGCCCCGCCTCCGAGCTGGGCCGGGCCGCGACCCTGCGCCGGGAGGATCTCGCCCGAGCGGTCCTGCACTCCTGGCTCGACATCGTCGACCGCTCCGACCTGCTCGTCGAGCTGGTCTCCCACCGGCTGCCCGGCGCGGGGCCCGGGTCCGCGCCGCACGCCGCCCGGATGGCAGGGGTGGCCCGGTCGGCGGGTCTGGAGGTGGTGCTGACCAACGCCGTCCGCTACGCCGACCGCATGGACGCGCCGACGGTCGACGTGCTCGACGCCGCGCGTCGTCTGGTCCCGCTCGGCTCCCCCGAGCTCAGGACCGACCCCTGGACCGATCGTGGGGCCGACCCGAGGCGCGTCGGCTCCGGTCGAGGCAACGCCGAGGGCTTCTTGAAGTCCGGCAAGCAGATGGTCGAGGTGGCCGAGGAGATCTGCCGCTACGCCGGCCTCGGCTCCGACCCGGGCCGGGAGGCGCGCCGGCTGCTTGCCCGCACCCGCACCGTCGCGGAGCGCTGCGCCCTCGACCCACGCGCCGACCTCGGGCTGGGGGAGGTGCACTTCCCCGAGCTCGACCTGCTCACCGCCGGCGAGCCGTCCGGGCAGCGGGCCGGGAGCGCCGCCGCGGGTGCCGCCGACGCCGTGCTGCGGGCCCGCTGCGAGGCCGGTGTCGGACGTCGCTACGGCCACGCCCCGAGGGCACGGATCTGGAAGCGGCTCGACGACGAGCTGCAGATCGTCTCCGGGCTCGGCTACGCCTCCTACTTCCTCACCGTCGCCGACGTCACCGACCTGGTCAGGGACATGGGGGTGCGCTGCGCGGCCCGCGGCTCCGGTGCCGGCAGCCTGGTCAACTACCTGCTCGGTGTGTCCGGTGTCGACCCGTTGCGCCATGACCTGCTCATGGAGCGGTTCCTCTCCCCGCTGCGGCAGGCGCTCCCGGACATCGACATCGACGTGGAGTCCGCCCGCCGGCTCGACGTCTACAAGGCGATCCTCGACCGCTACGGCGGGGAGCGATGCGTGTGCGTCTCGATGATGGACACCTACCGGGTCCGGCACGCCGTGCGTGACGTCGGTGCCGCGCTCGGCATGCCGGTCGGGGAGATCGACGCGATCGCCAAGGCCTTCCCGCACATCCGGGCCCGCGACGCCCGGGTCGCGTTGCGCGACCTCCCCGAGCTGCGGGCCTCCGGACTCGGGGAGCAGCGGCTCGACCTGCTGTTCCGGCTCGTCGAGCGCCTCGACGGCCTGCCGCGGCACGTCGCGATGCACCCCTGCGGCGTGCTGCTCTCCGACGCGACCCTGCTCGACCGCACGCCGGTCGAGGCGTCGTACGCCGGGTTCCCGATGAGCCAGTTCGACAAGGACGACGTCGAGGACCTCGGTCTGCTCAAGCTCGACGTGCTCGGCATCCGCATGCAGTCGTCGATGGCCCACGCCGTCGCCGAGATCGAGCGGCTGGAAGGGGTGCACATCGACGTCGACGACGAGGACCAGGTGCCGTTCGACGACGAGCCGACGTTCCGGCTGATCTCCGAGTCGAGGACCCTCGGCTGCTTCCAGATCGAGTCGCCGGGACAGCGCGAGCTCGTGGGCAAGTCCGGCATCGAGTCGTTCGAGGACATCATCACCGACATCTCGCTGTTCCGTCCGGGTCCCGTCAAGAGCGACATGGTCACGCCCTACCTCGAGGCCAAGCAGGGCTGGCGCGCGCCGCACTACCTCCACGAGGACCTGCGCCCGATCCTCCGTTCGACGCACGGCGTCGTGGTGTTCCACGAGCAGGTCATCGAGATCATCGCCCGGTTCACCGGCTGCACCCTCGCCGAGGCCGACGAGGCACGTCGCGCGCTCGGCGACGTCGAGGGGATGGCCGAGGTCAGGGTGTGGTTCTTCCCGCGGGCGATGGCCGCGGGCTACTCCCGGCAGGTCGCCGAGCGGATCTGGACGGTCCTCGCGGCGTTCGCGTCGTTCGGCTTCTGCAAGGCGCACGCCGCGGCGTTCGCGCTGCCGACCTACCAGTCCGCCTGGCTCAAGGCCCACTACCCGGCGCACTTCCTGGCCGGCGTGCTCACCCACGACCCCGGGATGTACCCGAAGCGGCTGATCCTCGACGACGCCCGCCAGCACGGCATCGCGGTGCTCGGCCTCGACGTCAACCGCAGCGACAAGGCCTACGTCGTGGAGTGCACCGACACCCGCGAGCGGAGCGAGCCTGGGTGTGGGAACGACGAGTCGGCCGAGCGGAGCTCGTCCACGCCTGCCGGGGGGTTCTCGGGGGACGGAGCCCCTCGAGGGTGGGGCATCCGGCTCGCTCTCTCGGAGGTCAAGGGCATCTCCGAGGCGGAGGTGGACCGGATCGTCGCGGCCGGGCCCTACCAGTCGCTGACCGACTTCTGGCAGCGCGCCCAGGTGTCCCGCCCGGTGCTCGAGCGGCTGGTGCTCGCCGGCGGGTTCGACGCGGTCTACGGCATCGGGTCGCCGATCGGGGTGCGCCGCCGCGGCCGGGTCAGCCGCCGCGACCTGCTGCTCCAGGTCGCGGACCTCGACCGGCACGGCCGGGCCGTCGACCGCGCCGCCCGGGGCCGGGGCCGCGGGCTGACGAGCCGGGGCGCGCCCTCGGCGGGAGGGGCGGCGGCCGCCGAGCGGGCCGAGGACGCCACCAGCCGCAACAGCTCCGACGACCGGGTCCGGGCACGCGAGCGCGCCCGGCACCCGAGCCGGGAGGGACAGCACCGGGAGCTGCCGTGGGACTCCGCCCGGGACGGGCGGTCGGTGCACCCCGCTCGCCAGCAGGTGGGGGTCTGGGAGCAGGCTGCTCGGCAGTCGCAGGCGACCGCGACGGCGGCGCCGGTGAGGTCGGTCCAGCTCGCCCTCGACCTCGGCGACACCCCGGTCGACGGGGAGGTCAGCGGACTGCCGGAGATGAGCGCCTCCGAGCGGGTCCGCGCCGAGCTGGAGATCCTCGGCCTCGACGCCAGCCGGCACGTCGTGGACTTCTACACGCCGTTCCTCGACGCGATCGGGGTGACCCGGTCCGTCGAGCTGCTCGAGCGGCACAGCCGGTCCGAGCTGCTGGTCGCCGGGGTGAAGGTCGCCACCCAGACCCCGCCGATCCGGTCCGGGCGCCGGGTCGTGTTCCTCACCCTCGACGACGCGACCGGACCGGTGGACGCGACCTTCTTCGAGGACGCGCAAGGACCCTATGCCGCCACGGTGTTCCACTCCTGGCTGTTGGTGGTGCGGGGAGTGCTGCGTCGCACCGGGCGGCGCGGCGTCTCGCTGCGGGCGACGGGCTGCTGGGAGATGCCCGCGCTGCACGAGGTCTGGCAGCGCGGCGGTCTGGACGCGGTCGGCCGGGTCATGGCCGCCACCCCCGCCGGGTTCGGCGCGGCGGTCACCGAGGAGGCCGTCCACGGCGCCGCCGAGAGCCGACGCCGTCCTGAGCCTGTCGAAGGGTCGAGCCGGCCGGTGGTGGCCAAGCCGACGACGGACGCCGGCCCCGGACCCACCGGTCGCGGCGGCAGCGCCGCCGGTGGCATGGGCCGGCGACGGGTGCTGGTGCACTCCAGCGGCTTCACGATGTCGCCCTACGCCGACATCAAGCCCGCCGGCGAGGACCCGAAGACCGCCGCTCCGCGCAAGCTGTGGCACTCCTCCCCGGGAAGCTCCGGTGGCTAGGACACGCCCTAGTACCGCGGCCGGCACTAAGGGGCGCCGTGCACCCGACGAGCGGCTGCGACCCGGGAGTGGGACGGGAGCCCCGAGCCACGCCATAGGGTGGGCGGCATGTCAGGCGACCCGGGTCCTCCACTGGGCCAGACGAGCCTCCAGCGCCGCAGCGCCGCTCGTACGGCGGTGGTGTGGGACGCGCTGCGCGAGGTGCTCGAGGACCACGGGGGAGACCACGGCGGGGGCCACGCGGCGTCCGTGGTCGACATCGGTGGCGGCACCGGCGGGTTCGCCGTTCGGGTCGCCGAGCTCGGCCACCGGGTCGTGGTCGTCGACCCCAGCCCGGACGCCCTGGCGATCCTGGCGCGCCGCGCCGACGAGGCGGGCGTCGCCGGCCTGGTCACCGGACGGCAGGGTGACCTGGCCGGCCTGCCCGACCTGCTGCCCGACCTGCTGCCCGCGGGAGGGGCCGACGTGGTGCTCTGCCACGGGGTCCTGGAGATCGTGGAGGACCCGGTCGCTGCCCTGGCCACCCTCGCCGCGGTGCTCCGCCCCGGCGGCACCCTCAGCCTGCTGGTCAACCAGCGCCATGCCGCGGTCGTCGCCCGGGCGATGGCGGGCCACTTCGTCGCGGCCCGGTCGCTGCTCGACGCGACGCAGCCCGGAGCCGGCGGACCGAACCGCCGCTTCACCGCCGACGAGGTCACCGCGGTGCTCGACGGCGCCGGGTTCGAGACCCGGTCCATGCATGCGGTCCGGGTGTTCGTCGACCTGGTCCCCAGCTCGCTGGTGGACCTCGAGCCGGGTGCCGCCCAGGCCCTGGTCGACCTGGAGCGCGCGGTGGCCGACCGACCCGAGTACCTCACGCTGGGCACCCAGGTCCACGCGCTGGCCCTCCGCCGCTGAGCGGGTCCCCGACGGGTCCGGACGAGGCGGATGACCCCGCGGGAGGCGTCCTGGGAGTGCCCGGTGCTGCACGTCGATATGGACGCGTTCTACGCCTCGGTGGCGACCCGGGACCGGCCCGAGCTGCACGACCTGCCCGTCGTCGTGGGCGGTGGGTACCGCGGGGTGGTGCTCTCGGCCAGCTACCCGGCTCGCGCGTACGGCGTGCGGTCCGCGATGCCGATGACCCGCGCCCGGCGTCTGTGCCCACAGGCCGTGGTGCTGACGCCGACCGCCGAGACCTACGCCGACTTCGAGATGGTCTCGCGGTCGGTGATGGAGACCCTCCGCCAGGTCACCCCGCTCGTCGAGGTGGTCTCCCTGGATGAGGCCTTCCTCGACGTGTCGGGATCCGTGCGGCGCCTGGGCTCGCCGTACTCCGTCGCCGAGCGGCTGCGCGCCCGGGTCCACGACGAGCAGGCCATCACGTGCTCGGTGGGGATGGCCGGCACGGTCGCGGTCGCCAAGCTCGCCAGCCGGCGTGCCAAGCCCGACGGCATCGTCGTGGTGCCGCCCTCGGAGGTGACCGCGTTCCTGCACCCGCTCGACGTCGGGGAGCTGTGGGGGGTCGGGGAGAGGACCGCCGAGCTGCTCCACCGGCTCGGTCTGGTCACCGTGGGCGACGTCGCGCACACGCCGCTGACCACCCTGCAGCGGGCGGTCGGGGCCGGCATGGCGCGCCAGCTGCACGAGCTCGCCTGGGGGCAGGACCGCCGGGCGGTGACCCCACGGCGCGGGCCCGACGAGCCCGACAAGAGCATGGGGGCCGACGAGACGTTCGGCCGGGACACCGACGACCGGGCGGTCGTGCTCCGCGAGATCCTGCGGCTCTCGGCCAAGGTCGCCGGCCGGATGCGCGCCGCGCGGGTCGCCGGGCGCACGGTGACCGTCAAGGTCCGCTTCGCCGACTTCACCACGCTCACCCGGGCCAGGACCCGTCCCGAGGCCACCGACGTGACCCAGGAGATCTACCGGACCGCCAGCGAGCTGTTCCTCGGGCTCGGGTTGCAGCGGGCCAGGATCCGCCTGGTGGGGGTCCGGGTCGAGGGCCTGGTCCCGCGGGCCACCGTGCAGCGCCAGCTCGTGCTCGGCGAGCGCGAGCACGGATGGTCGGAGGCGGACGGCGCGGTGGACCGGGCCAGGCAACGGTTCGGCGACCGCGCGGTTCGACCGGCTACCCTGCTCGGGAGTGACCGTGCCTAGGTGACCGATCCTGGCGGTCCGGTCGCCGGTTCTCGGGGAAGGTCGGCGGATGCGACGCAGACACGACAGACGGAGCAGGTGGGCACGGCCCGGACATGACAGCGGCCCCGAGTCCGCTGGGGACCGGGGCCGCCGTGGCCGGGGCATCGGGGGGCAGATGATCCGGCTCCGCGAGGGGCAGGGGGGCTTGCACTCCCGCGGGGGTCTCTCCCGGCCGGCGCACCGTCTCCCAGGAACGGTGCGTCAGCGCGGGAAGTCACCAGGAGTCTCGGCGTGGACCGGGGGCCCGCTAGATAGCCCGTTCGGGTCATTCGACGCCACCCGTTCGGGTGGTTCAGGCGCTCGCGGGCTGGGCAGAACGCTCAATCGCGACAAGGCAGAGGTACAGAAGACGAGAATAGGGCTCGACATCAGAGGTCCCCTCGGGAGCATGGGGGACGGGACATCGGAGACGTCGACACCATGAGCTCGCCCGCAGACGACGACGGCAGACATGCCCTCAGCGAGGTCGCCCCTCCGCCGGACACCTGGGAGCATCTGTCCCTCGACGACCTGAGGCGCTACCGCCGCCAGCTCGCCGACGAGGAGGAGAAGGTCTCCTACTGGCGGCGGCTCGTGCACGCGCGCATCGACGTCCTGGAGGCCGAGTCGCACCAGGAGCGCCCGCTGACGATCAAGGAGCTGGTCAGGGTGCTGGGGGACACGGGCACGGGCCGCAACCGCCACGCGCTGGTCAGCGTGCGGGCGGCCGACGACCTGCCCGAGCTGCCGGCGCTGCACGACATGTGGGTCACCGAGGTCGACAGCCACGACCCCGAGGCCCTCGGGGAGGCGGTGCGTCGGCTGCGCTCCGCGGAGGCGCAGCTCACCGACTACCGCAAGGCGCTGCACGTGCGGCTCGACGAGGCGACCGCGGAGCTCATCGTGCGCTACCGCGCGGACCCCACCAGCGCGCTGGTCGCGTTCGCCAGCCCGCACAGCGGAGCCACCCGGGGAGGAGCGGCATGAGCCCGAGCGAGGACCTCGACCAGATCTGGCGAGACTTCCGTGCCACGAACGACCCCGGGCTGCGCAACCGGCTGGTGCTGCAGTACTCCCCCCTCGTCAAGTACGTCGCGGGACGGTTGCGGACCCGGATGCCGGAGTCGGTCGAGCAGGACGACCTGGTCTCCGACGGGGTGCTCGGGCTGATGGACGCCATCGAGCGCTTCGAGCCCGCGCGCGGGCTGTCCTTCCAGACCTTCGCGGTGCCCCGCATCCGCGGCGCCATCATCGACGGCATGCGGGCGATGGACATCGTGCCGCGCTCCGTGCGGGACAAGCTGCGCGTGGTCACCCGTGCCCAGGCCTCGCTGGAGGAGCGGCTGGGCCGCGTGCCGGAGGACGTCGAGGTGGCCCGTGAGGTCGGGATCCCGGTCCAGCAGCTGCGCGACCTGAGCCGCAAGGCCAGCTCGAGCCACGCCAACCTCGACGACTTCGACCTCGCCGACGAGCTGTCCTCGGCGGCCGACCACAGCCTCGAGCAGGGGGACGTCAGGGCGTCCCTGATGCAGGTCGTGGACCAGCTCGGCGAACGGCACCGTGTCGTCATCGCGCTCTACTACTTCGAGGGCCTGACCCTCGCCGAGATCGGGCAGGTCCTCGGCGTCACCGAGTCCCGCGTCAGCCAGGTGCACCGCCGGGCCACCACCGTCATGAGGCAGCGCCTGGTCGAGCTCGAGTCGGTGTGAGGAGGCCGTTTTTCCGCCGATTTCCCGGCGCGGGTACCGGTTGCCAAACCGGCTGCCTAGACTGAGACCAGGATTTGTTGGCGGGAGGACATCGTGCCGCTCTCGGAAGAAGAGTTGCGTCTGCTCGAGCAGATGGAACGAGCTTTGGTCGCCGAGGACCCGAAGCTCGCGTCCACCCTGCGGGGGACGACGTTGCGGGCGACTGCGCGCCGGAGGGCGCTGCTCGCGGGCCTGGCCTTCGTGGTGGGTGTCGGGGTGCTGATGACCGGTGCGGTCACCCGGGTGGTGGCCGTGGGCATCGTCGGCTTCGTGGTGATGCTGGCCTCGGCCTACGTCGCCTTGACCTCGTGGCGCAACCAGAACAGCGCCCCCGACAAGCCGGCGTCGCCCGCCGGCTCCGCACCCAACCTGACGGTGGTCGAGGGCGGCCGGGCGCGCAAGCGGCTCGGCCGTGGCCACCGCGGCCGCTCGCGCACGCACGGCTCGATGATGGAGCGCTTCGAGGAGCGCTGGCGCCGGCGCCGCGACCAGAACGGCTTCTGACCCCGCTCCGAGCCTCGGCCCGGTGCCCGCTCAGGGAACCCCGGCCGACCAGGACAGGCCGGTCAGACGGCCCGGTCGACGGCGGGGCCGCGCCGGTCCGGGCCGCTCCGGGTGTGCCGGGTCACCCTCGTCCGGGACGCCGGGAGCAGGGACGCCGGCAGCCAGGCGGCCCGCCACCGCCGACGGGGTCCCGCACCCGCCCCGAGCGCCGCCTCGCACGTCGCCACCAGCGCGCGCACCTCGTCCGCCGTCGTGGCACCCACCGGGAGCGAGCGGGCGTACCTGGCCCGCTCGACCAGCTCGACCAGCCGGTCGAGGGCCGCGACCGCCTCCGGCGCCGCCGCCGACCCCCGTGCCGTGCGGCCCGACGTGGCGCCGGGCGCACCCGGCCTGCCGAACGCGCCGGCCAGCGCCCGGGCCAGCCCCCGCACGGTGAGCCGGGCGTCCCACGGCACCGCCAGGTCGACGGCGGTGTCGTGGAGCTCGCGCCACCCGGCCTCGACCCACGACGCCGGGTCGTCACCGGCCCGCCAACGCCGGCGCCGGGACAGTGCACGCAGACCCCGGGGACCGAGCGCGACGGCGGCCACCAGGAGGAGGCAGACCAGGCCCACCAGGGGTGCCGGGCCGTGCGAGGTCGAGGTCGCCCGGGGCGAACCGTTGGTGCCCAGGTCCCGGTGCGGCTGGGCGGCCCGGCTGGGGAGCGCCGGTGAGACCGGCCGGCTCGTCGGCGTCGTGGGGACCGCCTGCGGCAGCTGCTGGTCGGTGTAGGAGGGCACCGCGCCGCTGCGGTCCTGCGGCGTGGGCTCGAAGCGCACCCAGCCGACCCCGGCGAAGTACATCTCCGGCCACGCGTGCAGGTCGTGGCTGCTGTAGGTCCAGGTGTCGGTCGCGGTGTCCCGCTCCGGTCGCAGGAAGCCGACCGCCACCCGGGAGGGGATGCCCAGCGCCCGGCCCATCGCCGCCATCGCCGCCGCGAACTGCTCGCAGTAGCCGACCCGGCCGTGGGGGCCCGGGGTGAGGAAGGTGACCAGGTCGTCGGTGCCGTTGCCGGGCGCGCGCCGCAAGGAGTACCGGAAGCCGCCGCCGACCCGGAACCAGTCCTGCAGGGCCACCGCCTGCTCGAACTTGCTGGACCGGCCGCGGGTCACCCTCTCCGCGAGCCGGCGGATGCTGCTGGGGAAGTTGCGCGGGAGCGCGGTGTTCGGCGTGAACACCGCCAGCGGCGCGGCGCCGGCGTCGCTGAGCTGGGCGGCGGTGGGGGTGATCTGCAGGTAGTGCGTGCGGTAGGAGAGCCCGGCGGCCGTCTGGCCGGAAGCCGCGCTGAGGAAGTCCAGGGTGCTGGTGTCGTACCGCCAGTCGCCCGGTGCGTCGACGGAGGTCACGGGGTACGGCGTGGGCAGCCACCGGGACGAGAAGAGGCGGCTGACCGTGATCCGCGCGACCTGCGGCGCTCGGCGCACCGAGGTGCCGAGCCCCGGCGGGGTGAGGGCCTGGCCGTCGGCGCGCTGCTTGCGCGGGATGGTGCGGGTGGACGGGCGCCAGGCGGTGCCGTCGAAGTTGTTGAGCACCGTCAGCCGCAGGTAGGACGGGTCCGGGTCCGCGGTGGTGATGGTCACCAGGCCGACGTCGGCCCCGCGCACCAGGTCGCGCTTGAGGTCCACCATCGGGTTGGACAGCGACACCGAGCCTCCGGTGCCGTTGCCCGGCCCGCCGGTGCCGGGGAACAGCCGCAGGTCGAAGGTGGGGACCAGCAGCGGCGCCACCACGGCCAGGGCCGTCGCGGTGAGCCCGATGCGGCGGGCCGAGCTCCAGGTGCCGCCGCCGACGCCGTCGCGGCTGACGTCCCAGGGTGCCCGGCGCGGGCTCAGCCGGCGTCCCCAGTGCTCGAGCCGCTCGGCGTGGTCGGCGGCGACGAGCGCGAGGAAGCACAGTGCGGCCGCGGCGAAGGCGACCCACGAGACGCCGCCGAGGATGCTCACCGGCGCGGTGTAGGCCGCCAGCAGCGGCAGCCCGGCCAGCGGTGCCCGCCGCAGCCCGACGGCCAGGAGGTCGACGAGCACCGCCGTCAGGGCACCGGTGAGGATCAGCAGCGGGTAGAACTGCGGCGCCGACGCCGGGACCGGCGAGGAGTAGACCTGCGCGGCGACGCCGGAGGCGTGCACCGCGTGCACCATCTGCCGCAGCGACTCACCCGACGGCAGCCACCCGCCGAGCGCGGAGGCGGACGCCAGCCGGTGATGCAGCCACAGGGCGAGGACCAGGAGCTGTCCGAGAGCCACCAGGACCGGCGGCACCCGGGCCGCGCGCAGCAGCGTGCCGACGACCGCGACCATCACGCAGGCGGCGAACAGGGGCACCAGGAAGCCGGCCGGCTGCTCGGCGAACCCGGCCCACGCCAGCAGCGTGACGAACGTGGCCAGCCCCGCCAGCAGGGACCGGACCAGGGTGACGCACGCCGCGTCCCACCCCCGGCTCACGGCCGAGGTCACGCCCGGGCCCACTTGCGCGCTCACCTCCGGCGTCACGTGCGCGCTCACGGCGGGCCCCATGACGGGGCCGCCGACGGGGCCGCCGCGACCGGTCCGGGGCCCGGCCGGCCCGAGCCGCTGCGCCGGGCGGCGCCCAGCTCCTGCCAGACCGAGGCGAGCGGGTCGCCGGGCGTGGCCGCGACCGCTCGCCACCCGTTGGCCCCCAGCCACGCGGTGGTGCGAGCCGCCGCGGAGCCAGGTCCGGAGCCCGCGCCGCCCCGGCCGTCGGTGCTCCAGGCGGCCACGTCCAGCACGACCGCCAGCGCGCCCGACGCGGAGTGCCGCATCCGGCTCAACGCGGCGCTGTCCCGCTCGTCGAGGTCGCCGAGCACCGCGATCAGCAGACCCGAGTGGGCCGACTCCGAGAGCCACGGCGTGTCGATCACGGTGGCCGGGGTCTCGACGAGCATCGCGAGGGACTCCAGCAGGGGGGCGGCCTCGGCGCTGGGCTGGCCGTGCTCGTGCCACGTCCCGTGGGGACCCTGGTCCTGCGCGGTGACCAGGCGCACCGTGAACCCCCGCTGCACCAGGTGGACGGCCGCGGACGCCGCGACGCTCACCGCGTGCTCAAGCGACGAGGCCGCGCCGATGCCGCGGTGGCTGAACCGCCGGTTGTCCAGGAACAGCGTGGCGCGCGACTGCCACGGCTGCTCCTCGCGTCGTACCATCAGGGCGCCCGCGTGCGCGCTGCTGCGCCAGTGCACCCGGCGCAGGTCGTCGCCGCGGTGGTACTCCCGCACGGTCACGTCCTCGGCGCTGCCGCTGGCGAAGGCCCGCGGACGGTTGTCACCCGACCCGGTCCACGCGCCCGACAGCGGTATCGGCGGCAGGGGCAGCACCCTCGGGGTGACGACGAGCATCGACCGGCTCGAGAAGGTGCGCCGTACCTCGACCAGCCCGAAGGGGTCGCTCAGCCGGGCCTCGAGCGGACCCACCACGTAGCGTCCACGGACCTCCGACCGGACGGCGTAGGAGACGGTGCGTGACCATCGCGGACCCATCCGGTCGACCATGAACCGCGGCCGGACGCCGAGCACGTAGGGGATCTGGTCCTCCAGCAGGAGCACGCCGGTGGGCATCCTCCCGTCGTGGCTGAGGTCCAGCTGGACCCTGGCCTGCTGCCCGGCGGACACCTGGGAGGGCAGCAGCGTGCGGACCAGGCCGAGCCGGTAGCGGCTGCGCGCCACGAAGAACACCGTCGCGAGCGGGACGAGGACCAGCAGTGCGCCGACGCGGACCAGCTCCGGGTAGCCCAGGAAGAGCGCGAACACGAACGCCGTTCCGCCGGCGGCCAGGAAGCCGCGGCCACGGGTGGTCAGCGACCCGAGGGCCTCACGCATGCCTGTCCCCTCTCCGTCCCGGGCGCCTCAGGGCGTACGGCGCCGCGACTCCGGCATCGGGACCCCGGCGACGATCTGGCGCACGGCGGCCTCCGGGGTGCGACCGCTCATCGAGGCCTCGACCGTGGTGAGCAGCCGGTGGGCCAGCACCTGCTCGGTCAGCTCCAGGATGTCGTCGGGCACGACGTAGTCGCGTCCCGACAGGGCCGCGGACGCCTTCGCCGCCCGGACCAGGTGCAGCGTCGCGCGCGGCGAGGCGCCCAGCATCAGCTCGGGGGAGCGGCGGGTGGCCGTCGCGATCGCGACGGCGTAGCGCTGCACGACCTGAGAGACGTGCACCTGCCCGACGATGTCGACGAGTTTGCGGATCTCCGCGGCGTCCGCCACCGGCTCCAGGTCGTCGAGCGGGTTGGCCCAGGTGTGCGTGTCCAGCATCGCGATCTCGGCAGTCTCGACGGGATAGCCCATGGACACGCGCGCGGTGAACCGGTCGCGCTGGGCCTCCGGGAGCGCGTAGGTGCCCTCCATCTCGATCGGGTTCTGGGTGGCGATCACCATGAACGGCGACTCCAGGACGTACGTCGTCCCGTCGACCGTGACCTGGCGCTCCTCCATGCACTCGAGCATCGCGGACTGGGTCTTGGGGGAGGCCCGGTTGATCTCGTCGCCGACCACGATGTTGGCGAAGATCCCGCCGGGCCGGAACTCGAACTGGCGGGTGTCCTGGTTGAACACCGACACGCCCGTGACGTCGGAGGGCAGCAGGTCGGGCGTGAACTGGATGCGGCGCACGGTGCAGTCGATGCTGCGCGCCAGGGCCTTGCTCAGCATCGTCTTGCCGACCCCGGGGACGTCCTCGATCAAGAGGTGGCCCTCGGACAGCAGCACGACGAGGGCGAGCTTGGCGACCTCCGGCTTGCCCTCGATGACCTTCTCGATGCTCGCCCGGATGCGGCCCGCGACCCGGCCCAGGGTGTCCAGGTCGGCGGCGCCCCGGGCAGGCAGGGGTCCGCGCTCGTGCGTCGACGTCACGTCGATCAGTCAACCTCATCGCTCAAGGGGCTGTCACCGGAACGAGGCGCCCGGCCCGGCGGCCGCTCCACCACGCCCCACCTCTCTCTCCACGGGCCAGGGGGCGCGCGGGTTCACCGCGGCCCGCCCGCGCGATGTCGGCGGACCTGGGACCGCGCGTCCCGGATCGGCGCCTCGCCACCCGTCGAAATGGTTGACGGTGGTGTGTTGTGGAGTAGAGTGGAGCGCAGTGGAGGATAGGGAAGCAACTTCCCGTCAACCAGGGGAGGCGTGCGGTGTTCTTCGGCACCTACACCCCCCGGCTCGACGAGAAGGGCCGCCTGTTCCTCCCGGCGAAGTTCCGTGACGAGCTGGCGGAGGGACTCGTGGTCACTCGAGGGCAGGAACGCTGCCTCTACGTGTGGTCCATGGAGGAGTTCGGCAAGCTCACCGAGCGGCTGCGCGAGGCACCGGTGACCAACAAGGCCACCCGCGACTACGTGCGGATGTTCTTCGCGGGCGCCTCCAACGAGACGCCCGACAAGCAGGGCCGCATCACCGTGCCGCCGATGCTGCGTGAGTACGCCTCACTCCAGCGCGACTGCATCGTGATCGGCGCGATGAACCGGATCGAGATCTGGGACGCCACCTCGTGGCAGACCTACTCGGACGAGCAGGAACAGGCGTTCGCGGACCTCTCCGACGAGGTCTTCCCGGGCGTGTGAGCACCCACCAGCACCACACAGCACCACTCGTTACCGCCCAGCACCACCCGGCTGCACGGCCGACGTCCTCGGACCAGGTCTCGCGTCCGCTCCACCGCCCGTCTGGCACACCTTCCCCGGTGCCAGAAGGACTTCCCGCAAGCGGAGCGGACGGGGACCTGGTCCGAGGAGCCGGGCAGCCGAGCCCAGACCAGCAGCGACCAGCAGCGACCAGCAACGACCGGCAGCACCCGTTCCTCTCGGCAAGGTCGACCTCATGACGCTCCTGCTCCCCGGACAGCCGGCCCCCGGCCGTCCCGCCTCTCCCGAGGTGTCCTCGCGGACCCGGCGGGGGCGGGTCCGGTTCCCGTCCTCCTGCTGCTCGTCCACCTGGCGGGCTAGCCGGTGACCAGCGACCGGCCCGCCGCCGCCCATGTGCCGGTCCTCCTCGACCGCGTGCTGGCCCTGCTGCGCCCCGCCCTGGAGCCGCGCCCCGGGTCCGGACGCGACGACACGGTCCTCGTCGACGCGACCCTCGGCCTGGGCGGGCACGCCGAGGCGGTGCTCCGGCACTGTCCGCGAGCCCGGCTCATCGGGATCGACCGCGACGTGCACGCCCTGGAGCGGACCCGGGAGCGACTCGCGCCGTACGGCGAGCGGGTCAGCCTCGTGCACGCGGTGTACGACGAGATCGCCGACGTGCTGGCCGAGCGGGGGCTGCCCTTCGTCGACGGCGTGCTGTTCGACCTCGGCGTCTCCTCCATGCAGCTCGACCTGCGCGAGCGGGGGTTCGCCTACGCCGAGGACGCGCCCCTCGACATGCGCATGGACGACACCGCCGGGCGCACGGCCGCCGACGTGCTCAACGGCTACCCGGTCCACGAGCTGGCCCGGATCCTGCGCGACTACGGCGAGGAGCGGTTCGCCCGCCGCATCGCCGAGGGCGTCGTGCGCGAGCGCGAGCGGGAGCCGTTCACGGGGTCCGCCCGGCTGGTCGAGCTGCTCTACCGGGTGATCCCGGCGCCGGCGCGGCGCACCGGCGGCCACCCGGCGAAGCGCACGTTCCAGGCCCTCCGGATCGAGGTCAACGACGAGCTCGGCGTCCTGCGCCGCGCACTCCCGGCGGCCCTCGAGGCGATCGGCGTCGGTGGCCGCGTGGTGGTGATGTCCTACCACTCGCTCGAGGACCGGATCACCAAGCAGGTCCTCGCCCGGGCGACCCGCAGCGACGTGCCGCCGGACCTGCCGTTCGTCCCCGAGGGGAGCGAGCCGCGGCTGCGGCTGCTCACCCGGGGTGCCGAGCGCGCCGGGGCTGACGAGATCGAGCAGAACCCACGCGCCGCGTCGGTCCGGCTGCGGGCCGCCGAGCGGGTCCGCGAGGGCGCGGTCGCATGAGCACCCGCATGAGCAGCCCGCACGGCCAGATCCCCAGCGGAAGGGAACCCAGATGAGCACGCAGGTCAACCAGGTCCGGAGCCGGGTCCCCCGCGTCGCCGGGGCGGCCGTCGAGCGGGCCCGGCTCACGCTCGTGCCGCGAGCGCGGCGGCCCGGCACGCGCGTGCCCTTCGTGGTGCTCGTCTCCCTCCTGCTGCTCGGCGGCATCGGCGGCCTGCTGTGCTTCAACACCTCCATGCAGCAGGCGTCGTTCACCGCCACCGCGCTCGAGAGCCGTGCGCAGTCCCTCAACGCCCGGCGGCAGGGGCTGCAGATGCAGGTCGACAGCCTTCGGGACCCGCAGCGGGTCGCGCTCGAGGCCAGGCGCCTGGGCATGGTGCCCGCCGCCGACCCGGCCTTCATCCGCCTCGGCGACGGCAAGGTCCTCGGCAAGGCGGTGCCGGCCACCGGCCTGGACGCCGTACGGCTGACGCCGCTGCCCACCCGCAAGCCCAGGGACCTGCGGACCAGGACGGTCAAGGTGCGGGCCGAGGTCTCGGCCAAGAAGCAGGCCGCCGACGGCGCGGCGGCGGCGGCACCGGCAGGGCAGACCGGTACAAAGAAGAGCCACGTCCGCTAGCAGGGGAGTACAGCGTTGAGCCAGGGCAGCCGCCCCCGACCGGCAGTGCGCCGCCGCCGCGCACGGGCCCGTCGCGGCACCTCGCTCCTGCGGCTGCGGATCGGGTTCATCCTCATCGCGATGGTGCTGTCGGTGTTCGCCGTCCGCCTCTTCCAGCTCCAAGGGGTCGACGCCGCGGCCTACGTCGCCAAGGCCCGCGCGGAGGGCGTGGTCACCGTGACGCTGCCCGCGACCCGGGGGACCATCACCGACCGCAACGGCGTCGCGCTGGCCGACTCCGTCGACGGGCTGATGCTGGTCGCCGACCCGACCCTGACCACCAGGCACGCGAGCCAGATCGCCACGATCATCGCCCATCGGCTGCACCTGGACTACTTCGACCTGCTCCAGCGGCTGCGCAGGAGCGGCACCCACTTCCAGTACCTCGCCCGCCGGATCCCCGCCACCCGGGCGACCGCGGTGCTGACCGCCATCGAGAAGCGGGGGTTCACCGGCGTCTACACCCGCAGGGACCCGGTGCGGTCCTACCCCGCGAAGGACGTCGCCGCCAACCTCGTCGGCTTCACCAACGCCATGGGCCAGGCCGGCGAGGGCGCCGAGCTGATGTTCGACAAGTCGCTGGCCGGACGGGACGGCCGGGCCACCTACGAGGTCGGTGGCGGCAACCGCATCCCCCTCGGCGACAACAGCACCGTGCCGCCCCACAGCGGGTCGGACCTGAGGCTGACCATCGACCGTGACGTCCAGTGGTACACCCAGCGGGTCCTGCGAGACGCCGTCGAGCACGCCAACGGGCTCTCCGGCGCGGCCGTGGTCATGGACACCCACACCGGCCAGCTGCTGGCGGTGGCCGACTACCCCACCTTCGACGCCAACAACCCGACGGCCTCTCCCGACTCCGACCTCGGCACCCGCGCGCTGCGCGACGTCTACGAGCCCGGCTCGGTGATGAAGGTGCTCACGACGGCGGCGCTGCTCGACGCGGGCAAGGTGACCCCCCGCACCAAGATCGTGGTGCCGCCGACGCTGCCGTCCAGCGACCACGTCATCCACGACGACATCGCCCACGGCACGCTGCACCTGACGCTGGCCGGGGCGCTGGCCAAGTCGTCGAACATCGGGACCGCGCTCGCCGCGCGCCAGTTCACCCCCCGGCAGCTCTACGACTACCTGCACCGGTTCGGGCTGGGGCAGACCACGAACCTCGGCGTCAACGGCGAGGCCGCGGGCGTGCTGGCGGACCCCTCGACCTGGATGCAGATCCGGCAGGACAACATCGCCTTCGGCCAGGGGGTCTCGGTCAACGCGGTCCAGATGGCGGCGGCCGTCAACACCATCGCCAACGGCGGCGTCTACGTCGCACCGAGCATCGTCAAGGGCCGGGCGAGGACCAACTCCGGGCAGGTCGTGGGCTCCGACACCACCACCGAGCACCGGGTCGTGAGCCGGCGCGCGGCGGCCCAGGAGACGCGGATGATGGAGACGGTGACGATGCCCGGCGGCACCGCCCCCAACACCGCGATCAGCGGCTACCTGCTGGCCGGCAAGACCGGCACGGCGCAGCGCATCGGCCCGAAGTGCCACTGCTACGACGGCAGCCGCACGGTGTCCTTCGTCGGCTTCGCACCCGCCGACAAGCCGCGGTTCCTCGTCTACGCCGTTGTGCAGAGGCCCCGCAACGGCGGGTTCGGCGCCACCGTGGCGGGACCGGTCGTCGACGACGTGATGAAGTACGTGCTGCAGAAGTACGCCGTGCCGCCCACCGGCCGGTCGGTCCCGAAGCTCCCGCTCACCTGGTGATCCGACCGCGCGCCGGACACGCGCGAGCGGAGCGAGCGCAACCAGCCGGTACTCTCTGCGGCGTGTCCGCCCCCGCCCCCCTGCGTCCTGCCCGGCCGGTGCAGACGCCGCTGGGGCGGGTCGCCGAGTGGCTGGGCGACGCGCTGCTGGACACCCGCGGCGCGCTGGACGGCGTCGGCGTCACCGGCATCTCCATCAGCTCCGCGCGCACCCGCCCGGGGGACCTGTACGTCGCGCCGCCCGGGGCGCGCGCGCACGGCGCGGCGTTCGCGGGGCAGGCGGCGGCCGCCGGCGCGGTCGCCGTCCTGACCGACCCGGACGGGATGCCGCTCGTCGGCACCGACGTGCCCGTCCTGGTGGTCGAGCGGCCGCGCGCGGTGCTCGGCGAGCTGGCCGCCCGCGTCTACGGCCGTCCCGCCCGCCGGCTGCGGCTGATGGCGGTGACCGGCACGCAGGGCAAGACCACCACGACCCGGCTGGCGGAGGCCTCGCTGACCGCGGCGGGGGTCCCGGCCGCGGTCGTCGGCACGGTGGGCACGCGCATCGGGGGGATCGAGGTCAAGACCTCGCTCACCACGCCGGAGGCGCCCGACCTCCAGGCGCTGTTCGCGGTGATGGCCGAGCGCGAGGTGGTCGCCTGCGCGATGGAGGTCTCCAGCCACGCGCTGGTGATGGGCCGGGTGGACGGCGTCGTCTTCGACCTGGCCTGCTTCACCAACCTGGGCCGGGACCACCTCGACTTCCACGCCGACGTCGAGGACTACTTCGCGGCCAAGGCCATGCTGTTCACCCCCGAGCGCTGCCGCCGGGCGCTGGTCAACGTCGACGACGAGCACGGTCGCCGGCTGGCGGCCGAGGCGTCGGTGCCGGTGCGCACCTTCTCGACGACCGGTCGCGCCGCGGACTGGTGGGCCGACGACGTCCGGCTGGAGCCGACCGGCTCCCGGTTCACCGTCCGGGGCCCCGCCGGAGAGGCGATCGCCGCGCACGTGCCGCTCACCGGCGACTTCAACGTGTCCAACGCGCTGTGCGCCCTCGCCGGGGTGGCCGAGCTCGGTCTCGACGCCGAGGCGGTCGCCGCCGCGATGGGCTCGGCCGGTGGCGTGCCCGGACGCCTCGAGCAGGTCGACGCCGGGCAGGGGTTCCTGGCCGTCGTCGACTACGCGCACAAGCCGGATGCGGTGACCGCGGCGCTCGGCGCCCTGCGGCCGCTCACCACCGGGCGCCTCGTGGTCGTGATCGGCGCCGGCGGCGAGCGGGACAGCGGGAAGCGTCCGCTGATGGGCGAGATCGCGGGCCGACTCGCCGACGTCGTGGTGGTCACCGACGACAACCCCCGCGCCGAGGACCCGGCGCAGATCCGCGCCCAGGTCCGGGCCGGGGCCGAGCGGGTGCCCGCCGCCGAGCGGGCGGAGGTCCACGAGGTCGGCGACCGGCGGGCCGCGATCCGGCTCGCGGTCGGCATCGCCCGAGCCGGGGACACCGTGCTCGTCGCCGGCAAGGGGCACGAGAGCGGCCAGGAGGTCGCGGGGTCGACGTACCCGTTCGACGACCGAGAGGTGCTGCGCGAGGAGCTGAGGGCGCGATGATCGCGATGACCCTGTCCGAGATCGCCGAGACGGTGGGCGGCGTCGTGGTGAACGACGTCGGCGGCATGGTGTCCGGCCCGGCGTTCGTGGACAGCCGCAGCCCCGAGCGCAGCGGGCTGTTCGTCGCGGTCGTGGGGGAGCGGGTCGACGGCCACGACTACGTCGAGCAGGCGCTCGAGGGCGGTGCGGTGGCGGTCCTCTCCACCCGCGACACCGGCAAGCCCGGCGTCGTCGTGGCCGACGCCGTGGTGGCCCTCGGACGGCTGGCGCGGCACGTGCTGGGCCGGCTCACCGGCCTGCGGGTGGTCGCGCTCACCGGCTCCCAGGGCAAGACGGGCACCAAGGACCTGCTGGCCCAGGTCCTCGCCTCGCACGAGACCACCGTGGCCACCCACGGCTCGTTCAACAACGAGATCGGCCTGCCGCTGACCGTGCTGCGCGCGGACAGCGGCACCCGGTTCCTGGTGCTCGAGATGGGCGCCCGGCACATGGGCGACCTGAGGGCGTCGTGCGAGACGGCGTCTCCGGACGTCTCCGTGGTGCTCAACGTCGGCAAGGCGCACCTCGGGGAGTTCGGGTCCCGCGAGGCCATCGCGTCGGCCAAGGGAGAGCTGGTCGAGGCGCTGGGGGAGCGCGGCGTCGCGGTGCTCAACGCCGACGACCCGCTGGTGGCGGCGATGGCGTCGCGCACGACGGCGCGCACGGTCACCTTCGGGACC
>JAICKK010000243.1 GCA_025927955.1 Nocardioidaceae bacterium
ACCAGGCTCAGCCCCGTGGCCTCGGTCTCGGAAAGCTCGGCATCCGGGTCGTGACGGCGTACGGCGTCACGCACCCCGGCCACGGTCCGCTCGGCGAGGAACTCCTCCTTGCCGGTCACCAGGGTCACCCGGCCCAGCGCGCCGTGTGCAGCGGGTCCTCGGGCCATGCGGGCAGCCTGCCACACCGCACCGACGCCCCCGCAGGCACGCGCGCACTGGCGCCCAGCGACGTGGAGCTCGACCAGCCCCCTTGCCTCATCGTGTCGTGACGGCCGCCAGGCGGCCGTCACGCTCGACCACCGCGATGCTGCCGTCCCGGTCGGTCCGCAGCACCTTCTCGCCGGTGGCCGCCAAGCCGTCGACGGTCTGCGGCGCCGGGTGGCCGTAGTCGTTGTCGGCTCCGACCGAGATCACCGCGAGACGGGCGCCGAGGGACTGGAGGAACGGCAGGTCCTGGTACCGGCTTCCGTGGTGGGGAACCTTGAGTACGTCGACATGGAGGTGCGGAAGGGCGGCCGCCAGCCGCTCCTGCCCCTCCGGCTCGATGTCGCCGCCGAGGAAGAAGCTCACGCCACGGATCCTCGCCAACAGCACCACGCTGGCGTTGTTGGCGGTGCTGCCGTCCCCGGGGCCGATGGTCGGCGAACGCGGCAGCGGCCAGACCGGTTCGAGGGTGATGTCGCCGACCCGGCGGGTCTCGGCGTACGGCGCATCGCGCGTCGGCACGCCGGCAGCCGCGGTCGCGTCGCGGACCACGGAGACACCCTCGGGCGGATCTTGGAGCCGGGTCACCCAGACGTTGCCGACGCTGCGGCCGTCGAGGACACCCGACAGCCCGTCGACGTGGTCGGCGTGGAAGTGGGTCAGCACGACCAGAGGCACCCGCCGCACGCCCAGCTCGTCGAGGCAGGACTTCATCGGCCGCGGGTCCGGACCGGCGTCGACGACCACCGCCGTGTGGTCGACGCCGGTGTTCAGGACCAGACCGTCACCCTGCCCGACGTCGCAGGCCACCATCAACCATCCGTCGGGTGGCCAGCCAGGGGTGGGGACCCGGACCAGGACGACGACCACCATCAGCACGCAGCAGGTGAGGCCGGTGGCACGTCGGGCAAGCAGGCGCGGGGCGGCGATGACAACCAGCACACACGCGGCGGTGAGCAGAGTGAGGGCGACCGGACCGGAGCCCCAGGACACAGCCGCCGTGGGCAGGCTGGCACCCCGCTCGGCCACCTCGACGATCCAGGCGACGCACCACCCGGCCGCCGCTCCCACCGCGCGCCCCGCCAGGGGCCAGGCCAGAGTCACCAGCCCCCCGATCAGCCCGAGGACCGTGGCCGGCCCGACCGCAGGAGCGGCGAGCAGGTTCGCCGCGACCGCGACCAGGCTGACCTGGCTCGAGATGGCGGCGACCAGCGGGGTGCACGCCAGCTGGGCCGCCGCGGGGACCGCGACCGCCTCTGCGACCCAGCGCGGCATCCAGCGGGTGAGCGCGTCGCGCCAGGTGGGGGCGAGCAGGAGGATGCCCGCCGTGGCGAGCACGGACAGGGCGAAGCCGACGGTCGATGACAGCGACGGATCGACGAGAAGGAGGGCGATCGTGGCGATCCCGAGGGCGCGGGTGCCCTTGTCGGCGCCG
Organism: Nocardioidaceae bacterium; assembly: GCA_025927955.1. Taxonomy (GTDB): domain Bacteria; phylum Actinomycetota; class Actinomycetes; order Propionibacteriales; family Nocardioidaceae; genus Nocardioides_B. Next base: position 1,640 of record JAICKK010000243.1, read on the forward strand.
TTCGCACCCATCCCGAGGAGCGCCACCGAGCCCATGGCCGCCGCCCGGAGCACGCTCGGCTCGGCCCGGGCCAGCAGGACGAACCCGGCGATCCCCGCTGCACCGACGACGTACAGCCAGCGACCGCGCACGTGCAGCCAGCGCGCCACCACCAGGGCGAACCCGACCACCAGGGTCAGGTTCGTGCCCGATACCGCCAGCAGGTGGGTCAACCCCGTGGTGCGGAAGTCGTCGGCGAGCGCCGGGTCGAGTCCGGTGTCGTCGCCGTCGACCAGCGCCGGGACCAGCGCCCGACGGTCCGGCGGCAATCCTGACACCGACTCGCGGAGCGCCGCGCGGAGGCGACCGGACGCCCGCCACCAGGGATCTGGACCGGCGCGGATCTCGGGCGAGCCCGATGCCGACATCACCGCGGAGACGTCTCCGCCGGTCGCCGGCCCGAGATGTCCGGAGACCCGCACGGTGGAGCCGAGTGGGACACCCAGCCACGAGGTCTGCCCGAACACCAGCACCGGTTCGCGCAGCCCGATGACCCGCCCGTCGGCGCTCAGGTGTCGGACGTGGACCCGCAGCAGCACCTCGTCGCCGAACGCGCCCTGGACCGGCCGGGGATCGTCGACGACCGTGCCGGTGATCGTGACCCAGGCGCGGACCTCGGCGAGCCGGGTCACCGCGTTGTGCGTCGTGCGTTCGTAGCGGACGCCGGCGGCGGTGGCGACAGCGGCATAGACCAGCAGCCCGGCCAGCACCGCCAGTGCGGCACCACGCCCGCGCAGGCGCCAAGCCACGACGACCGCGACGGCGAGGGCCGCCCCGACCACGGTCGGGAGGAGACCCCCGTGGCCGGCTGCCGTCAGGGCGCCGGTCCACCCGAAGACGGCCAGGAACACCGTGCGGAGGTCGGGGAGCCGTCTCACCCGGCCTCAGATCGTGACGTACGGCGTGAGCTTGGCCAACGTGGCGTCGCCGATGCCGTCGACGTCGAGGAGCTGGTCCACCGACGTGAAGCCGCCGTGCTGACTGCGCCAGGTGATGATCGACTGGGCGGTGACCGGCCCTACCTCCGGGAGGGACTCCAGCGCTGTCTGGTCGGCGGTGTTGATGTTCACCAGGCCCACGACCGGAGCACCCGACGTCGGAGTCGATGCCGTCCCGGCGACCGACGGGCCACCGACCACGACCTGCTCGCCGTCGGTGAGCACGCGGGCGAGGTTGAGGCCGCCGAGGTCGACGCCGTGGCGGGCACCTCCGGCCGCTCGCACCGCGTCGATGACCCGCGCCCCCTGCCGAAGCACCGCGATGCCGGGCCGGCGCACCTTCCCGGCGACGTCGACGACGACCTTGGCCGGGCGGGCGTTCACCGCGCCCGAGGCAGCGTTCGACGGCGCCGCGGGCCCGCCGCCCGCGTCTTGGGGCGTGGCCAGCCCGCCTCGCGGGGTGGAGAGAGCGGTGGGTGCCAGCTCCTCGTGGGCCCCGCTGCGGAGCAGCCACCAGCAGGTCAGCACGAGACCGACGACGGCCAGCACCGCCACCACGGCGACCTGGCCGGGCCCGAGCGCGATCCTCCCGCGCAGGCCCTCCGGGACCAGCCTCGCCCAGGACTGCGGCGTACGTCGTGCGGCGTGCCGGCCGGGCGGGCGGACCATCGAGGGCGCCGGGCGGGTCAGACCCCGCCCCGGTTGGGCCTGGCCCGCGTCACCCCCGTCGTCTGGATCGTCCTCCTCGTCGAGGTCGGGAACGGCACGGATGTGGGTGTGCCCGTGCGGACTCCACGACGTCGCCGGCCTCACCTGCGTGTCGGGGCTCGGGTCGCGATCGCGCACGGCCGCGAGCTCTGTGGTCAGCAGCTCGAGCCGACGCGCGACGGCGGCGTCGTGCTGGGCGGCGAGGGATCGGCTGCGCATGTCCGCGACATTAGGAACGACCACCGCCGGTCCCGACCCCGTCCGGCCGCACCTGTGGACTGCTCCTACCCGGGGGTTGCCTGTGGACGGTCGGCGGGTCGGAGAGGCGGGCTCCCGGGTTTCGTGACAGGCGCCAGGGCGCCTTCCTCAACCACCGGAGGTGGCGCCGGGCACCTTCCTCAACCACCGCGGGCACCGCCGGAGGAAGAGACGTGAGCTCGGGGACCTTCCTCAACCACCGCGGCACCGCCGGTGGTGAGACGTGAGCTCGGGCTCCTTCCTCAACGACCGGAGCGTTCGGGCAGGAGGGGGGCCACGCACACGGCGACCATCCCCGGTCCGACATGCGCGCCGAGGACCGCACCCAGCTCCCCGCACCAGACCTCGCGGCCCTCGAGGTCGTCGGCGAGCCGCTCGCCGAGACGTTCTGCCAGATCCCGCGCCCGGTCGGGATTGGCCAGGTGCGAGACGCACAGCTCCACCGGCTGCTGGCCCGCGGCGTCCACGGCCAGGTCCGCCAGGCGGATCAGCGCACGTGTGGTCGTGCGCACCCGTTCGAGGTTCCCGACCCGGCCCCCGTCGATGCGCAACAGCGGCTTGACTGCGAGAGCACCCCCGACCAGGGCCGCCGCCGCACCGATCCGGCCACCCCGACGGAGGTACTCCAGGGTGTCGACGTAGAACAGCGACGTCGCCGCCTCGGCCCGCCTCCGTGCCGCATCCGCCGCCTCCGCCACGCTGCCGCCCGAGTCGAGGACGTCGGCCGCGCTCAACGCGGCGTACCCGGTGGCCACTCCGACCTGTCGCGAGTCGACCACCGTGACCGGCACCGGTGACTCGCGCGCGGCGAGCAGGGCCGACTCGTGCGTACCACTCATCTCCGCCGACAGATGGACCGAGAGGATCTCGGTGGCGCCGCCGGCGGCCGCCTTGGCATACACCTCCGCGAGGTACGCCGGCGACGGGCGCGAGGTGCTGACCGGCCGGAACTCGCGCAACGCCTCGGCGACCATCTCCGGGGTCGCCCCGTCCGGCCCCTCGTCGTACACGGTCGCCCCGATCACGACCTGCAGCGGTACCACCACGATCCCGCGCTGCTCGGCCACCGAAGGCGGTAGCGAGGCCGTCGAGTCGGTGACAACGACCGCCTTCCCGGGCATGCGCCGAACGTTAGCCGACGACGAT
>JAICKK010000145.1 GCA_025927955.1 Nocardioidaceae bacterium
GACCTTGATCTGGCTGACCTCGGACCGGGCGCCTCGGGGGCCGGCGGTGTCCAGCTTCCACGCCGCGTGCAGCACCAGGAGCCGGGCTGAGTCGATCGCGATCCGGGCCTCGGCGATCCGCTCGCGGTTCCCGCCGAGCGAGGACAGGGGCCGGCCGAACGCCGTCCGCTCCGAGGCCCGCCGGCAGGCCAGCTCCAGGGCCCTCTCGGCGAGGCCCACCAGCCGCATGCAGTGGTGCACGCGACCGGGCCCGAGTCGGCCCTGGGCGATCTCGAAGGCGCGCCCCGGACCGAGCAGGATGTTGGACGCCGGGACGCGCACGTCGTCGAAGGACACCTCGCCGTGGCCGTGCGGCTCGTCGTACATGCCCATCACCGAGAGCATCCGCTCCACCCGCACACCGGGGGCGTCTCGGGGCACCAGGACCATGGTGTGGCGGGCGTGCCGGTCCGCAGCCGGGTCAGCCCCGGGATCCGCCAGTCCCATGAACACGAGGACCTTGCAGTCGGGGTGGCCGATGCCCGTCGACCACCACTTGCGGCCGTTGACCACCACCTCGTCGCCCTCGACCACCGCGGTGGCCGCCATGTTCGTGGCGTCGGAGGAGGCCACGTCGGGCTCGGTCATCGTGAAGGCGCTGCGGATGCGGGCCTCCAGCAGCGGCTCGAGCCAGGTCGTGCGCTGCTCCTCGGTGCCGTACCTCAGCAGCACCTCCATGTTGCCGGTGTCGGGGGCGTTGCAGTTGAACACGTGCGGGGCCAGGGCGGACCGCCCCGTGAGCTCGGCGACCGGCGCGTAGTCGACGTTGCTCAGGCCCTCGCCGCCGTCGGTGCCGAAGCGGGCGGCGTACTCGCCGGCGTGCTCGACGTGGGCCGAGGGCGGCAGGAACAGGTTCCACAGGCCCTGCGAGCGCGCCTTGGCGCGGAGCTCGGCGAGCAGCGGCAGCGGCGTCCAGACGTCGCCGCCTCCGGCGCGCAGCGCGGCCAGGTCGCGGTGGTAGGCGGCCTCGACCGGCTCGATCTCCGTGGCCAGGAAGGCCCGGACCCGCTCGGTCAGGTCGGCGGCACGGGGGCTCGGGGAGAAGTCCATGGGCCGACCCTAGGCCGCGGCGGCACGGCTCAGCTCGCGACCGTCACCACCACCCGGGCCCGAGTCACCGGCGCCGCCCAGGCCCGGGCGGTCCGGCGCAGCTTGAGGCCGGACCACAGCAGGTACGGCGCGGCCAGCAGGAGCGGCCACACCCACGACAGGCCGCCCGCAAGGTCGAAGGTCAGACCGGTGAACGTCGTGGCCACCGCCAGGCGCGCCGAGTAGCCGACCATGACCAGCGGCGGAGCCGGCGTCGCGCGGGCGCTGCGCAGGTGGACGGCGCTCGGGTGGCGCACCGACCAGGTCAACGCGGTCGCCACCACCTGCACGACGACCACGACCATCGCGCACAGCACCGCGACCGCCTGCGACGCGGTCGGCACGCCGGCCCGCAGCGAGGCCAGCACGAGCGTGAGCACGCTCGAGCCGAGCAGGACCTCGCCGAGCACCACCGCGCGCGACACGAAGGTCAGCGCCGGGCTCACCGGCAGGCTCTCGCGCCACAGCGCACCACGCCCGTCCAGGCACCAGGCGTTCACGCCGAACAGCAGCGCGCCCCCGGACGCGACCAGCGCGGGGAGGACGCCGAGGGAGTCCCAGCCGAAGGAGCCGCCGAGGGCGACGAGGCCGGGGAGCACCGCGAGCACGAAGGCGCCCCGGCGCATCGGGACGGACCGCCAGATCCCCGCGCGGTCGGTGCGCAGCAGCGCGAGCAGGTCCGAGGCCGGGTCCGGTCGGGCCGGGCGCACCGCCGTCTCGGCCCGCAGCTCCTCGCGCGCCGGGCGTCGCGCGACCCGGCCGGCCAGCCGGGCCCCGACGGCGACGGCGGCGACGGCCAGCGCGAGCAGGGTCGCGGTGGTCAGGGCCCACGGTCCCCAGCGGCCGTGCGCGCCCGCGTCCGCGGCCCGGGCGACCGCCTCCGTGGGGGCGGCCCGCAGGACGTCGGCGAGCGTCCCGGTGACCAGCAGGGCGACGGCGCCGGCTGCCGCCAGCAGGCCGGCCAGCCGGACCGCGAGCACGCCGCGCGGTCCCCGCCGTACCCACTCCACCGCCCAGCCCACGGCCTGCGCGCAGGCGGTGGCCGCGAGCAGCCAGGCGGTGGGCACGGCCACCGCGGCGAGCAGGTGCCCGCCGGGCCCCGCCACGTACGACGTGGCGGCCAGCGCCGCCCAGGCCTGGAGCAGCCAGGCGATGTTCAGCGGTGCCAGCAGCAGGGCGCCGAGGTGGTCGGTCGTCGCGCCGACGGGGAAGGCGACGCCCTGCTCGTGGGGCAGCAGCTCGCGGCCGCCGCCGGAGGCGGCCGCGGACAGCACGGCGACGACCAGCAGGCTCAGGAGGAGGGAGGGCAGCGCGGCGCGCGCGTCGGCGCGGCCCAGCGACTGCTCGGGCAGGTGGGCGGGGACCACCGCGGCCGCCACCGTCAGGCAGGCCAGGAGCGCGAGCGCGCCCGGCACCACCCGGCGCGCGCGACCGCGCAGCCCAGCGGCCCGGAACGCCAGCAGCGACCCGAGGTCAGTCCAGGAGCGCACGGTAGGCTCCCGCACCGTCCTCACCGGCCAGGTCCGCGGCACTGGTGCGGGCGACGGCGGCTCCGCCGCGGAGCACGACCGCCTGCTGGCAGGCCTCGACGGCGAGCTCGCGAAGGTGGGTGGACACGAGCACGGCTGCGCCGGCCGCCCGGGCGTCGGCGACCACCTCGAGGGTGGCCTCGACGCCGAGCGGGTCGACGCCGTCGAACGGCTCGTCGAGCAGCAGCACCGGGGGTCGGTGGAAGGCGGCCAGCACGACGGACATCCGTCGGCCCATGCCGTGGCTGAACCCCGCGGTGACCCGGTTCCGGGCGCCGCCGAGCTCGAACCGGTCGAGGAGCTCGCGGGCGCGGTCCTGCCACCCCGCGGGCATCCGGCGCAGCCGGGCCGAGAGCTGCAGGTGCTCCCACGGCGTCGCCCGCGGCACGAGCCCGCCGACGTCGGGGCAGTAGCCGGTCTCGTGCCTGACCGCCAGGGTCTCGGTGCGCACGTCGTGCCCGGCGACCAGGACCCGGCCCTCGGTCGGCGGGACCACGCCGGCCAGCACCCGCATGGTCGTGGACTTGCCCGCGCCGTTGCGCCCCAGCAGCGCGGTCGCCGTGCCCGGCGCGACCCGCAGGTCGATGCCGGCCACCGCCTCCACGGACCCGAACCGCACCCGGAGCCCGGACACGTCGACGGCCGGGCACGGGGCAGCGCTCATGCGTCCAGTGTCGCGCCGGCCCGGCCTTAGTGGGGCAAAACGGGCGCTTTGGGTTGGCCGGCGGGGCTGCCGATTCCCTGGGGGCCCAGCGAAACTGGCACGCCCCTGCCGTTGCAACACTGGGGGCGTGCACGTTTCCCTAGGGGCCCAGGGAATCGGCCGCCGGCCCCACCCGCTCAGGCGGCGAAGCGCCCACCCCGCTCCACCATCTCCACCAGGTACGACGGGGGCGCGAACCGCTCGCCGTAGGCCGACGCGAGCTCGCGCGCCCGGGCCACGAAGCCGGCCAGCCCGGTGGCACCGGAGCCGTCGGGGCTCTCGTAGCCCTGCATGTACTGCACCGCCCCGCCGTACAGCGGGGGGAAGCCGATGCCCATGATCGAGCCGATGTTGGCCGCGGCCGCGGAGTCGATGACGCCCTCCTCGAAGCAGCGGGCGGTCTCCAGCGCCATCCGGAACAGGTAGCGCTCCTGGAGGTCGCGCATCGGGATCTCCACGTCGTGCGCGGGCTGCTGCTCGCGCAGGCCCGGCCACAGGCGCTTCCTGCCGTCCTCGGGGTAGTCGTAGAAGCCGGCGCCCGCGGCCTTGCCCCGGCGCCCGAGCTCGACCATCTTGTCGATGACGGCCGTCCCGGGCTGGGCGGGAGCCTCGACCCCGTCGCGGGCCGCGGCCTCCTCGGCCGCCTTGCGGATGTGCTGGGTCAGCGTCAAGGACACCTCGTCGAGCATCGCCAGCGGAGGTGCCGGGAAGCCGGCCATCGTCGCGGCCCGCTCCACGGTCTGGGGGTCGACACCCTCCTCGAGGAGGGCCGCGGCCTCGGTGAGCAGGGTCCCGTAGACCCGTGAGGTGAAGAAGCCGCGGCTGTCGTTGACCACGATCGGGGTCTTGCGGATCTGCTGGACCACGTCGACGGCCCGGGCGACGGTCGCGTCGGAGGTCCGCTCGCCCCTGATGATCTCCACCAGCGGCATCCGGTCCACGGGCGAGAAGAAGTGCATCCCCACGAAGTCGTCGGGACGGTCGACGGCGCCGGCGAGCTCGGTGATCGGCAGCGTCGAGGTGTTCGAGCACAGCAGCGCGTCGGGCGCCACCACGTCCTGCACCTCGGCGTACACCTTCGCCTTCAGCGCCGGGTCCTCGAAGACCGCCTCGATCACCGTGTCGCAGCCCGCGAGGTCCGCGGCGTCGGCGGTGGGGATGATCCGGGCGAGCACCTCGTCCCTCGACTCCGGCGACATCCGCCCCTTCGCGACCCGCTTGTCCAGCAGCGCGGCGCAGTGCGCCTTGCCCCTCTCCGCGGCCTCCGGGCCGACGTCCTTGAGCACCACCTCGATGCCGGCGCGGGCCGCCGCGTAGGCGATCCCCGCACCCATCATGCCGGCACCGAGCACGCCGAGCCGCCGCGCGTCGTACCTGTCGTAGCCCTCCGGGCGCAGCGACCCCGAGCCGATCGCCTGCAGGTCGAAGAAGAACGCCTGGATCATGTTCTTGGAGTTCTGCCCGACCACCAGACTGGTCAGGTAGCGCGACTCGATGCGGCTGGCGGTCTCGACGTCGACCTGCGCGCCCTCGACCGCCGCGGACAGGATCGCGCGAGGCGCCGGGTAGGCCGCGCCCTTGGTCTGCTTTCGCAGGGTGGCCGGGAAGGCCGGCAGGAACGCCGCCAGCTTCGGGCTGCTGGGGGTGCCGCCGGGCATCCGGTAGCCGGGCCGGTCCCAGGGCTGGACGGCGGCCTGCTCGTCGTCGCGGTGCTCGAGCACCCACGCCTTGGCGGTGACCATCAGGTCCTCGCGTGCCACGACCTCGTCGACGAGGCCCTTCTCGAGCGCCTGGGCGGGCTTGAACCGGGTGCCGGTGAGCAGCACCTCGGTGAGCCCGGTGAACAGGCCGAGCATGCGGACCACCCGGGTGACCCCGCCGCCGCCCGGGAGCAGGCCGAGGGTGACCTCGGGAAGCCCGAGCTCGACCTTCGGGTCGTCCGCGACGACCCGGTGGTGGCAGGCCAGCGCGATCTCCAGGCCGCCGCCGAGCGCGGTGCCGTTGACCGCGGCGACGACCGGGCGCCCGAGGGTCTCGAGCCGGCGCAGCTGCGCCTTGACGGCCTCGACCCGGGCGAACACCGCCGGCGCGTCCTCGCGACGCGCCCGGACGAGCTCGTGGAGGTCCGCCCCGGCGAAGAACGTCTTCTTGGCCGAGGTGACCACCACACCGGTGACCCGGTCCCGCTCAGCCTCGAGCCGCGCGACGGCCTCGCCCATGGCCTCGACGTAGTGGTCGTTCATGGTGTTCGCGCTCGCGTTCGGGTCGTCGAGCGTGAGGGTGACGATCCCGTCGGCGTCCTGCTCGTAGCGCATCGGCTCTCTCCTTCTCGTTCGTCTGCGGTCTGGCGGGTTCTCGTCGCGCGGAGGTCGCAGACGAATGGCGTACGGCGGGGTCAGACGCGCTCGACGACGGTGGCGATGCCCATCCCGCCGCCGACGCACAAGGTGACCAGGCCGTAGCGCAGGTCCCGACGCTCGAGCTCGTCGAGGAGCGTGCCGAGCAGCATCGCGCCGGTCGCGCCGAGCGGGTGGCCCATCGCGATCGCGCCGCCGTTGACGTTGACCTTCTCGTGCGGCAGGTCCAGGTCGCGCATGTAGCGCATCGCCACCGCCGCGAACGCCTCGTTCATCTCGTAGAGGTCGATGTCGGAGGCCTCCAGGCCGGCCTTGGCCAGCGCCTTGCGCGAGGCCGGAGCAGGCCCGGTCAGCATGATCGTCGGGTCCGACCCGGACACCGCAGCCGAGACGATCCGCGCCCGAGGGGTCAGGCCGAGGTCGGCGCCGAGCTGCTCGGTGCCGATGACGACCAGCGCGGCGCCGTCCACGATGCCCGAGGAGTTCCCGGCGTGGTGCACGTGGTCGATCTCCTCGACCCAGTGGTACTTCTCCAGGGCCACGGAGTCGAAGCCGCCCTGCTCGCCGATGTCCGCGAAGGACGGCTTGAGGCCGGCCAGGCTCTCCACCGTCGTGCCCGGGCGGATGTGCTCGTCGCGGTCGAGGACGGTGAGCCCGTTGAGGTCCTTGACCGGCACCAGCGACCGGTCGAAGTAGCCGTTGGCCTGCGCCTTGGCCGCCCGCGCCTGGGACTCGGTGGCGAAGGCGTCGACGTCCTCGCGGCTGTAGCCCTCCAGGGTCGCGATCAGGTCGGCGCCGATGCCCTGCGGGACGAACGACGTGGCGATCGCGGTGGCCGGGTCCATCGCCCAGGCGCCGCCGTCCGAGCCCATCGCGACCCGCGACATCGACTCCACGCCGCCGGCGAGGATCAGGTCCTCGAAGCCGGAGCGGACCCGTGCGGCCGCCTGGTTGACCGCCTCGAGCCCGGAGGCGCAGAAGCGGTTGAGCTGGACGCCGGAGACGGTCTCGGGGTAGCCGGCCACGAGTGCCGCGGCCTTGGCGACGTCGCCGCCCTGGTCGCCGACCGGGGTGACCACTCCGAGCACCACGTCGTCGACCCGCGCCGGGTCCAGGCCGGGGTTGCGTCGGCGAACCTCCTCGAGCAGCCCGACGACGAGGTCGACCGGCTTCACCTCGTGCAGCGACCCGGTTCTCTTGCCCCGGCCGCGCGGGGTGCGCAGGGCGTCGTACACGAATGCTTGGGGCTGCTCGGCCATGCGGGGACGTCCAATGCGTGCGGGGTCGGCTGTGCTGACGATTGTGACACTCCTACTGTTAAGGTCAACCGGCGCGGCCGTGACGTTGCTCGCGGCCGGCAGCCCCGTCCGAAGGACCCGAGGGAGCCGATGCCCGAGCCGAGCGACGTCGCCCCCGAGCTGATGACGCTCGACGAGCTGACCAGGCGCGTCGGGATGAGCGTGCGCAACGTCCGCTTCTACACCACCAAGGGACTGGTGCCGCCGCCGGTACGACGGGGACGGTCCGGCTACTACTCCACCGACCACGTCTCGCGGCTGGAGCTGGTGCGCGAGCTGCAGGCCCACGGGTTCACGCTCTCGGCGATCGAGAGGTACGTCGCCCGCATCCCCGCCGACGCCTCCCCGGAGACGATCGCGCTGCACCGCACCCTGCTGGCGCCGTGGATGGCGGAGCTCCCGGAGACCGTGTCTCGTCGTGAGCTGGTACGACGGGCGGGCCGGCCGCTGTCGGCCGACGACCTGGACACCCTCAACGCGCTCGGCATCGTGTTCCCCGCCAAGCAGGGCAGGTACCAGGTCGCGGTCGCCCACCTGCCCGTCGGCGTCGCGCTGCTCGACCTGGGCATGCCGCTCGACGCCGCCCTCGCGGCCCAGGACATCTTCACCGGCCACGGCCGCCAGATCGCCGAGGAGCTCACCGAGCTCTTCCGGACGAAGGTGTGGCCGGCCTACAAGGAGGGCCAGACCTCACCGGAGCAGCTGCGCGAGCTCGTCGAGAGGTTCAAGCCGGTCTCCGTCGCCGCCCTGGTGACGGCCTACGAGTCCGCGGTCAACGAGACCAAGCGCCAGCAGATCACCCGCCGCACCCGGTAGGGCCGCCGAGGCGTCCCGTTCTGCGCCCCAGGGGCCCGCCGAGGCGTCCCGTTCCGTGGACCAGGGACCGCCGAGGCGTCTTGTTCCGTGGACCAGGGACCGCCGGGGCGTCTTGTTCCGTGCTGAGCGCGCGACGACGGGTTAGCAGAACGGAACGCCTCGGCGCCATACCCACCACGGAACGGAACGCCTCGGCGCCATACCCACCACGGAACGGGACGCCTCGGCGCCTCCCCGACGTCGAGCCACCGTCGCGACACGGTCACCCCGCAGCGGGCGAGGCGACTGCCCTCAGCTCGCTGAGCCCCATCAGCGCCGCCGGGTCAACCTTCCGCGGCGGCGCCGGACTCGAGCAAGGCGTCCACGTTTGCGACTCCCCAGGCCTCGAGCGCCTCCCGCGTCTGCGCCCCCGGCATCGTCGGGCCGGTCGTCAGCGTCGCCGGCGTACGGGAGAACCGTGGTGCCGGGGCCGGCTGCAGGACGCCGTCGCGCTCGACGTACGTCTGCCGCTCCCGCAGGTGCGGGTGCCGGGCCGCGTCGGTGAGCGGCAGCACGGGCGCGCAGCAGGCGTCGGTGCCCTCGAACACCTCGGTCCACTCGGCCTGGGTCCGCTCCCGGAACCGTCGGGTCAGCAGAGCGCGCAGCTCGGGCCAGCGGTCCGGGTCGTCGCGGTCGGGAGCCACGCCGGTGAGCCCGAGACCCTCGAGCAGAACGGCGTAGAACTGCGGCTCCAGTGCACCGACCGACATGTGGCGGCCGTCGGCGGTCTCGTACACGTCGTAGAACGGCGCGCCCCCGTCGAGCAGGTTGGCCCCGCGCTCCTCCCGCGAGAACTCACTGGCGAGCATCCCCGCGAACATCGCGGACAGGTGCGCGGTCCCGTCGACGATCGCGGCGTCGACCACCTGGCCCCGGCCGCTGGCACGTGACTCCAGCAGTGCCGCGAGCACCCCGATGACCAGGTACGTCGACCCGCCACCGAAGTCGCCCACGAGGTTGGTCGGGAACTGTGGCCGCTCCGGGGTCTGTCCCAGGCCGTGCAGGGCGCCGGCGAGCGAGATGTAGTTGAGGTCGTGGCCGGCGGTGGTCGCGAGCGGGCCGTCCTGGCCCCAGCCGGTCATCCGCCCGTACACCAGCCGGGGGTTGCGGGTCAGACACGGCTCCGGCCCGAGCCCGAGCCGCTCCATGGCCCCCGGGCGCAGGCCCTCGGTGAGCACGTCGGCGCCCGCGACGAGTGTGAGCGCGGTCTCGACGGCCTCGGGACGCTTCAGGTCGAGCGCGACGCTGGGACGGCCGCGGGTGAGCAGGTCGGTTCGCCGGTCTCCGGGGCTCACCGGTCCCGACGGCCGCTCGAGACGGATCACGTCGGCGCCGAGGTCGGCCAGCAGGGTCGCCGCGTGCGGGCCCGGCCCGATCCCGGCGACCTCGACCACCTTGACGCCGCGCAGCGGCCCGGTGCCCTGCCCCAGTCGGTAGGTCATGGCGGGAGTCTGCCAGCGCTCAGTGCCGACCGCGCGCGCCGACGTACGCCAGGGCCACGCCGAGACCTGCCACGAGGGGACCGATGACCGCCCACACCTCCACGCCGGACATCACGCTGCCGCCGAGGACACCCAGTCCCTGCAACGTCCACACGGCGCCGACGGCGAGCATGAGCAGGCCCAGCACGACCACCACTGTCCGACGCATGCCGCCAGCGTAGGCCAGGAGGACAGCCCCCTGCTCCGCCACGGAACAAGACGCCTCGGCGGCACTCCCGCCACGGAACAAGACGCCTCGGCGACAACTCCGCCACGGAACAGGACGCCTCGGCGACAACCCCACCGCGGCAGCCGGCGCAGGGAGCGGGAATGTCAAGGCCGACACGCCGGAGCCCGGCAACGTTCTCCCGGTCTGGGCTCAGGTGA
>JAICKK010000028.1 GCA_025927955.1 Nocardioidaceae bacterium
ACTTCCCGGTCGTGCTGCGCTGGAACTCCTGACTCACCACACGCCCCACTCGGCCAGCGACGTCAGCAGGCCGGGCGCGGTCTCGACCGCCCGGGACTCCTCGGGGGTGAACCAGCCGACGTCCGCGGCGTCGTCCCCGGCTCGGACCGAGTGCAGGTCGGCACCCGGCGCGGGGCGGCAGAGGTAGTCGCGGATCACGTAGACGCCCCCGGGCGCCGGCCGTCTGACCGTGCCGGCGAGCCGACCCACGCGCACGGCCAGGCCGGTCTCCTCGAGCACCTCCCGCGCGGTCGCCGCCTCGTCGGTCTCGCCGGCCTCGACGCGGCCGCCGGGCACCGACCACGTGCCCATGGACGGCTCATGGCCGCGCAGGACCAGCAGCAGCCGTCCCGAGGGGTCCACCACCAGCCCCCCGACGCAGGGGATCTCGGGCGTGTCGGGGGTCTCGGGCACCGGTCCACCGTAGTGGCGCCTTGACGGCCGGGTGCCGGGCCACGACCGTTGGGCCATGGCTCTGGGAGCGGGATGTCCGCGCTGCGCCTCGGCGGTGACCGGGTCGGGCGGCTCCTGGCGATGTGAGGACCACGGCGAGATCACCCCGCTGTGGCGGCCGGCGACGGCCGATTACGTGGGGCTCGCCGAGCACGTCCGCCGTGCCGGGTCGATGCCGACGTTCGCGCCGTGGCCGCTGCCGCCGGGCTGGTCGGTCACCGACTTCGGCTGTGTCGCCGCGCCCGACGCGGACGCGCGTGCCTGCTTCGTCACCTGCTCGGGTCCCAGCGACCTCGACGGCGTGGTGGAGCTCAGCGTGGTCTCGGAGGAGCCCGGGGTCGGCCTCGGCGCGCGCTGTGCCTGGCTGCTGCGCACCGACCCGGGCGCCGACATCGGGGACGGGCCGCCGGACGCGAAGGTCCGCATCGACGGGCACCCGATCTCGCTGTGGTCGGTGCTCACCAGCGACGCGGACGCGGACTTCGACCGGTCGGTGTTCGCCGGTGAGGCGCTCGGGCGCTGGCTGTGGCTGGTGTTCCGGCCGGCGTCGGCCGCGCTGCTGCTCAAGGACGAGTGGATCCTCATGGACATCTCCGGGCTCGGTCCCGAGCTGATCGACCTGCCGTTCGGGGGACATCCGCAGGCCTGGTGAGGGCGCCCGCACGGATACGCTCGCCGGGTGCTCATCGACCTCCACACGCACTCCGACCGCTCCGACGGCACGGAGTCGCCGGCCGTGCTGGTCCGGCGCGCGCGGGAGCACGCCGTGGACGTCCTCGGGCTCACCGACCACGACACGACCGAGGGCTGGCAGGAGGCCGCCGAGGCCGCCGAGGCCTACGGCGTCGCGCTCGTGCGGGGCATCGAGGTCAGCTGCACGTTCCGGGGCGCCGGCGTGCACCTGCTGGCGTACCTCCCGGACCCGACGTACACCCCCCTCGCCGAGGAGCTGCAGCTGATCCTCGACGGTCGCAACGCCCGGCTGCCGGCGACGCTGGACCGGCTACGCGGGCTGGGCGTGGACATCGACGTCGACGACGTACGACGGGTGTCCGGCGAGACCGCCGCGATGGGCCGTCCGCACGTCGCCGACGCCCTGGTCGAGCGGGGGGTGGTGGCCGACCGCAACGAGGCGTTCGCGACGTTCCTGGGGCCGCAGGGCCCCGCCTACGTCGGTCGCTACGCCGCGGACCTCGAGACCATGGTCGGCGTCGTCGCCGACGCCGGAGGGGCGAGCGTGCTGGCGCACCCGTGGGCGCGGCGGCACGACCACGGCGCGCTCGACGAGTCGGGCCTCGCGGGCCTGCAGGCGCTGGGGCTCGCGGGCGTCGAGGTCGACCACCAGGACCACTCGCCGCTGGTCCGCGAGCGGCTGCGCGCGCTCGCGGACCGGCTGGGCCTGCTCGTCACCGGCTCCAGCGACCACCACGGCGCCGGCAAGGTCGGACACGAGCTGGGCTGCAACACCACCGCGCCGGACCAGCTCGACCGGCTGCTCGACGTCGCCGCCCGGGCCGCGGCGGCCAGCGGGCGGACCGCCCCGGGGCTGCTGCGCGCATGAGCCACGTCGTCGCGCTGTCGCTGCTGACCGAGGTCTTCGTCACGCTCTTCGTGATCATGGACCCGATCGGCACGATCCCGCTGTTCCTCTCGCTCACCCGCGGGCGGTCGCCGGCCTCGCGGCGGCGTGCGGCCTGGCAGGCGGTCAGCGTCTCCTTCGGGGTGATCGTCGCGTTCGCGTTCTTCGGCCAGCAGATCCTGCACTACCTGGGCATCTCGCTGCCCGCGCTGCAGTGCGCCGGCGGCCTCCTGCTGCTGCTCGTCGCCCTCGAGCTGCTGACCGGCAAGGAGCAGGCGCCCACGGCCGCCGCCGACGTGAACGTCGCGCTGGTGCCGCTCGGCACGCCGCTGCTGGCCGGTCCGGGCGCGATCGTGGCCACGATGGTGCTCTCCCGGGAGGTCGGCGGCGTCGCCGACTTCGTCGCCGTCGGCCTGGGGGTGGTCCTGGTGCATGTCTCGCTGTGGCTGGCGATGCGGTTCTCGCTGCCCATCCTGCGGCTGCTGCGGGAGGGCGGGGTGGTGCTGGTCTCCCGGATCTCCGGCCTGCTGCTGTCGGCGATCGCCGTCCAGCTGGTCGCCGACGCCGTGCGGGCGTTCATCACCACCAAGGCATAGCCTCCTCAGCGCGGTCGCGGCCCCTGGAAGCGGGCCTGCAGGCCGGTCGGGGCGTACCTCGCCAGGGTGGCGAGCACCCGGTAGCGCCTGCTCGGCACCGACAGGGTCCGGCCGCGGGCCAGGTCGCGCAGCGCCTCCTCGACGAGCCGGTCGGCGTCCAGCCACATCCACGACGGCGTCGAGCCGGTGCGCACCCGCATCCGGTCGTGGAACTCTGTGCGCGTGAACCCCGCGAGCAGCGCCATCACCCGCACGCCGCGGTCCCGGTAGGTGAGGTCCGCCCACGTGCTCAGCGACGTCACGTAGGCCTTGGCGGCGCTGTACGGGCCGCGCGGCAGGTATGCGGCCACGCTGGACACGTTCACCACCGCGCCGTGCCGGCGCGCGACCATCGCGGTGAGCGCGGCGTGCGTCAACCGGAGGACGGCCCGCACGTGGACGTCGAGAAGCCGCTGCTCCTCCTCGACCGGGTGGTCCAGGAAGTCGCCGCGCAGGCCGAAGCCGGCGTTGTTGACGAGCAGGTCGATCGGCCGGGCGGCGTCCGCGACCCGGTCCTCCACCGCGGCCAGCTGCGCGGGGTCCGCCAGGTCGGCGACCAGGACCTCCGCCTGCACGCCGTACGACGCGTGGAGGTCGGCCGCGAGCCGGTCGAGCCGCTCGCGGTCCCGGGAGACGAGCACCAGGTCGTGGCCGTCCGCGGCCAGCCGACGGGCGAAGGAGCGGCCGATGCCCGAGGTGGGGCCGGTGACCAGGGCCGTCGGCCTGGCGGTGGAAGGCGACATGGCGGCCAGCATCCCCGCACGGCGCGCGGGCCCGCACACCGGCTCGGGCAGAATGGGGTCCGTGGCTGCCTCCAAGACCCGGGTCCTCGCGGTCGCCAACCAGAAGGGTGGGGTCGCGAAGACCACGACCGTCGCCTCGCTCGGCGCCGCGCTCGCCGAGCTCGGGCACCGGGTGCTGCTGGTCGACCTCGACCCGCAGGCGTGCCTGACCTTCTCCCTCGGCATCGACCCGGAGGACCTCGAGCTCTCGGTGCACCACGTGCTGACCAAGGGGCTGCCCGCGTCCGAGGTCGTCATCGAGACCGACGACGGGGTCGACCTGCTGCCCGCGACCATCGAGCTCGCCCGCGCGGAGGCGGACCTGCTCACCCGCACCGGTCGCGAGCACGTCGTACGGACCGCGCTGGAGGAGCTCGCCGAGGGCGGGACCCGCTACGACTGGGTCCTGCTGGACTGCCCGCCGTCGCTGGGCGTGCTCACCGTGGCCGCGCTCACCGCCGCGGACGGCGTGCTGGTCCCGCTGCAGTGCGAGACGCTGTCCCACCGCGGGGTCGGCCAGCTCCTCGACACGGTGCACGACGTGCGCCGGTTCACCAACCGCGGGCTCGAGGTGTGGGGCGTGCTGCCGACCTTGTACGACGGGCGCACGAACCATGCGCGGGCGGTGCTCGACAACGTCGCGGCGACCTACCGGCTCGACGTGCTCGAGCCGCCGATCCCCAAGTCGATCCGGTTCGCCGAGGCGCCGGCCGTCGGCCGTTCCATCCTCAGCACGAGCCGCCGTCACCGAGGCGCCGACGCGTACCGCGCCGTCGCGGCCAGCCTCACACAACGCTGAGCGCGCCGCCGTTACTGTGACCCGCATGGGTCGCCCTCCCGAGCCGCACGCCTCCCGCCGCGCCGCCGCACCGCGTCCGCGGTACGGGCGGATGGCCGCCGCGGCCGGCGCGCTCGCGGTCACCGTGGTGGCGACGCTCGGTGGCACCGGGGTGCTGCCCACCGGCTCGTCCCGCGCGGCCGCCGCACCCCGCCCGGCCGCGGTGCAGATGGCTCAGCCCGTCGACGCCGGCCCCTCGGGGTCCAGCGGTGCCTCGCCGTCCCCGGTGGCCGTCGAGGGGCCTCCGCTGCCGGGTGGGAGGCTGCCCGCGTACCGGACGGCCGGCCGGCAGCTCGCCCCACCGGTCCCCGCGGGCAGCGGGACCGGGCGCCGCGTCGTCTTCGACATCACCACGCAGCGGGTGTGGCTCGTGGACCGGGTGGCGGGCCGTGACGTGGTGGTGCGCACCTACCTCGTCTCCGGCAGCCTGACCCACAACCTCGAGCCCGGCACGTACGCGGTCTACTCGCGCTCCCTGCACGCGTGGGGGATCGACGACTCCGGCTCGATGGGGTACATGGTCCGCTTCGCCCACGGCCCGAACGCGGCGATCGGCTTCCACGACATCCCCGTGCTGCACGGCAAGCGCCTGCAGACCCGCGCCCAGCTCGGCACGCCGCAGTCGCACGGGTGCATCCGGCAGGCGCGTCCCGACGCCCGGGCGCTGTGGAGGTTCGCCCCGACGGGCACCGAGGTCGTCGTCACATAGCTGTCTGCGCTCGCTCCGCTTCGCGCGTGTCCACCGCGCTCGGTCGGTCCAGGCGCGACCGCGCGCCGGACGCTGCGGGGTCACTGTGAGCACGTCGACCCGGCGCATGTGCACCGCTCGAGCACGTCGACCCGGCGCATGTGCACCGCGCCGTACCGGTATCGGGCATCGCGAGCGGTGCACACGCGCCGGCTCGACGCAGCTGAGCCGTGTACACGCGCCACCTCGGCGCCTGTGGGGTCAGTCGGTGGACGTCGAGGTGGCTGCGGAGCGGCCGGCGCCGCGTCGGCGGCGACGGCTGCGTCCGGCCGGCTTGTCACCCGGGTCGCCGGCCTCCGCGACGGTCACTGAGGTCCCGCCGGAGGCCGCTTGAGCGTCGACCGGCTGCCCGCCACGGGTGCGGCTTCGGCTGCGGTTGCGGCGGGGACGGCTGTCGTGCCCGGCGGCGGCGCCCTGACGTCCGCCCTCGGGCCGGGGGGCCTTCGGCTCGGCCGGCCTCTCCGGGACCAGGCGGCCCTTGGTGCCCGGGGCGATGCCCATGTCGTGGTAGAAGTGCTCGGAGGTGGAGTACGTCTCGGCCGGGTCGTCGAACGGCAGGTCGAGCATCTTGTTGATGACCTTCCACCGGGTGACGTCCGCCCAGTCGACGAAGGTCACCGCGATGCCGGAGGCGCCCGCCCGCCCGGTGCGGCCGATCCGGTGGACGTAGGTCTTCTCGTCCTCGGGGCAGCTGTAGTTGATGACGTGCGTGACGTCCGCGACGTCGATGCCGCGGGCCGCGACGTCGGTGGCGACGAGCACCTTGAGCTTGCCCTCGCGGAACCGCTTGAGCGCCTTCTCGCGGGCGACCTGCTGCATGTCGCCGTGCAGCGGGCTGGCGTTGAAGCCGCGCTCGGTCAGGTCGTCGGCCAGCCGCTGGGCCGCCCTCTTGGTCCGGGTGAACACGATCGTGAGACCGGAGTTCTCGGCCTGCAGGATCCGCGAGATCAGCTCCGGCTTGTCGAGGTCGTGCACCTGGTAGATGAACTGTGCGGTCGCCGGGACGGTCTGCTGGGCGTCGCTGGACTCCGCACGGATGTTCATCGGGTGCCGCATGTGCGTGCGGGCCAGGGACACGATCGCCCCCGGCATGGTGGCCGAGAACAGCATCGTCTGCCGGGTCTCCGGCGTGCGGGCGATCAGCCGCTCGACGTCGGGAAGGAACCCGAGGTCCAGCATCTCGTCGGCCTCGTCGAGCACCAGCACCTTGACGTGGGAGAGGTCGAGCGCGCGACGGCTGGCCAGGTCGAGCAGCCGTCCCGGGGTGCCGACGACGACGTCGACGCCCTTGGCGAGGGTGTCCAGCTGGGTGTCGTAGCCGACCCCGCCGTACACCGTGAGCACGCGGGTGCCGCGGTCAGAGCCGGCCACCGACAGGTCGCCGGACACCTGCAGGGCGAGCTCGCGCGTGGGGGCCACGACCAGGGCCTGCGGCTTGTCGGGCGCGGCCAGGTCGGCGTGGTCCGGGTCGTGCGGGGCGACCGTGCGCTGCAGGACGGGGATCCCGAAGGCCAGCGTCTTCCCGGTGCCGGTGCGCGCCTGGCCGATGAGGTCGGTGCCCATCAGGGCGACCGAGAGGGTCATCTCCTGGATGGGGAAGGGGGTGGTGATGCCGACGCGCTCGAGGGCGTCGGCGATCTCGGGAAGTACCCCGAGCTCTCTGAAGGTGGTCAGGATCTTTGCCTGTTCTCTGCGGGGACGAACGATCGTGGACCGTCGCCGTGAGGCTCCCACCGCGGACCGGAAGGCCCCTCGATGTCCTGCTCTCGACGGGCGGACTCGGCCCAGTCTATCGGTAGGCTGCACATATGACGGAATCGCCGGCGCCGGCCCGTGTCCAGCCGGCCGACGCCCGCTGGCCGAAGGGCCTGCCCGTGGCGTTCTCGGACCCGTCGTACCTCGCCGCGGTCGTCGACCTCCTCGGCGCGATCGCGTACGGCGAGATGTCGGCGTTCGAGCGGCTGGCGGAGGATGCCAAGCTGGCCCCGAACCTCCAGGACAAGGCCGAGCTGGCCGTGATGGCGAGCACCGAGCTCTCCCACTTCCAGCAGCTGCGCGCCCGGCTCACGGAGATCGGTGCCGACCCGTTCGCCTCCATGCAGCCGTTCGTGGCGCCGTTCGAGTCCTTCCACGCCCGGACCGCACCCGCCGACTGGCTCGAAGGGCTCATCAAGGCGTACGTCGGGGACGGGCTGGCCGCGGACTTCTACCGGGAGGTGGCGATGTTCGTCGACGTCGACACCAGGGCGATCATCGTCGAGAGCCTGGCGGACACGGGTCAGGCGGCGTTCGTCGTGGACCGGGTCCGGTCGGCGATCGCGGCGGATCCCCGCGTCGGCGGCCGGCTCGCCCTCTGGGGACGTCGGCTGATGGGGGAGGCGCTCAGCCAGGCGCAGCGGGTTGCTGCCGACCGGGACGCCCTCTCGGCGCTGCTCGCGGGAGGGGTGGACCGGCCCGCGCTCGACCTGGCCGCGATCGGCCGGCTGTTCACGCGGCTGACCGAGAACCACACCGCGCGGATGAAGGCGCTGGGCCTGGCGCCGTAGCGCCGTAACACTTGCTCGCTCCGCACGTCGCAGCGTTGGTTGAGGTGCGAGCCGCTAGGCGAGCCTCGAAACCATGGTGGGGTTCGCGGGTGGGTGCGGTGGTTTCGAGGCCCTCGCCCTGGGGGCTCGGGCGCCTCAACCAGCGTCGGCTCGGGCGCCTCAACCAGCGTCGGCTCGGGCGCCTCAACCAGCGTGGGGAGTCAGGAGCGGAACCCGACCTGGCCGGCGGCGGACGTACCGATCTCGACGTACGCGAGCTTCGCGACGGGCACGAGGACCTTGCGACCCTTGGCGTCGGAGAGCGTCAGCACCCCGGTGTCGGACGAGAGCGCCTGGGCCACGATCTTCTCCACCGCGTCCGTGGACTCCGTGGACTCGAGGACCAGCTCGCGGCTGGCGTTCTGCACACCGATCTTGACCTCCACCGGAGGACCTCCCTGTCAGGTTCGTGTCGGGCTAGAGCTGGTCGTCGGCCCGGGGGTAGCCCCGGATGCCGCGCCAGGCGAGCCCCGACACGAGCGTAGCGGCGTCGTCCTGAGAGATCTCTCCGGCGGTGTCCAGCCAGAAGCGGGCGCTCACCTGCGCCATGCCGACCAGGGAGACGGCCAGCAGCCGGGACTGCTCGCCGGGCAGCCCGGTGTCCTCGTGGATCACCTCGGCGATGGCCTCGGCGCAGCTGTGGGTGACCCGGTCGACCCGGGCACGCACCGCGTCCTCGTTGGTCAGGTCGGACTCGAACACCAGGCGGAAGGCGCCCCGCGCACCCGCGACGTAGTCGTAGAAGACCTGCACCGTCGCGGTGACCCGCAGCTTGTTGTCGTCGGTGGAGGCCAGCGCGTCCTTGCAGGCCTCGATGATCGTGTCGCAGGACCGGTCGAGCAGGGCGAGGTAGAGCTCGAGCTTGCCGGGGAAGTGCTGGTAGAGCACCGGCTTCGACACGCCCGCGCGGTCGGCGATGTCGTCCATGGCGGCGGAGTGGTAGCCCTGCGCGACGAAGACCTCGAGCGCGGCCTCGAGCAGCTGCGCGCGACGGGCGGTGCGCGGCATGCGACCACCGCGAGGCCTCCGTTCGCGGGTCGTCGTCACGCCCGGCAGCGTACTCCCCGCCAGACGGGGCACCGGAGGGTCGACGAGGTCCCACATGACGGGATGAGGCGGGGCGGGGACCCGTGCGCGGGGAAGATGTGCGGCGCCTGCGGTGTTGCACCGAGGACAGGCACCCGAGTTGTCCGAGGAGTCAGACGTGCCACTGCCAGCACTGGTGGAGCCCGCCCGCGAGCTCACCGTCGACGAGGTCCGCCGCTACAGCAGGCACCTCATCATCCCCGACGTCGGCATGACCGGCCAGAAGCGGCTGAAGAACGCCAAGGTCCTCGTGATCGGGGCGGGTGGCCTCGGCAGCCCGGCGCTGCTGTACCTCGCCGCCGCCGGGGTGGGCACCATCGGCATCGCGGAGTTCGACGAGGTCGACGAGTCCAACCTCCAGCGCCAGGTCATCCACGGGGTGTCCGACGTCGGGAAGTCGAAGGCACAGTCGGCCAAGGAGTCGATCGCCGAGATCAACCCGTACGTCGAGGTGGTGCTCCACGAGCAGCGCCTGGACAACGACAACGTCCTGGGGGTCTTCGAGGGCTACGACCTCATTGTGGACGGCACCGACAACTTCGCGACGCGCTACATGGTCAACGACGCGGCGTACTTCCTCGACAAGCCGTACATCTGGGGCTCGATCTACCGCTTCGACGGCCAGGCCTCGGTGTTCTGGCCGACGTTGAGCATCGACGGCAAGAGCGCCGACGCGCCGTGCTACCGCTGCCTGTACCCGGAGCCGCCGCCGCCGGGCATGGTGCCCTCGTGCGCGGAGGGTGGCGTGCTGGGCGTGCTGTGCGCGGCGATCGGCTCCATCCAGGTCAACGAGGCGATCAAGCTGCTCACCGGGATCGGGGAGCCGCTCGTCGGCAGGCTGATGATCTACGACGCCCTCGAGATGGAGTACCGCAAGCTGAAGGTGCGCAAGGACCCGAACTGCGCGCTGTGCGGGGACAAGCCCACCGTCACCGACCTCATCGACTACGACACGTTCTGCGGCGCCGTCTCCGACGAGGCCGCCGACGCGGCGGCCGGGTCGACGATCTCGGTCATCCAGCTGGAGCAGATGCTCAAGGAGCGCGACAACGGCGAGCGGGACTTCGTGCTCGTCGACGTCCGCGAGCCCAACGAGTACGAGATCAACCAGATCCCCGGTGCGGTGCTGATCCCCAAGGGCGAGTTCCTCAACGGCCACGCGCTTGCGGAGCTGCAGCGCCTGACCGGCGGCGACAGGCAGGTCGTGCTGCACTGCAAGACCGGCGTGCGGTCCGCCGAGGTGCTCGCCATCGCCAAGGGGGCCGGCTACTCCGACGCCGTCCACGTCGGCGGCGGCGTGGCGGCCTGGGTCAGCCAGGTCGACCCGTCACAGCCGGCCTACTGACGCTGCTCCGCAGATCGCGCACCGGCCCGGCGACGGATAGAACGCCCGGTGTGGGTACCTTCAGGCTCGAGACGTCCCCAGCGTGAGGAGACCCGGAGTGTTCGAGGCGGACGACATCCGTGACTGGCGTGGCCACGATGTGGTCGACCCGGGCGGCGGCAAGATCGGGCAGCTCGAGGCCGTGTACGTCGACACCGGCACGGACGCGCCGTCGTTCGGCACCGTCCGCGTGGGTCTGCCCACGCAGCGTCGGCTGGTGTTCGTGCCGCTGGACGGTGCGACCGTGGGGCCCGGCTACCTGCGGGTGAGGTTCGACAAGAAGACGGTCAAGGACGCCCCCTCCATCGACGTCGACGGCGAGCTGCCCGTCGAGGACGAGGAGAAGGTGTTCGGCCACTACGGGCTCGCCTACTCCCGGGGCCAAGAGGGGGAGCGGCGCCTCGGGCGTCGCTAGCACCGCCCACGAAAGGGGTCTGCTGTGTCGTGGTTCCTGCTGCTCATCATCCTGGCGATCGCGCTGGGCATCGTCGGCGTCGTCGTCAAGGGCCTGTTCTACCTGTTGGTCATCGGGATCGTCGTGTTCCTGCTCGACCTGGTCTTCTTCGGCATCCGGCTGGGCCGGCGCGGCGCGAACCGGCCGGGACGCTAGCGCCGGAACCGGCGAGCAGCGTCGCCAAGGCTCCGCGCCGTGGACCTCGAGGAGTACACCGAGGCGGTGCTGTCCCTGGTGGAGACGGTCCCCCCGGGGCGCGTGACCACCTACGGTGCCCTCGCCGACGCGGTGGGCTCCCGCGGCCCGCGCAGCGTCGGGAGGGTCATGGCCACCCACGGCGGCGCGGTGCCGTGGTGGCGCGTGGTCCGGGCGGACGGCTCGCTGCCGCCGAGCCACGACGACGAGGCGCGGGTGCAGTACCTGTCGGAGGGCACGCCCTTCACCGCCTCCGGTCGCGTGGACATGCGCCGGGCCGCGTGGTGGCCGGCACCCCTGACCAGTGACCCGTGACCGCGGGCTGTCGGTGGCCGATGGTCTGATGGTCGCGTGACGACGTACCGCCTGGCCTACGCGCAGCCGGCGCCGGTCGCGCCGCCGGTCCTCGACGAGTTCCAGCAGTCGGTCGTCGACCATCCCGAAGGCCCGCTCCTGGTGCTGGCCGGCCCGGGCACGGGCAAGACCACCACCCTGGTCGAGGCCGTCGTGGACCGGATCGAGCGCCGCGGCGCGAGCCCGGACTCGGTGCTCGCCCTGACCTTCAGCCGCAAGGCCGCCGAGCAGCTGCGGGACCGGGTCACGGCCCGCCTCGGCAGGACGCTGGCGACCACGCTCAGCTCGACGTTCCACTCCTTCGCCTACGGCCTCGTGCGCCGGTGGGCGCCCCCGGACCTGTACGCCGCCCCGCTACGCCTGCTCTCGGCCCCCGAGCAGGACGTGGTCCTCGCCGAGCTGCTGTCCGGCAACCGCGAGGGCGAGCTGTGGCCCCCGGCGCTCCGGCAGGCGCTCGGCACCCGCGGGTTCGCCCGCGAGGTGCAGACCGTGCTGGCCCGCGCCCGGGAGAAGGGCCTGGACCCGGTCGACCTCAAGGCGCTGGGCGAGGAGGCGCAGGCGCCCGAGCTGGTGGCCGCGGCGCGGTTCATGCAGCAGTACCAGGTGATCCTCGACGACCAGAGCGCGATCGACTACCCCGAGCTCATCCACCGGGCGGTGCTCCTCGCCGAGCAGCCGGAGGTCCGGGCCCAGCTGCGCGGTCGGTTCGCCCACGTGTTCGTCGACGAGTACCAGGACACCGACCCGAGCCAGGTGCGGCTGCTGCGGGCCATCGCGGGCGACGGACGGGACCTGACGGTCGTCGGCGACCCCGACCAGTCCATCTACGGCTTCCGGGGCGCGGAGGTGCGGGGGATCCTCGACTTCCCCCGAGACTTCCCGCGGCTCGACGGGCGTCCCGCCGACACCGTCGCGCTGCGGGTGACCCGCCGGTTCGGTCCGCGGCTGCTGCGGCTGTCCCGCTCCGTCGTCTCGGGGCTCGCGACCACCGGCTCCATCGACGCCGAGACCTTCACCGCCTTCCGCTCCCCGACACCGCAGCCGGGTCCCCATGGCCCCGGCCGCGCCGACGTGGCGACCTTCGACACCGAGCGGGCCGAGACCGAGCACGTCGCGGACCTGCTGCGGCGCGCCCACCTCGAGGACGGCGTGCCGTGGTCCGAGATCGCCGTCCTGGTCCGCTCCGGGCGCGCGAGCATCCCGCGGCTGCGCCGGGCGCTGGGCGCTGCCGGCGTGCCCGTCGAGGTGGCCGCCGACGACACCCCGCTGGCGCAGGAGCCGGCGGTGCTGCCGCTGCTCGACGCGCTGCGGGCCGTCGTCGACCTCGCGGACCGGGACGACCTCGCTGCGGGTGCCCCGGACCGGTTCGGCCCCGACCGGGCGGAGGCACTGCTGACCTCTCCGGTGGGTGCCCTGGACGCGACGGAGGTGCGCTCGCTGGCGCGCCTGCTGCGCCACCGCGAGCTGCAGCGGCAGGGCGACCGCTCGTCGCCGGAGCTGCTGCGCGACCACCTGCTCGACCCCGACTCGCTCGAGCCGGTGGCGGGGCGGCCCGCCGCCCGCGTCCGGGCGCTCGGGACGTTGCTGCGCCGGTGCCGCGGGCTGCTGGACGCGGGCGCGACGGCAGAGGAGGTCCTCTGGGAGCTCTGGTCCGGCACCGACTGGCCGCGCCGGCTCAGGAGCGGTGTCGACCTCGGCGGCCAGGCGGCCCGGTTCGCGCACCGAGACCTGGACGCGGTCTGCGCCCTCTTCGAGGTCGCGGCGCGCGCCGAGGAGCAGCGCGGCCACACCAGTGTGGTGACGTTCCTGGAGACCCTGCGGGCACAGGAGATCCCCGCCGACACGCTCGCCGAGCGAGGCGTGCGCGGGGGCGCGGTCCGGCTGCTCACCGCCCACCGGTCGAAGGGCCTCGAGTGGCGGTTCGTGGTGGTGGCGCACGTGCAGGACGAGGCCTGGCCCGACCTGCGCCGCAGGTCCTCGCTGCTGCACGCGGACCGGATCGGCCACGACGGCCTGCTCCCTCCCCTCGGGCGCTCGGCACTCCTCGCGGAGGAGCGCCGACTGTTCTACGTCGCCTGCACCCGAGCCCGCGAGCGGCTGCTGGTCACGGCCGTCGCGTCCCCGGAGGACGACGGCGAGCAGCCCTCCCGCTTCGTCGACGAGCTGACCACGGCCGCGCGGGAGGACGGCGCTGCCGGCTTCGTGCGGCACCGGCACCTGCAGGGCCGACCGTCGCGGCCACTGTCCCTGGACGGCCTGGTCGCCGACCTCCGCCGTACCCTGTCCGACCCCGCCACGTCCGCGGCGCTGCGCCGCGCCGCCGCGGACCGGCTCGCGGTGCTGGCCGAGGCCCGGCACGAGGGCCGCCCCCTGGCGCCGGCCGCCGACCCGGGCCGGTGGTGGGGCACGCGTGCCCGCAGCCTCAGCGCGGTCCCGGTCGAGCGCCCCGACGAGCCCGTCACCATCTCCGCCAGCACGCTGGAGGCGATCCTGAGCTGCCCCGTCAAGTGGTTCCTCGAGCGCAGGGCCGGCGGCGAGACGCCCTCGAGCCAGTCGCAGGCCTTCGGGATGGTCGTGCACACGCTGGCCGACCGCGTCGCCAAGAGGGAGATCGCGGTCGCCGACCGACCCCGCGAGGAGGTGCTGACCGAGCTGATGGCCCATGTGGACACCGTGTGGGGCAGCGTCACGTTCCGGACTCCCTGGTCTCCCGGGCGGGAGCGCGACGAGGTCGAGGCGGCCCTCGGGCGCTTCCTGGACTGGCACACCGGCCCGGCCGCCCGCACGCTCGTGGCCACCGAGCAGCGGTTGACCACGGAGGTCACGCTGCCCGACGGCCAGCTGGTGCGGCTGAACGGGTACGCCGACCGGCTCGAGCTCGACGCGGACGGCCGCGTGGTGGTGGTGGACCTGAAGACCACCAAGCACCCCCCGACCGGCAAGGAGCTGCCCGACCACCCGCAGCTCGGGCTCTACCAGCACGCGGTCGCTCACGGCGCGGTGGACGACCTGGTCGTGGACCTCGTCGACGGGCCCGCGACGCCGGGGGGCGCCGAGCTGGTGCAGCTGCGCAAGGGGCTGGCCGGCGGAGCCAAGGTCCAGCAGCAGCCGCCACAGCAACCGGGCGAGGACGGCTGCACCACCGTGGAGCGCCAGCTCATGCTCGCCGCGGCCGTCGCCCGCGGCGAGGTCTTCGACGCCACCCCGGGGAGGCACTGCGAGCACTGCTCCTTCCATGCCGCCTGTCCCACCAAGGCGGCCGGGACGGTGCTCTCGTGAGGCTCGAGCGCCCCGCCGACCTGCAACGGCTGATGGGGGCGCCGTACCCGCTCAGCGACCAGCAGTTCGCCGCGGTCACCGCGCCGCCGGCGCCGCAGGTCGTCATCGCGGGAGCCGGCTCCGGCAAGACGACCGTGATGGCCGCGCGCGTGGTGTGGCTGGTGGCCACCGGGCTCGTGGCGCCCCACGAGGTGCTCGGGCTCACGTTCACCACCAAGGCGACCCACGAGCTGGCCGGACGGATCCGGGCCTCCTTGCGCGCCGCGGGCATCCTTCGCCGGCCGGGGGAGCGGCCGGCCGCGGACCCGCGGGGACCCGGGCGTGACCCGAGCGAGGCCGAGGAGCCCGAGGAGCCCACCGTGGCGACCTACAACGCCTATGCCGCGTCCCTGCTGGCCGAGCACGGCCTGCGGATCGGGCACGAGCCCGACACCCGGGTGGTCGCGGACGCGTCGCGCTACCAGCTCGCCGCCCGGGTCGTCGCTCGCCACCGCGGCCGCGTGGAGCTGCTCAGCGACCATCCGAAGACCGTCATCGACGGCCTCCTCGCGCTCGACGGCGCGATGAGCGAGCACCTCGTGCGCCCCGACGACGTCCGGACGTTCCAGGCACGCGAGCGGCCCGCCGTCGAGCGGGCCCTGGCCGCCGAGACCTACAAGACCAGGTCCGACGCGGTCGCCAAGGTGCTCAACACGTTCGGGCGCCGCGAGGAGCTGCTCGAGCTGGTCGAGTCCTACCGCCGGACCAAGCGGGAGCTGGGGGTGATGGACTTCTCCGACCAGATCGAGCTCGGCGCGCGGCTGGCGACCGAGCACCCGGAGGTGGGCGCGCTCGAGCGGGCGAAGTTCCGGGTGGTGCTGCTCGACGAGTACCAGGACACCTCCGTCGCGCAGGCCCTGATGCTCAGCCGGCTGTTCTCCGGTCCCGACGCCGCCTCCGGGCGCGGGCATCCGGTGAGCGCCGTCGGCGACCCCAACCAGGCGATCTACGGCTGGCGTGGGGCGTCGGTGTCCAACATCGTCGGCGTCGGCGCCGACTTCCCGAGCGCCGACGGCGCCACCGAGGTCGCCACCTACCCGCTCAGCGTCAACCGCCGCTCCGACGCGCGCATCCTCGAGGCCGCCAACGACCTCGCCGAGCCGCTCTACCGGCAGTTCGGCTCCGTGCGGAGGCTCGAGCCGCAGCCGGGGGCGGAGCCGGGTGCTGTCCGGCTCGCCGTGCACGAGACGTACGTCGACGAGCTGGCCTGGCTGCCCGTGCAGGTGCGGGCGGCGCACGCTGCGATGCCGTCGCCGTCGTGGCGCGAGATCGGCGTGCTGACCCGCGACAACGCCCACGCCGCCGACGTGTTCGACGCGCTGACCCGCGCCGAGGTCCCCGTCGAGATCGTCGGGCTCCAGGGTCTGCTGCGGCTGCCCGAGGTTGCCGAGGTGGTGGCCACGCTGAGCCTGCTCCACGACCTGACGGCCAACGCCGAGCTGCTGACGCTGCTGAGCGGGCCCCGCTGGGCGGTCGGCGCCCGCGACCTGGCGCTGCTCGGCGCGCGCGCCCGGCGGCTGACCCGGGTGGTGGAGCCGCGGGAGCGGGAGCGGCTGCGTGACCTGCACGAGGAGCTCGCGGCCGCGGTCGGCGGGGCCGACCCCACCGAGGTGGTCTCCCTCAGCGACGCCCTCGAGGACCCCGGCGAGGCCGACTACTCCGCCGAGGCCCGGGAGCGGTTCGGCCTCCTCGCCGGCGAGCTGCGCCGCCTGCGCGCGCACGCGGGCGAGCCGCTGCTGGACCTGGTCCGGCGGGTCGTCGAGACCACCGGCATCGACGTCGAGCTGGCCTCCTCGGTCAGCCCCACGGCCCAGGCGCGCCGCGAGAACCTCGACCTCTTCCTCAAGGCGGTCGCCCAGTTCCAGGCCGTCGACGGTGCGGTCACCCTGCCGGCCCTGCTCGCCTACCTCGAGGCGGAGGACGAGTTCGGCACCGGCCTGGACGTGGCCACGCCGACCGAGGCCGACTCGGTCAAGCTGCTCACCGTCCACCGGGCTAAGGGGCTGGAGTGGGACGCGGTCTTCCTGGTCGGGGTGGCCGACGGGCGCTTCCCCACCGGCAGCACGCGGACCCGGTGGACGGCCGGCCCCGCCGTGCTGCCGTACCCGCTGCGCGGCGACGCGCGCGACCTGCCCGCGCTGGGCGGGTGGTCCGCGGCCGACCTCGACCGGTTCACCGAGGACAGCCGGGCCTACGAGCGTCAGGAGGAGCTGCGGCTCGGCTACGTCGCCCTCACCCGGGCCCGGCACCTGCTGGTCGTCTCGTCGTACTGCTGGAGCCCTACCCGCAAGACCCCGTTGGGCCCCTCGCCGTTCCAGGAGACGCTGCGCGAGTCACTGGCGCGGTGGGGCCGCGAGCCCGAGCTCTGGCGTGACAAGCCGTCGCGCGAGGCCCCCAACCCGCTCGACGCCGTGCCGACGAGCCGGCCGTGGCCGAGGGAGGCGCACGCCGGCGAGGTGGACCGCCGGCTGCGGGCCGCCGAGCAGGTCCGCGCGGCCCTCGCGAGGCGGGCGGCGGGCGGGGCGGCGGGCGGGGCGGCGGTGCCCGACGACGGGCCCGGGGACGGGCTCGACATGGTCGAGGCCGCCCGGGTGCAGGAGTGGGACGAGGAGCTGGACCGGCTGCTCACCGAGGCGCGGCTGGACCGGGCGGACGAGGTGGCGGTGCCGCTGCCCTCGAGCCTCTCCGCGACCTCCGTGGCGCGGCTGCGCGACGACCCCGACCGGTTCGCCGCCGAGCTGGCCCGACCGATGCCGCGCCGCCCGTCGGCGTCGGCGCGCTTCGGCACCCGCTTCCACGCCTGGGTCGAGGCCAGGTTCGGCCAGCAGGGACTGCTCGACCCCGACGAGCTCCCGGGCCGCGCGGACGCCGACATCGACGACGACTCCGACCTCGCCCAGCTGGTCAAGCAGTTCGCCGAGGGCCCCTTCGGCGAGCGCCGTCCGGTGGCGGTCGAGCCGCCGTTCGCGCTGGTCCTCGCCGGGCAGGTGGTCCGCGGACGCATCGACGCGGTCTACACCGAGCCGGTCGACGGGCAGCAGGGCTTCCTGGTCGTGGACTGGAAGACGAGCCGCGCGCAGACCGCCGACCCGATGCAGCTCACGCTCTACCGCCTGGCCTGGGCGGAGCTGGCCGGCGTGCCCGTCGAGCGGGTGCGGGCGGCGTTCTACTACGTCCGCACCGGGGCCCTGGTGGAGCCGACCGGTCTGGACGGGCGAGCGGCGCTCGAGCGGCTCCTGGGCGGCGGCGGCCCCTCGCCGGGCTCTCCGGGCTGAAACGGGTGCGCTCCGGCCGCCGGTGTGGCAGCGTGTCCGGTACCACGAGGCAGGGGGAGAGGTGCGGCATGAACCTCGCACAGGACAGCGACAGGGTCGTCCGGGCCGCCGACACGCTGGTCCCGGCCCAGCGCACACCGCCGGAGACGGTCGAGGTCGACCACCTCAAGCGTCACGGGACCCGCTGCTACTGGGACGTCGACGAGTGCCGCTGGGTCTGCGCCGGCTGACTCAGCGCAGCGGCGTCGCGAGGACCGCGTCGAGCGCGATCTCCACCATGTCGGTGAACGTCTCCTGGCGCTCCTCGGCGGTGGTCTGCTCGCCGGTGAGCAGGTGGTCGGAGACCGTGCAGACCGCCAGCGCGCGCCGGCCGTACTGCGCGGCCAGCGTGTACAGCGCGCTCGCCTCCATCTCCACCGCGAGCACGCCGTACTCGGCCAGCCGGCTCACCAGGTCCGGCCGCGGGCTGTAGAACGAGTCGGTCGAGACCAGCAGGCCCACCTTCGCCGTGACCCGCAGCTCCCGGGTCCGCGCCGCGTCGTACGCCGCGCGCAGCAGGTCGAAGTCGGCGACCGGCGCGTAGTCGAGACCCTCGAAGCGGATCCGGTTCGCCGCGGAGTCCGTGCACGCCCCGGACGCGAGCACCAGGTCGCGCAGCCCCAGCTCGCCGGTGAGGGCCCCGCACGAGCCCACCCGGACGACGCTCGAGACGGCGTAGTCGCGCAGCAGCTCGGTGAGGTAGATCGACATCGAGGGCAGTCCCATGCCCGAGCCCTGCACCGAGATCGGCTCGCCCCGGTAGGTGCCGGTGAAGCCGAGCATCCCCCGCACCCGGGAGTAGCAGGTCACGTCCTGCAGGAAGCTCTCGGCGATCCACTGCGCCCGCAACGGGTCGCCGGGCATCAGGACGCGAGGCGCCACCTGCGCGGGGTCCGCCCCGATGTGCGTGCTCATGGAGGTCACCGTAGTGGGGGACGGCGTCGTGGTGGCCGGGTCGTAGGGTCGGCGCCGTGACCCACCCGCCCTTTCCCGCACCCGGGTCGACCGACATCGCGCTGTCGGTGCGCACCCACGAGCGCGTCGGCGAGCGGCGTGTCGACGACGCCTGGCTGGCCGAGTCCTGGGCCGACCCCGCGACCCGGGTCGTGCCGGTCGCGGGGACGAGGTTCCCGGTGACCGAGGCCGGTGACGCCGTACGGTGGCGCGCCTCGGCCGAGCTGCCCGACGGCGGCACCCGGGTGCTCCTCGGCCTTCGCGAGGGCGTCGCGCACTTCGCGCTGTTCCTCCAGGAGCCCACCGACGAGGGGCCGTGGACCTCGCTGCGCGCGGCCCTCGGGCGCTTCGCCGAGCCGGACGTCGGGTTCATGGTGCACGCGGTGGCGCTCGCGGAGTGGCACGCCTCGCACCGGTTCTGTCCGCGCTGCGGCGGTCGGCTGCAGCCGACGGCGGCCGGTCACGTGATGGTCTGCGACCGGAGCGGTCACCAGCAGTTCCCGCGCAGCGACCCCGCGGTGATCATGCTGGTCACCGACGGGGAGCGGGCGCTGCTCGGACGCCAGGAGGCCTGGCCCGAGGGCAGGTACTCCACGCTGGCCGGCTTCGTCGACCCCGGTGAGAGCCTGGAGGAGGCCGTGGTCCGCGAGGTCGCCGAGGAGACGGGAGTCGAGGTCACGGACGTGACCTACTTCGGCAACCAGCCGTGGCCCTTCCCGCAGAGCCTGATGGTGGGGTTCTTCGCCCGCGCGCTCAGCACCGAGATCAACGTCGACCAGGACGAGATCAGCGACGCCCGGTGGTTAACCCGCGAGCAGGTGCGGCGCCAGGCCGGCGCCGGCACCCTGGTCCTGCCGGGCGGCGTCTCGATCAGCCGGTCGCTGGTCGAGGCCTGGTACGGCGGGCCGCTGCCCGGCTCCTGGTGACGTTCTCGCCGAGGCGTCTTGTTCGGTGGCCGAGAGCACGCCGAGGCGCCTTGTTCTGCGAGGCCGTCCACAGGGTCAGCGCGGAACGGGACGCCTCGGCGTCGCTCCGGCCGCGGAACGGGACGCCTCGGCGGAGACCGGGTTCAGCCGGCCAGCTCGGCCAGGTCGGCCAGCTTGGCCTTCACCTGCGCCAGGGACGGGTTGGTCTGCGCCGACCCGTCGGCGTACACCAGCGTCGGGACCGTCTGGTTGCCCCGGTTGACCTGCTCCACGATCCGCGCCGCGTCGGGGACGCGCTCGATGTCGACGACGTCGTAGGCGATGCCCTCACGGTCGAGCTGGCCGCGCAGCCGGTGGCAGTAGCCGCACCACGGCGTGGAGTACATCGTGAAGGTCCCGAGAGCCGGGTCGCGGGTCTCGTCACTGGTGTCGGGAGCGGGGCCGGTGGTGCCGGTCATCTGTGTCCTTCCTCGCGTCTAGGCTGGTCTCGCCGAGCCGGGGCGACGCCGTGCCGCTGTGTCGCTGTGTCGCGCCGGGTTCGTCCACGTCTGTCGACACAACAGAGCACCCGAGGAGTTTGTTCCGCTGATGCAGGCGCCGTCAGGTCGCGTGGCTCCGGACCCCGACCAGCTGCTGGAGGCGCTCGACCCCGAGCAGCGCGACGTCGCCCTGGCGCTGCGCGGGCCGGTCCGGGTCCTCGCCGGCGCGGGCACCGGCAAGACCCGGGCGATCACCCACCGCATCGCCTACGGCGTGGCCACCGGGGTCTACAACCCGGCCGAGGTGCTCGCGGTGACCTTCACCACGCGGGCGGCGGGGGAGATGCGGACCCGGTTGCGCGACCTCGGCGCGGGCGGCGTGCAGGCCCGCACCTTCCACTCCGCCGCGCTGCGCCAGGCACGCTACTTCTGGCCCCGCGTGTACGGCGGGGAGCTGCCGGTGCTCGTCGAGTCCAAGCTCGGCCTCCTCGGCAACGCCGCGCGCCGCAACCGGGTCGGCACCGACCAGGCCACGCTGCGCGACCTCGCCGGCGAGGTGGAGTGGGCCAAGGTCAGCAACGTCGCCCCGGACGACTACGCCCGGGTGGCGCAGACCCGGGGCCGCGAGGTCACGGGCATCGACGCGGCCACGGTGGCGCGCGTGTTCGCCACCTACGAGGACGTGAAGCGCGGCCAGGGCCGGATGGACATGGAGGACGTGCTGCTGTGCGCTGCGGCGCTGCTGGCCGAGGACGAGCGGGTGGCGGCCCAGGTGCGCCGGCAGTACCACTGGTTCGTCGTCGACGAGTTCCAGGACGTCAGCCCCCTCCAGGCGGCGTTGCTGGACCTGTGGCTCGGCGGCCGCGACGCGCTGTGCGTGGTCGGGGACCCCGCGCAGACGATCTACTCCTTCGCGGGGGCCAGCTCGTCCTTCCTGCTCGGCTTCCCGGCCCGGCACCCGGGGACCACCTCGGTCGAGCTCGTGCGCAACTACCGCTCCACGCC
Source organism: Nocardioidaceae bacterium (assembly GCA_025927955.1). GTDB lineage: Bacteria > Actinomycetota > Actinomycetes > Propionibacteriales > Nocardioidaceae > Nocardioides_B. Next base: position 21,129 of record JAICKK010000028.1, read on the forward strand.
ACAGGTGGTGGCCGCCGCCAACCGGCTGATGGCCGGCACGTCCAGCGCCGGCGTCGCCCTGCGCGCCCAGCGGGAGCCCGGCCCCGAGGTGTCGTTCGTGGAGCACGCCGACGAGGTCGAGGAGGCCGAGCGGGTCGCCGACGAGCTGCTCGCCGCGATGAGCGCCGGCACGCCCGCCCGGGAGATGGCGGTGCTGTTCCGTGTCAACGCCCAGTCCCAGGCGTTCGAGGAGGCGATGGCGATCCGAGGCGTGCCCTACGTCCTGCGCGGGGCGGCGCGCTTCTTCGACCGGCCCGAGGTCAAGCAGGCGGTCAGCCTGCTGCGCGGCAGCGCCCGGGGCGCGGCCGGTGCCGGCGATGGCGACGGCGGCAGCGACCCGGTCGCCGAGACCCGCGCCGTGCTCGCCGGCATGGGCTGGACCGAGAAGCCACCGACCGGCCGCGGCAACGTGCGCGACCGGTGGGAGTCGCTGCAGGCGATCGTCTCGCAGGCCCAGGAGATGGCCGCGGCGGTGCCGGACGCCACGCTCGCCGACTTCGTCGCGGACCTCGACCGGCGAGCCGCCGAGCAGCACGCCCCGGTCGCCGAAGGCGTCACCCTCGCGACCCTGCACGCCGCGAAGGGCCTGGAGTGGGACGTCGTCCACCTCGCGGGCATGCACGAGGGGATGATGCCGATCGTCTACGCCGAGGGGCCGGCCGCCGTCGAGGAGGAGCGCCGGCTGCTCTACGTCGGGATGACCCGGGCGCGGCGCCGGCTGAGCGTGTCGTGGGCCCTGGCCCGCAGCCCGGGAGGCCGGTCCTCCCGCAAGCCGTCACGGTTCCTCGCCGGCCTGCGCCCGGCGAGCGCGTCGGACCGCCCGGCGAGCGAGCGCGGCGGCAGCGCCCGGCGCCGCAAGGGGGTCGCGCACTGCCGGGAGTGCGGGCAGCCGCTGGCCACCACCGCCGAGCGGCGCATCGGCCGCTGCGAGGGCTGCCCCGCGTCGTACGACGAGGAGCTCTTCGAGCGGCTGCGTGCCTGGCGCGCGGCCCGGGCGGGGGACGAGAAGGTCCCGGCCTACGTCGTGTTCACCGACCTGACGCTGCAGGCGATCGCGGAGGTGCGGCCCCACGACCCGGCGGGGCTGCTGCGGATCAACGGCATCGGCGCGACGAAGCTCGACCGGTACGGCGAGGACGTCCTCGCCATCGTGGCCGCTGAGCCGGTGTCGTCACCGGCCGCGACCGACGACCACTAGCGCGTCCGGCGCACGAGCCGGAAGACCGCAGACTTTCTCGCGACATCGGCAGAAAATGGATTGCCGCCTGCGCGAGTGTGACGGTACGGTCTTCTCACTCGCACGACCATGCGCACCACGGCCCTGACAACGCCGGCGCCCGACGAGCAGAAGGAGGTGAGCGCAGTGTTCGAGTCTGTGACCTACGACCGGCACGCCGACCTCGGCATGGCCGGCTTCGGACGCGTCCGCGGGACGGCTCTGCCTCGCCTCTGGAGCAGCACGGGCGTCACCACGGCCATTGCCGGGCAGAAGTGCGCCCTCATGCTCGACGTGGCGGCCGACCGGTCCGCGACCACCGATGCCGTCGAGAGCGCCTTCCCGGGTCCAGTCGCCTGGAGTCCACCGATCTAGATGAGACCTCATCAGCTCGGCAGCCTCCAGGCCGCGGAACCCGAAACCCGGGATCCGCGGCCTTTTCGTTTCTCGCACCACCGCTGCCTCGCCCATCCACGGCGGGGGGAGCACCGAGAAGTCACTAGGAGGTGACAAACAGATGAGTATCAGCGTCCTCGACACGTACGCCGTGAGCGCCGAGGTCCTCGACGAGCAGCTGCCGTGCCGCAGGGAGAGCCCCGAGCTGTTCTTCGCCGAGACGCCGGCCGACGTCGAGACCGCCAAGGCCCTCTGCGTGGACTGCCCGGTCCGCGCCGAGTGTCTCGCCGGCGCCCTCGAACGGCGTGAGCCCTGGGGTGTCTGGGGCGGACAGCTGTTCCTGCAGGGCGTGGTCGTGCCACGCAAGCGCCCCCGCGGGCGGCCCCGCAAGAACCACGTCGCCGCCTGAGCGGTCCCGACCGAGCACCGCAGCAGCATCACCGCACGCATCCACCACCACCCGACGGAGACGACCATGTACCTCACCGAGAGCGCCCTGCGCGCGCAGCACACCGCGCGCCTGGACGAGGCCGCCCGCCTGCGCCGCGGCCACTACCTTGCGCTGGCCCGGCGCCGGAGCCGCCGCGCCGAGCGCGCGGCCCTGCGGGTCCGCCTCGTCCTGGCTCGCGCACTGTGAGCGGACCGGCGGCCCCCCGGACCGCGACCCACGACCGGACCGAGCGCCGGCCTGCCAGCAAGCACCTGACGAACCACCTCACGAACCGGAGCACGACGATGAACCGACTCTATGAAGACCTGGCGCGGGCACAGATGTCCGCGCGCCTGGGAGAGGCGCATGCACGGCAGCGCGGGCACTCGCTCGCGATGGCGCGGCGGCTGTCCCGCCGGGCCGAGCGGGCTGCGCGCGAGGCCCGCCTCGCCCTGGCCAGGTCGCTGTAACGCAGCCGGCTCTTGTGGCGCTCGGGACGTCACGAGAGCCGGCTACGGCCTAGCCTGGAGGGGTGAGCGGTGCGAGCTGCGACTTCTGCGGCGCGCAGGCCCCCGACGACGAGGGCCTGCCGCTGACCTGGACGACCGCCGTCGAGAACGGTCGCCCGAGGGTGTTCTGCGCGACCTGCTCGCGCGAGCACCTGCGCGCGATCGAGGGCAAGCTCGACAGCGAGTGGTGGTAGCCCCGGCTCAGGCCTCGACGAAGCCCGGCAGCGCGTCCTCGAGGATCGAGCGGAACGGCAGCTCGGCCTCCAGCTGGCACAGCACCCCGATGCAGCCGAGCCACACCCGGTGGATCAGCAGGTACGACGGGGGCAGGTTCAGCTTGAGCGCCAGCAGGGACCCGGGCTGCCGCGGGTCCTGGATCCGCTGGAACTGCTCGCGCATCCAGGACCGGGAGAACGCGAACGTCTCGGGGACGGCGGGCAGGATGAACGGGCTGAGGTAGTCGCGCAGCTCGTCGGGGTCGATGCGGATGTTGGGCTTGACGAAGCCCTCCTCCCGAAGGCCGTCGAGGACGTCGGCGTACTCGTCGTACATCGCGATGCGGATCAGCGAGCCCATGGTGTGCGGCAGGCCGTTCTCGGGCAGCCGCGCGACCGCGCCGTAGTCGACGATGCCCAGGCCGCCCGGCGGGTCACCGCCGGTCACGATCCGGAAGTTGCCGGGATGGGGGTCGGCGTGCAGCATCCCGACCCGGGCCGGGCCCTCGAAGAGGAACCGGACGTAGAGGCTGCCGTAGTGGTTGCGCTCCTCCTGGGTGCCGTCGGTGATCAGCCGGGCCAGCGACCCGTCGCTGTCCACCCAGTCCGAGACGAGCACCTTGTCGGTGCGGGCGACCACGTCGGGGACCAGGAACTCCGGGTCGTCGCGGAACACCTCGGCGAACGCGTGCTGGGCCTGCGCCTCGAGCTCGTAGTCGAGCTCCTCGGCGACCCGGTCCTGCAGCTCGGCGATGAGCGGCTTGATGTCCATGCCGGGGACCAGCGCGCCGAACGTGCGCGCGACCCGGCTGAGCTGGCGCAGGTCCGAGAGCAGCGCCTCGCCGGCGCCGGGGTACTGCACCTTGACCGCGACCTCCCGCCCGTCGGCCCACCGGCCCCGGTGCACCTGGCCGATGGAGGCGGCCGCGGCGGGCTCCTCGTCGAACTCGACCAGCGACCGGCGCCACGCCGTGCCCAGCTCGCTGGCGAGGACGTTGCGCACGGCCCGCGGCGACATCGGGGGAGCCGAGTCCTGCAGCCGGGTGAGCTGGGCGCGGTAGGGGGCGGCGACCTCCTCGGGCAGCACCGACTCGAGGATGGACAGCGCCTGGCCCACCTTCATCGCGCCGCCCTTGAGGTCGCCGAGCGTGCGGAACAGCTGCTCGGCCGTCCGCTGCTGCACGTCGGTCATCACCGTCTCGGCGGGGGCGCCACCGATGCGCCGGCCCATCCCCACCGCGGTGCGGCCGGCGAAGCCCAGCGGCAGGGCCGCGAGCCGTGCCGTGCGGGCCGCGGCCCGGCGGGGAAGGTCGGTCATGACCCCATTGTGTCCGACGGACCCTCATGGCGCCGGTTCATTCCCAGGAGCAGCCGCACCCCGGGTGCCGCAGCCAGCGGCGGGTCTCCAGGCGGCCCAGCCGCGGGTGGACGGTCACCGTCGTCGACCACGTCGAGGGCCGGGCGTCGTCGACGTAGGAGGCCAGGTCGCGGGCGGCCCAGGCGAGGGCGAGGTGGGCGAGCAGCGGGTCCACCGGTTCGGGCGAGCCGTCCGGGCGGTCCCGTGCGCACGCGTCGGCGTACTGCCGCACGAGCAGCGGCCACGCCGGGTCCACGTCGGTGCAGGTGGCGTCCAGGCAGCGCAGGCACGCGGTGCTGCCGGGGACCACGAAGGGCCCGAGCACCGCGCGTCCCTCGGTGAGCCGGACCAGGAGGTACGGCGTGCCGCCGCGCGTCCACTCGTCGAGCAGCTCGCGGTGCGGCTCCCCGACCCCGACGGCGATCCCGCAGTCCGGGCCGGCGCCGGGGCGCTCCGCCGTCCCGATGCCGGCCGTGCGGCACAGCGCGAGCAGGTCGTCGCCGAGCCCGGCACCGCAGGGGTGGCCGAACCCGCGGACCTCCAGCCGCCAGGCGCGCCGTGCGGCCAGCACCTCGGCGGCCCGGTGCCCGTCCGCTCGGGCCACCGCGGCCGCGGTCGACGGCTGGACGTCGCCGACCGCGAGCGCGGCGCGCAGGTCCGGCTCCTCGAGCACCTCTCCCTGGTGCGCGAGCAGCTCGACGGCGGCCGGGTCGTCGTACTCCTCGAGGGCCGCCGACGTGCCGAGCAGCCGGAGGCCGTCCCGCACGGCGCCGGTGCCGGTCAGCACCAGGGCGCGGTCGGGGTGCAGGCCGACCTGGAGCTCCTGGGCGCCACGCCGCAGGACGTGGGTGCCGGGTCGCAGCACGGGCCGCGCGACGGGCACCGGGGCGGGAGGGACTCGCGAAGGCATGGCGCCAGGGTGCCCCAGCCCGGCGACGCGTGCGACCGGCCGTCCACAGGGGGTGACACAGCGACGCGGGACCGCCCGTTCGGGTGGTCCCGCGTCGAGGCCGAGAGTCGGCCGGTGGTGGCTGTGGTGGGTGCTCAGGCCTTGCCGAGGATGCGGTTGAGGTTAGTCCCGCAGACCGGGCAGACGGCCTTGGCCATCCGGGTGCCCTTGTCGTTGACCTTGACCTCGCCGTCGGCCTCGCGCTTCTCCTTGCACTTCACGCAGTAGAACTCGCCGCTCCAGGTCTCCGCCATGACGGCCTCCTTG
>JAICKK010000099.1 GCA_025927955.1 Nocardioidaceae bacterium
AACGGGACGCCTCGGCGTGGTCGCAGGCGCGGAACGGGACGCCTCGGCGGCCTCCGGAGCACGGGACGAGACGCCTCGGCGTGCCGGGACCTACGCTGCTGAGGGTCGGGGTACGCCAAGCCGCAGGGAGCAGGAGCCAGATGTCGTTCGAGCTGTCGCCGGAGCACGAGACCTTCCGCAAGAGCGTGCGCGAGTTCGCGCTGGGCGAGATCGCCCCGCACGCCGCCCGCTGGGACCGCGAGCACCACTTCCCGATCGATGTCGTCCAGCAGATGGGCGAGCTGGGCCTGATGGGGCTGACGGCTCCCGAGGAGTACGGCGGGATGGGAGCCGACGGCGACTTCACCTCCCTGTGCGTGGCGATCGAGGAGATCGGCCGCGTCGACCAGTCGATGGGCATCACCTTGGAGGCGGCCGTCGGGCTCGGCATCAACCCGGTCCTGACGTTCGGCACCGACGAGCAGAGGCAGCAGTGGTTGCCCGACCTGGTCGCCGGCCGCGCGCTGGCCGGCTTCGGCCTGACCGAGCCCGGGGCGGGCTCCGACGCCGGCGCCACCGCGACGAAGGCGGACCTCGTCGACGGCGAGTGGGTCCTCAACGGCGCCAAGCAGTTCATCACCAACTCCGGCTCGGACATCACCTCCCTCGTGACCGTGACCGCGCGGACCGGGGCACGTGAGGGCGGCAAGGCCGAGGTCAGCACGATCATCGTGCCGTCGGGCACGCCCGGCTTCACCGCGGAGCCGGCCTACGACAAGCTCGGCTGGCACGCCTCCGACACCCACCCGCTGACGTTCACCGACGCCCGGGTCCCCGAGGCCAACCTGCTCGGACAGCGCGGCCGCGGCTTCGCGCAGTTCCTCGCCACCCTCGACGACGGCCGGATCGCGATCGCGGCGCTCGCCGTCGGCTGCCTCCAGGCGTGCCTGGACATGACGGTCGAGTACGCCGGGCAGCGCACCACCTTCGGGCGGCCGATCGGCGCCAAGCAGGGCGTCGCCTTCCAGATCGCCGACCTCGAGGTGATGCTCGAGGCGTCCCGGATGCTGACCTACAAGGCCGCCGCGCTCAAGGACGCGGGGCGGCCGATGGCACAGGTCAAGCAGGCGGCGGCCATCGCCAAGCTCTACGCCACCGAGTCCGCGGTCGGCGCGACCCGGATCGCCACCCAGGTCTTCGGCGGCTACGGCTTCATGGAGGAGTACCCGGTCACCCGGTTCTACCGCGACGCCAAGGTCCTCGAGATCGGCGAGGGCACCTCGGAGGTCCAGCGCATGCTGATCGCCCGCGGACGCGGCCTGCCGGTGGAGTGAGGGCCCGCCGGGGAGCCGCACCGTCGGCTCCGTCCCGACCGCAGCCGAACGGGGGGTCGTGCTCGTCGTACCCGCGGTCCTGGCGGCCGCCCTGCTGCACGCGTCGTGGAACGCCGTCGCGCACGCGATCCCGGACCGGCGGGTGGGGTTCTTCCTGCTCAACGCCGGCATCAGCGCGGTGTCCTTGCCCCTGCTGCCCTTCGTCGGGGTGCCGGCCGCCGAGGCGTGGCCGTTCCTGCTCGGCTCGGTCGTGGTGCACCTGTGCTACAACCTCCTGCTGCTGCGCAGCTACCAGCTGGGCGACTTCGGGCAGACCTACCCGCTGGCCCGGGGCACGGCGCCGCTGGTCGTCGCGCTCGTCGCGGCCACCGTGGTCGGTCAGCCGCTGGACGCGCGCGAGGTCGCCGGCGTGCTCACGGTCAGCGCGGGCCTGGTCGTGCTGGTCCTGGGTGGCGGCCGGTTCACCGCGAGCCGGGCGGCGGTCGTGGCGGCCCTCACGACGGGACTGGCGATCGCGACCTACACCGTGCTGGACGGGGTCGGCGTGCGGCGCGCCGACGGCGTCGCGGCGTACGTCGCCTGGCTCTTCGCCCTGCAGGGGCCGCTGATCGCGGGGATCCTCGGCGCTCGCCGTCGCGGGCTGGTGCCCGCCTCGCGGCGCCTGCTCGCCCCCGGCCTGGCCAGTGGGGTGGTGTCGGTGGCGGCGTACGGGCTGGTGGTCTGGGCGCAGAGCCGAGGTCGGCTGGCCACCGTCGCCTCGCTGCGCGAGGTCAGCATCGTCTTCGGTGCCGTGATCGGGGCGCTCTTCTTCCACGAGCGCTTCGGCGCGGCCCGGGTCGTCGGCGCTGTGACGGTCTTCACCGGGGTGCTGGTGCTCGCTGCCGCGTGAACCGGGGTGGCCTGGACTACGCTGGCGGCCATGGGACCCCGCGCGCAGCGCCTCCTCTCCGAGGGCGCGAAGTTCCTCACCGTGGGCGGTGTGGCCACGCTCGTCGCCTTCGTGATCTTCAACGGCCTCGTCCACGGCTACCTCGGTGGCCCCGGGCCCATGCACGACGACCCGCTGGTGGCGTACGTCGTGGCCAACACGGTCGGGATGGTGGTCAGCTACCGCGGCAGCCGGTCCTGGGCGTTCCGCAACCGCGAGGCGGTGGGCGTCGCCGGTGGCCGGGTCGCCTTCTTCGCGATCAACATCGTCTCTATGGCGATCCCGCTGGCGTGCCTGTCGTTCACCCGCTACGTCCTCGGGCTCGACGACCCGGTCGCGGACAACGTCTCCGCGAACGCCGTGGGTCTCGTGCTCGGCACCATGGCGAGGTTCTGGGCACTGCGCCGGTTCATCTTCCTCAGCCCGGCCCATCTCGAGCGCCGCGAGCTGGCGGCGCGGCGGCGCGAGCCCGAGGCCCAGCGCTGCGCGTAGCCTGCGTCAGCGGTCCGGCCCCGCACCCCACAGGTCGGTCCACGCGCCGCCCAGCTCGGCGAGCATCTCCCGCACGGCGGGCAGGCTGACCCCGACGACGTTGTGGTGGTCCCCCTCGATGCCGGTGACGAACGGGCCGCCGCGGCCGTCGACGGTGAACGCGCCGGCGACCTCCAGCGGCTCCCCGGTGGCGACGTACGCGTCGATCTCGAGGTCGCTGAGGTCGGCGAAGTGGACCGTGGTCGCGACCGAGCGCGTGGTCTCCGCTCCGGTCGCGAGGTCCACCAGGAAGTGTCCGGTGCGCAGCAGGCCCGACCGGCCGCGCATCCGCCGCCACCGGCGTACGGCGTCCCCGGCGTCGCGCGGCCTGCCCAGCGGCTCGCCGTCGAGGTCGAGCAGCGAGTCGCAGGCCAGCAGCCAGGAGTGACCGGGCTCCAGGCGCTCCAGGACGGAGCGCCCCTTCAGCTCGGCGAGGCGGACCACCTTGACGGCGACGTCGCCGTCCCGCACCACCGACTCGTCGACCCCGGAGACCACCACCCGCGGCTCGACGCCGGCAGCGCGCAGCGTGGCCAGCCGGGCGGGCGAGGCCGAGGCGAGCACCAGGGGCTCGGGAGTCACGCGGCGCTCATCGGGGCAGGGCGCTCGCGCGCCAGGCGCCGGGCCCGTGCCGGAACGGGGCGTGCACGGCACGTCCCGGGGAGGACCAGTCGGAGTCAGGCGGGGGCGGGGCCTCGTCGGAGCGGGCCGTCGCCAGCGCCGTGAGCACCGCGGTCAGCGCGGCTACCTCCTCGTCGCTGGCGGTGCCCTTGATGAGGAAGAGGGGGCTTGGGGGTCGCCGACGCGGCGCTTCGGCCCCTCTTCCGCTTCGCTCCCCCGGGGCAGAACCGCCGAGTCGGCTCCTCATCCCTCTGTTCGCGGGCCCTCGCTTCGCTTCGGGCCCGCTCACAGCGGGATGTTCCCGTGCTTCTTGGGCGGCAGCACCTCGCGCTTGGAGCGCAGCAGCCGCAGCGCCCGCACGATCTCGCTGCGCGTCTCGTGAGGGCGGATGACCGTGTCGATGTAGCCCCGCTCGGCGGCCAGGTAGGGGTTGGCGAGGTGGTCCTCGTACTCCTGCACCAGCCGGGCGCGGGTCGCGTCCGGGTCGTCGGCGGCCGCGAGCTCGGACCGGTAGAGGATGTTGACCGCCCCCTGGGCACCCATCACCGCGATCTGCGCGGTCGGCCACGCGACGTTCATGTCGGCGCCGAGGTGCTTGGACCCCATCACGTCGTACGCGCCGCCGTAGGCCTTGCGGGTGATGATCGTCAGCAGGGGGACGGTGGCCTCCGCGTAGGCGAAGATCAGCTTGGCGCCGCGCCGGATGATGCCGTTCCACTCCTGGTCGGTGCCGGGCAGGAAGCCGGGCACGTCGACGAACGTGACGACGGGGATGTTGAACGCGTCGCAGGTGCGCACGAAGCGGGCGGCCTTCTCCGAGGCGTCGATGTCGAGGGTGCCGGCCAGCTGCAGCGGCTGGTTGGCCACCACCCCGACCGAGTGGCCCTCGACGCGGCCGAGGCCGCAGACGATGTTCGGCGCGAACAGGGCCTGCACCTCGAGGAACTCGCCGTCGTCGAGCACCGTCTCGATCACGGTGCGGATGTCGTAGGGCTGGTTCGGCGAGTCCGGCACGAGCGTGTCGAGGGCGCGGTCGTCGTCGGTGGGCTCGAGGTCGGCCTCCCCCAGCGCGGACTCCGGGTACGACGGGGGCGCGTCGAGGTTGTTCTGCGGCAGGTAGGAGACCAGCGCCTTGACGTACTCGATCGCGTCGGACTCGTCGCTGGCCAGGTAGTGGGCGTTGCCGGACTTGGTGTTGTGCGCGCGGGCGCCGCCGAGGTCCTCCATCGAGACGTCCTCACCGGTCACGGTCTTGATGACGTCGGGCCCGGTGATGAACATGTGCGAGGTCTGGTCGACCATCACGGTGAAGTCCGTGACGGCGGGGGAGTAGACGGCCCCGCCGGCGCAGGGCCCCATGATCAGGGAGATCTGCGGCACGACGCCGGAGGCGTGCACGTTGCGGCGGAAGATCTCGCCGTACAGGCCCAGCGAGACCACGCCCTCCTGGATCCGCGCGCCGCCGGAGTCGTTGATGCCGATGACCGGGCAGCCGGTCTTCATGGCGAGGTCCATGACCTTCACGATCTTCTCGCCGAACACCTGGCCCAGCGACCCGCCGAAGACGGTGAAGTCCTGCGCGAACACGCACACCTGGCGGCCCTCGATGGTGCCGTAGCCGGTCACCACGCCGTCGCCGTAGGGCCGCTTGCGCTCCATGCCGAACGCCGTCGAGCGGTGGCGGGCCAGCTCGTCCAGCTCGACGAAGGAGCCCTCGTCGAGCAGCTCGCCGACCCGCTCCCGCGCGGTCTTCTTGCCCTTGGCGTGCTGCTTCTCGATGGCCCGCCTAGAGCCCGCGTTCACCGACTCCTCGAGCCGACGCTCGAGGTCGGCCACCTTGCCTGCGGTGGTGTGGATGTCGATGTCCAGGCCCTGGTCGGAGGGCACCTCCGTGCCCTGCCCCGGCCGGGAGCCGGCCTGCCCCGACGGTGTGCTCGCCGCTTCGCTCACGCGCTGCCTCGCCTCCAGTTCGCCGCCGGGCTGCCGGTCCGGTGCCGGTCCGGTGCCGGCCCTGCGTCAGGCTAGTGCCTGTGGACGACGACGGGCCCGGCCGGCCACCTCTGGACCCGGAGGCCGGGCTGCCCCCCGGGGAGCCCGGCCGGGGCGGCCGCGTCCGCTGGCGGCTGGAGGTCCTCGAGGAGTCCCCCTCCACCAACGCGTACGTCGCGGGCCGGGCCCGCGACGGCGAGGCCGCCGGCCTCGTGGTGGCGGCCGAGCACCAGACCGCGGGCCGTGGACGGCTGGACCGGTCCTGGGTCACGCCGCCGCGGGCCGCGCTCACGTTCTCCCTGCTGCTGACGCCGGACGAGGTGCCGGTGCACCGCTGGCCCTGGCTGCCGCTGCTGACCGGGCTCGCCGTCGCGGAGGGCGTCGAGCGTGCGGCCGGTGTCGGGACGAGGCTGAAGTGGCCCAACGACGTGCTGGCCGACGAGGCGGGAGCCGAGGCCAAGGTGGCGGGCGTCCTCGTCGAGCGCGTGGAGCGCCCCGGCGTCGAGCCGCCGCCGGGCGCCGCGGCGGTCGTGGGGGTCGGCCTGAACGTGACCACCACGCGCGCCGAGCTGCCGGTGCCGACCGCCACGTCGCTGGCGCTGGCCGGGGCCGCCTCGACCGACCGGTCGGCTCTGCTGCGGTCGGTGCTCGAGGCCTTCGCCCGCCGGTACGACGAGTGGTGCGGGTGCGCGGGAGGGGGGCTGCGCCCGTCGTACGTCCGGGCGTGCGGGACCCTCGGCCGCCAGGTCCGGGTGGCGCTGCCCGCCGGAGGTGCGCTGGTCGGCCGTGCCGTCGACGTGGACGAGGAGGGCAGGCTGCTGGTCGACGACGGCTCGCGGGTGCACGTGCTCGGCGCCGGTGACGTGGTGCACGTCCGCCCGGACCGGCCGCGGCCGGGTGAGAGGATGCGCGGGTGAGCGCGCCCGAGCCCCGCTACAGCCGCCAGGAGCTCGAGGAGGCGATCCTCGGGCGGAGGCCGGAGCTGACCAACGAGGACGTGGCCCGGGCCGCGGGCGTTCCGGTCGAGCAGGCCCGTCGGCTGTGGCGGGCCCTGGGCTTCCCCGACGTCGGCGACGCGCCGGCGTTCACGTCGGGGGACCTGCACGCCCTCACGACGCTGTTCGCTGCCGTGGAGCAGGGAGCGATCGACTTCGAGACCGCGGTCCGGCTCACCCGCGCGGTCGGGCAGACGATGGCGCGCCTGGCCGACTGGCAGGTGGCCACCCTGGCCGCCCGGGTGGAGCAGCTCGAGGCGGGCGAGGAGGCGACGGGCAGCCGGATCGGCAGCGCGCTGAGGCTGGCCGAGCAGGTGGGGCTGCCCTTCGAGGAGCTCCTGGTGTACTCCTGGCGCCGCCACCTGGCCGCCGCGGTCGCCCGCATCGAGGTGCTCGGCGCCAACGACGCCGACCTGCACACGACGCGGGTGACGGTGGGCTTCGCCGACCTGGTGAGCTTCACGGCGCTCTCGAACCAGCTCGGGGAGGACCGGATCGGCGACCTCGTGGAGATCTTCGAGTCGCGGTGCGCCGACGTGGTCGCGGCCCGTCACGGCCGGGTGATCAAGACCCTGGGCGACTCGGTGCTGTTCGTCTCCGAGGACCCGGTGCGGGCCATGGAGATCGCGCTGAGCATCGTCGAGGTGATCGGGCACGACAGCCGGCTGCCCGACGTACGCGTCGGCCTGGCCACCGGCTCGGTCGTGATGCAGCTCGGGGACGTGTTCGGGCCGCCGGTCAACATGGCGGCCCGGCTGACGTCGGTGGCTCGGCGCAACCGGGTGATCGCCGACCACGCCACCGCCGAGCTGCTGCCACCGGGGGAGTTCGGCACCCGGCCGCTGCCGCCGCGCCCGCTGCGCGGCTTCGGCGTCGTCGAGCCGGTCGCGGTGCGCCGGCACTGAGGCAGCGTCGGCGCCGCTCGCCGGGGCCCGTCCGGCCGGATGACTAACCGGCGGTAGTCAATCCGGGCCAATCTCCGGATAACCCGATCGCTGTCCGTTTTGTCACATTACGGTTATCGCATGAAGAGTGTCCAGGGAGTCGACGTCGACCCCGTCACCCGGCGCGTGTGGCGCGATGGTGCGGAGATCCGGATGTCCAACAAGGAGTTCGACCTCGTGTACGCGCTGATCAGCCGCGCCGGCGAGATCGTCACGCGCGAGGAGCTCATGCGCGACGTGTGGCACACGACGTTCTGGACGTCCGCCAAGACCATCGACGTGCACCTGGGATGGGTGCGCAGGAAGCTCGGCGACGACACCCGCCGCCCCATGCTGATCACCACCATCCGCGGCGAGGGCCTCCGCTTCGAGGTTGCCCCGCCCGTGCACGCCGTCGCCCCGTCCGCGGTCACCGCACCGATGCCGGACGCCCAGACCGCCTGACCCTCGGGGCGCTCGCTACCCTCGTGCGGTGAGCGCGTCGACCCCTTCGTCCCGCACGCCCGTCGGCGGCCCCCACCTCGCGGTCATCGGCGGCGGGCAGCTCGCCCGGATGATGGCGCAGGCCGCCGTCGCGCTCGGCGTGCCCGTCCGGCTGCTCGCCGAGGGGCCGCAGGTCTCGGCCGCCCAGGTGGTGCCGGACACCACCGTGGGCGACTACCGGGACCTGGAGACGCTGCGGACCGTCGCCGCCGGGTGCGCCGCCGTCACCTTCGACCACGAGCACGTGCCCACCGGTCACCTGCACGCGCTGGCCGCCGAGGGCCACCCCTGCCGGCCCGGCCCCGAGGCGCTGGTGCACGCCCAGGACAAGGGCGTGATGCGGGCCCGGCTCGACGAGCTGGGCGTCCCCAGCCCGCGGCACCGGCTCGTCGAGAACGCCGAGGAGGCGGTGAGGTTCGCCGAGTCGATCGACGGCCTCCCGATCGTGCTCAAGACCACGCGTGGCGGGTACGACGGCAAGGGCGTGTGGGTCGTCGCGAGCGCCGGGGACTGCGCGGACGCGTTCGCCGCCGCGGGCTCGACCGGGGTCGAGGTGCTCGCCGAGGAGCGGGTGGACTTCCGCCGCGAGCTCTCGGCGCTCGTCGCCCGCTCGCCGTCGGGGCACCTGGCCGCCTACCCCGTCGTGGAGTCGGTGCAGCGCGACGGCATCTGCTGGGAGGTCACCGCCCCGGCGCCCGACCTCGACGCCGACCTCGCCGTGGAGGCGCAGCGCATCGCGATGCGCGTCGCCGCCGAGCTCGACGTCACCGGCATCCTCGCGGTGGAGATGTTCGAGACCCGCGAGGGCCGGGTCCTGGTCAACGAGCTCGCGATGCGCCCGCACAACACCGGTCACTGGAGCATGGACGGGGCCGTGACGAGCCAGTTCGAGAACCACCTGCGCGCGGTGCTCGACCTGCCGCTCGGCTCGCCCGCCTGCCGGGAGCCGTGGACGGTGATGGTCAACATCCTCGGCGGCGAGCACGGGGAGCTCTCGGAGGACCTCTACGCCGGCTACCCCCACGTCCTCGCGCGTGACCCGCGGCTGAGGGTGCACCTGTACGGCAAGGAGGTGAAGCCCGGCCGCAAGGTCGGGCACGTCACCGCCTACGGCGACGACCTCGAGGAGGTCCGCGAGCGGGCCAGGCATGCCGCCGCCTGGTTCCGCGGCGACCTGGGGATGGAGAGCGAGTGAGGAGCCCCCTGGTCGGGATCGTGATGGGCTCGGACTCGGACTGGCCGACGATGAAGGCCGCCGCCGAGGCGCTCGACGAGTTCGAGGTGTCGCACGAGGCCGACGTCGTCTCCGCGCACCGCATGCCCGAGGAGATGATCGCCTACGGTCGCGGCGCCGCCGACCGGGGTCTGCGCGTGCTCATCGCCGGCGCGGGCGGGGCTGCGCACCTGCCGGGCATGCTCGCGGCCGTGACCCCGCTGCCGGTGGTCGGCGTGCCCGTCGCGCTGCGCCACCTCGACGGCCTCGACTCGCTGCTTTCCATCGTCCAGATGCCCTCGGGGGTCCCGGTCGCCACGGTCGCCGTCGGCAACGCGCGCAACGCCGGCCTGCTCGCCGTACGCATCCTGGCGGCGTCCGACGGCGCCCTGCGGGAGCGGATGACCGCCTTCCAGCAGGCGCTGCGCGAGACCGCGCGGGAGAAGGGCCGGGCGGTCCGAGGCGGGTGAGCTCAGGCCCCCGGCACCAGTCCCGTGTGCTCGGCGGCGAACGCCAGCAGGTCGGCGGTCTCCTCGGCCACCAGAGCGCTCGGCTTCCCGAACCCGTGACCCGTGGCGGTCTCGACCCGCGCGATCACGGGCGCGCTGCCGGACTGCGCGTGCTGCAGGGCGGCGGTGAGCTTGAGGCTGTGGGCGGGAACCACGCGGTCGTCGTGGTCCCCGGTCGTCACCATCGTGGCGGGGTACGACGTGCCGGCGCGCACGTTGTGCAGCGGTGAGTAGCCGAGCAGCACCTCGAACATCTCCGGATCCTCGGGGGAGCCGTAGTCGGAGACCCAGGCGGCGCCGATGGTGAACAGGTGGAAGCGCAGCATGTCCATCACCCCGACCGCCGGAAGCGCGACGGCCGCCAGGTCGGGCCGCTGCACCAGCGTGGCGCCGACGAGCAGCCCGCCGTTGCTGCCCCCGTGCAGCGCGAGCCGGCGATGCGTCGTCACGCCGGTGGCCACCAGGTGCTCGGCGACGGCGCCGAAGTCGTCGAAGACGTTCTGCTTCCGCTCCAGCCTGCCCGCGTCGTGCCAGGCGGTGCCGAGCTCGCCGCCGCCGCGGAGGTTGGCCAGGGCCAGCACCCCGCCCGCGGCCAGCCAGCCGGCGAACACCGGACGGTAGGACGCCAGGACCGGGATGTTGAAGCCGCCGTAGCCCCACAGCAGCGTGGGTCGCGGCGCGTCCGCGGGCACGTCGGCCCGCCGGACCAGGAAGTAGGGCACCTCGGTGCCGTCCCGGCTCGTCGCCCGGCGCCGTTCGGTGCTCACCTCCGGCGGACGCCAGGTCACAGCGTGGGCGGGCGACAGGTCGAGCGCGGTCAGCTCGCCGCTGCCCAGCGCGAGCCGGTACGACGCCAGCCGGCGGGTCACCGAGGAGGTGCCGAGGAACACCTCGTCGTCCCCCACGTCGCCGTTCACCGCGACCACCGCGCCACCGGGCAGGTCCACCACGCCCAGCGGGGTCCCGTCGAGCCGGTAGCGGCTGACCCTCGGGGTCGCGTCGACGAGGTGCACCGCGAGCAGCTCCTCACCGACTGCTGCCACGTGCTCGAGCTGCCCGTCGGACTCGGCGACGACCTCGACGACATCGACGGTGCCGTCGGCCGCGGCGTCGAGGTCGACGCTGACCACCCGGCGCAGCGGTGCCTCGTGGTCGGTGACGAGGTAGAGCCGCGATCCGTCGGTGCGCAGGAAGTCGAAGCCGGCGTAGGCCTCGTCGACCAGCCTGCGGGGCGCGCCGAGCCGGGCGGCGCCGGCCTGCGTGCTGACCGGGTAGACCCACAGGCGGTTCTTCTCGGAGGTGCCGTCGTGCAGGGCCACGACCAGCCACCGGCCGTCGTGCGACAGCTGCGGGGTGATCGTCAGGCGCGGCTCGTCGGGGAACTCGAGCACCAGCTCGTCGGTGTCCTGCGACTCGCCGACCCGGTGCCGCATCAGCCGGCCACCCGGGAGTGCCGCCGCCTCGGTGGCGTCGCCCGGCCGCTGCGAGGCGTAGTGCAGGTACAGGTAGGAGGAGTCGTCCGGCAGCCAGGTGGCCTCGCTGAACTTCACCCCGGTGACCACGTCGTCGACCTCGTTGCCGGTCGTCAGCTCGAGCAGGCGCACCGTCGTCCAGTCGCTGCCGGCGTCGCTGACCCGATAGGCCAGCCACCGGCCGTCCCGGCTCGCGTCGTAGCCGACGAGAGAGGAGGTGGCGTCCTCGGAGAACGTGTTCGGGTCCAGGAGCAGGGTGCTGCGTCGTTGCAGGTCCTCGAGGGTGTCCGCGACGTACCAGAGGTCCTGCTGCTGGGAGCCGTCGTTGCGGCTGACCACGTAGCGGCCGCCGACCTTCTCGGGGGTCCCGGCCCGCGGGCCGCCGACGATCTCGTGCATGGTCCGGCCGAACCAGGGACGCGAGGCGAGCGAGTCCAGGTGCCGGCGGGCGTACCGGTTCTGCTCGGCGACCCAGGCGCGGGTCTCCTCGGCGTCCGGGTCCTCCAGCCACCGGTAGGGGTCCGCGACCTGGTGCCCGTGCAGCTCCTCGACGGTGTCGTCGCGGCGGGTCGGGGGCGGACCGGCTGGGAGCCGGCCGCTCACCGCTCCCACTCGGTGCGGGGCCACTCGATCTTCGGGCAGGTGTCCATGACCATGCGCACGCCGGCGGCCGTGGTCCGCTCGTAGGCCGCCTCGTCGAGCACGCCGAGCTGGAACCACACCGCCTTGGCGCCCACGGCGACCGCCTGGTCGGCGAACTCGCCGGCCGCCTCCGAGCGCCGGAAGACGTCGACGCAGTCGACGGCGAACGGCACGTCGGCCAGCGTGGCGTAGCCCGGCTCGTCGAGCACGGTCGGGGCCGTGGGATGGATCGGCACGATCCGCTTGCCCTTGCTCTGCAGGAACTCCGCGATCCGGAAGGCGGTCCGGTGAGGGTTGCCGGACAGCCCGACCACGGCCCAGGTCTCGCAGTCCTCGAGGATGGAGCGGATCTCGTCGCCGTCCTGCCAGGGCACACTCGTCATGAGGGTGAGGGTACAAGCCGCCAGCCCCCGGTCCGGGAGCCCCTTCCCCGCTACCCGCCAGTAGAGTCGGCCTCATGAGCGACGCCCCGATGTACGCGCTGTCGGAGGAGCACCAGGAGGTCCGCAAGGCGGTCCGCGAGCTCTGCGACGCCAAGGTCGCGCCGTACGCCGGCGAGGTCGACGAGTCCGGTCAGTTCCCCCAGGCGTCCTACGACGCGCTCGTCGCCGCCGACTTCGCCGCCCCCCACATCCCCGAGGAGTACGGCGGTGCCGGTGCCGACGCGCTCGCCACCTGCCTCGTGATCGAGGAGGTCGCGCGGGCGTGCGCCGCCTCCTCGCTGATCCCGAGCGTGAACAAGCTGGGCACGCTGCCGCTGATCCTGGCGGGCACCGAGGACCTGCGCAGGAGGTACCTCCCGCCGGTGGCCGCGGGCGAGGCGATGTTCTCCTACTGCCTGTCCGAGCCCGAGGCCGGCTCCGACGCGGCGGCGATGCGGACCCGGGCCGTCCGCGACGGCGACGACTACGTCCTCGACGGCGTGAAACGCTGGATCACCAACGCGGGCGTCTCGCGCTACTACACCGTCTTCGCCGTCACCGACCCCGACCGCAAGGCGGGGATCTCCGCGTTCGTCGTGGAGCGGGACGACGAGGGCGTCTCGTTCGGTGCGCCGGAGCGCAAGCTCGGCATCAAGGGGTCACCGACCCGGGAGGTGTACCTCGACCACGTCCGCATCCCCGCCGACCGCATGGTCGGCGAGGAGCACACCGGGCTCGCCACCGCGTACCGCACGCTGGACCACACCCGCGTGACGATCGCCGCGCAGGCCGTCGGCATCGCTCAGGGCGCTCTCGACCATGCCCTGTCCTACGCCCGCGAGCGCCGCCAGTTCGGCCGGCCGATCGCCGACTTCCAGGGGCTGCAGTTCATGCTCGCGGACATGGGGATGAGGGTCGAGGCCGCCCGCCAGCTGACGTACGCCGCCGCGGGCCGCTCCGAGCGGGGCGACGCGGACCTGCCGTTCTTCGGTGCCGCGGCCAAGTGCTTCGCCTCGGACACCGCCATGCAGGTGACCACGGACGCCGTCCAGGTGCTCGGTGGGTACGGCTACACCCACGACTACCCGGTCGAGCGGATGATGCGCGACGCCAAGATCACCCAGATCTACGAGGGCACCAACCAGGTGCAGCGCATCGTGGTCGCCCGTCAGCTGCTCGCGGGCGTGCAGTCGGAGCTGTAGCCGCTGTAGGCCCTGAGGCCGGCGAGGGCCGGCATTCGTCGGCGAGCCGGATGCGCACTTGTCCTCAGGTTCTCCAGGGACGGGTCGAAGTCCCATTGACCCCTCTTGCCACATCAGTCCCTGGAGCCCCAGATGTCAGCGCTGTCGGTCCTGCCCGCCCCCTCCCGGCCGCGTCACGCCCTCACGGTCGCGAGGGCCCCCGAGCCTGAGCCGGCGGCCGGGCGCCGCGTGCCCCGAGCAGAGGCCCGGGCCGCCGAGCAGGTGCGTGCCTGCGTGGTCGCGGTGGTGCTCGGCGGCGCCGTGGTGACGGTCCCGCTGATGATGCTGGCCGTTTTCGTGCCCGAGCTGTGGACGCTGCCGTTCCTGGCTGCGCTGCACACGCCCGTGTTCGCCGCGATGGCTGGTCACAGGCTGACTCGACGGCTGGCGGCGGCGCCGCTCCGGATGCCGCCGGCCGGGTGACCACGGCCGGG
>JAICKK010000051.1 GCA_025927955.1 Nocardioidaceae bacterium
AGCTGGTGCGCGTCGAAGTTCACCGGGTCACCTCGGCGTCGGCGGGGCGGGTCCTCATCCTAGGGGCACGAGGCGAGCCCGTTAGCGTGGAGGAATGTCCACGCCGCCCGGGCTCTACTCCGTCGCGAGCCGAGCCGCCGTCCCGCCCTTCCACGTGATGGACCTGCTGGCCGCCGCCGCGCGACGCCGGCGCAGCCACGGGGACCTGCTGGACCTGGTCGCCGGCCAGCCGTCGACGCCCGCGCCCCGTGCGGTGCTGGAGGCCGCCAGGAGGGCCCTCGACGAGCAGGTGCTCGGCTACACCGAGTCGCTCGGCATCCCCGAGCTGCGGGAGGCGATCTGCGGCCACCACGCCCGCGTGCACGGCCTCGAGGTCGCCCCCGACGACGTGGTCGTCACCACCGGGTCGTCGGGCGGGTTCCTGCTCGCGTTCCTCTCAGCCTTCGAGGCGGGCGACCGGGTGGCGATCGCGCGGCCCGGCTACCCCTGCTACCGCAACGTCCTCACCGCTCTCGGGTGTGAGGTGGTCGAGCTCCCGACGGGTCCGCAGACCCGCTTCCAGCCCACCGTGCAGATGCTCGAGGCGCTCGAGTGCCCGGTCCGCGGTCTGGTGGTGGCCAGCCCGGCCAACCCGACCGGCACCATGCTGTCCCCGACCGAGCTGGCCGCGCTGGCCCGCTGGTGCGAGGAGCACGGCGTGCAGCTGGTGAGCGACGAGATCTACCACGGGATCGAGTACGCGTCTGCTCCGCGGCACTCCTCGGCGTGGGCGACCTCTCGGGAGGCCGTGGCGCTCGGGTCCTTCTCGAAGTACTTCTCGATGACCGGGTGGCGGATCGGCTGGATGCTGGTGCCCGAGCGGCTGCGCCGGCCCGTGGACGTGCTGACCGGCAACTTCACCATCTGCCCTCCGGTGCTGGCCCAGCACGCCGCGGTCGAGGCGTTCAGCGACGCGTCGTACGCGGAGTGCGACGGCCACGTCGAGCGCTACGCCGAGAACAGGCGGCTCCTGCTCGACGGGCTGCCGCGCCTGGGCATCGAGAGGCTGGCGCCGGCCGACGGGGCGTTCTACGTCTACGCCGACGTGGGGCACCTCACCGACGACTCCATGGCGCTGTGCCGGCGCCTGCTCGACGAGACCGGTGTCGCGACCGCACCCGGGATCGACTTCGACACCGCCGCCGGCAACCGGTACGTGCGGATGTCGTTCGCGGGCACGCCCGCGCACGTGGCCGAGGCGCTGACCCGGCTGGAGGCGTGGCTGCCGGGCTGAGCGGGTCAGGAACGGTGGGTGAGGGCGCTGGCCTGCTCCCAGGCCGCCGGGTCGAGCCTCGTCGGGCGGTAGCCCACCCACTCGTGGCACAGGTCGATGGTCCGCTCGAGCAGGTCCACCAGCAGGTCGTCGGGTGAGGGTGCGACCGCGCTGGCGATCCCGGAGACCGCCGAGTGCACGATCGCCGGCGCGCTGCGCTTGGTGAAGCTGGCGGTGCTGCCCCAGCCCAGGGCGGTGAAGCCGCGCGCCCAGTCCCTGGCGTGGGGTACGGCGTCCATCACGGCCTGGCTGCGAGGTTCGACGTACCCGCGGGGGCGCCCCTCGAGCTGGTTGAGCATGCGCTCGCAGCGCATCAGGCCCACCGCGGCGACACCCTGGCGCTCGGCGGAGGTGACGGGCAGCGCGGCCAGCGCCGCCTCCCGGGCGATCCACGCGTCGATGCGCGGATCGTCGCTGGTCAGCCCGATCACCCTCGGGATGAGCGGCGCCAGCCGGCGACGGGCGACGTCGCCCACGTGGTCGTTGACGTCCCGCGCGAGCGACGCGAGCAGGCTGTGCGTGCACCGGGGATGGTCCGACCACGGCTCGCCCGCCAGGAACGAGGCCAGCTCCATGAAGCAGGCCCCCTTCTTGGGGTTGCGGTGCTTGCCGCGCGACAGGATCGGCATCAGGGCGGGGGTGTTCGACGCGCCGGATGTGGCGTTGCTGTGGACCATATGACCAGCTCCGTGGTGCAGTGTCTCCCGCGCACGAGGGTCGCCGTGCGCCGCCGTCGTCGCCAGTCTGCGCCTGCTGCCCATAGCTGGACAAGACCTCTTCCGGGGCGCGGTCCTCCGGATGCCACACTGCGGGCATGTCCGGCCCCCTGTCCCGACTGGGGCGCGGCGTCCGCGGCGCCGTGGCCGCCTCCGACCCGGGGCTGACCCGGCTTCGGCTGGCGGGCACCACGGTCGCCACCGTCGCCGCCGACCTCGTCGTGCTCTACGGCCTCGTCAGCCTTATCGGCGCGCCGGTCACCACGGCCGTTCCCGGGGTCGTGCTCGCGATGACGGCATCGATGGCCGTGCGCGAGACGGAGCCCGGCGCGCAGGCGCTGTCCATCGCGCTGCTCGCGCCGGCCGGCGCGGCGGGCGTGGCCCTGGCCACGGTGACCGGACCGTACCCGTGGCTCGCCGACGCGGTCTTCGTGGCGGTGGCGGTCGCCGCCGTGCTCGTGCGGCGGCTCGGGCCGCGTGGCGTGTCCGCCGGCACGGTCGCGTTCATGTGCTACTTCCTGGGGTTGTTCGTGCGGCTGACACCGGACCACCTCGCCGCGGCGAGCGCCGCACTGGCCGTGGGAGCAGCGGTGACCGTGGGGATGCGGCTGCTGCTGCGACCTCGCCGGCCGGCTCGGGACCTGCGCCGCATGCTGGCCGCCCTGGGCCAGCGCTGCGGCGGCGTCGTGGACACGCTGGTGGATGCGGTCGAGGACGGCGCCCTGAGCGGCGGGCGCGCCCGCCGGCTGCGCTCGCAGCTCGGTCGCGCGGCCGACGCGGCCACGGCGGTCGAGCAGCGCCTCGACGACGCCGACGAGCCGGTGCTGGACACCGTCGGCAACGACGAGCTGGCGGTCCGGGTGTTCGACCTGGAGCTGGCCGTCGAGAACCTCTGCACGGCCGTCACCTCGCTGCTGCGCGACGCTCCACGGGAGGCGGTGGAGGGGGAGGCGGCCGCGCTGGCGGTTCTCCGCGGGCGGCTGCGGTCCCCGGTGGGCCCGCCCGCGGCCGGCGCGGTCCCCGACCCTCCGGACGGGCAGCGCCCGGATGCCGGTCCCGACGCGGTGGCGCGCCTGCGACGCGCCGTGAGCACGGTCGCCGAGAGCTGGGACGGCGTGGTGGACCCGCGTCGGGGTGCCCCCGACCCCGGCGACGGGCGGGACGAGGACGACCGGGACGGGGACCGCCTCGGGGAGGCGGACGACCCGGAGGACACCGAGGAGGCGGACGACGGGACGGAGGACGCGGCCGGACTGAGCGACAGCACGCGCCAGGCGGTCCAGGTCGGCGTGGCCTCGACCCTCGCCATCCTGGTCGGCACCCAGCTCTCGTCCACGCGCTGGTTCTGGGCGGTGATCAGCGCCTTCGTCGTCTACACCGGTACGTCGACCCGTGGAGAGATCCTCAGCAAGGGGTGGCAGCGGGTCCTCGGCACGATGGCCGGCGTCGTGGTGGGAGTCGTGGTCGCCGCGCTCGTCGGTGGTCACGTGGTGGAGTCGCTCGTGCTGGTCGTCGTCAGCCTGTTCCTCGCGGTGTACCTGATGCCCGTCTCCCCGGCCCTGATGATCTTCTTCATCACCACCATGCTGGCGCTGGTCTACGGCCTGCTCGGCCGGTTCACCGTCGACCTGCTCCTGCTCCGCCTCGAGGAGACGGCGGCCGGGGCGGCCATCGGGGTCCTGGTGTCCTTCGTCGTGCTCCCGTCGAGCACCAGGAAGGCCGGACGCGAGGCGGTGCAGGACTTCCTCGACGAGCTCGGCGAGGTCCTGGCCGGTGCGGTCGACGACCTGACCGGGCCGGACACCACGGCGTCACCCGGCGCGCCGCGCTCGCACGCGCTCCGGGGCAGCTTCACGGCGCTGCGGTCGGCGGTCCGGCCGCTCACGAACGGCCTCGTGGGCGTACCGGACAGGTCCGGCTCCCGCCGGACCATGCAGGCGCTGTCGGTCGGCGACCACCACGGGCGGATGCTGGCGCGCCTGGCCGACGCGTCTCCCGGGCTGGCCGCGGACCCCGCGTCCCACCGCGCCGTGGGCGCGGCCGCGCGGGCCGTCCGTGCCAACGTGTCGTCGTTCGCCGGCTTGGTGCGCGACGCGGGGTCCCGGGCGCATCTCGAGCCCGCCGACCGGCTGCTGGACCGCGTCGACGAGGTGGCCGCCGCTCGCGGGGGGGTCGACGGCCGGCGACTGCTGGCCGCGGCCGCCCATCTCCGCGCAGTGGACCGAGCGGTCTGTGCGCGCGCCGTCGAGCTCGGGGCCGTCTCCTCCTCGGGGCCGACCACGCCCGACCCCATGATCGCGGCGTGAGCGACGAGGGCGGCCGGGCGAGGGCAGCGACCACGACCGCGACGTCGCCGAGAGGGACGCGGCCCGCCACGCGCTCGCCGACGCCCGGGCCCGCGACGACCTTGCGTGGCGGGAGGTGGAGTCCCTCCGGGCGCGTCGCGGATCCGTCGCACCCGTGCACGGTCGGGATCCGTCCCAGGGGCGAGCACCGTGCCGCCGCGCAGGACGCCGGTCACCTACGAGGGTGGACCGGCGTCTGCGCTGGTGGTTGGCGGTGGCGGTGGGATTTGAACCCACGGAGGGCTTGCACCCTCACACGCTTTCGAGGCGTGCTCCTTAGGCCGCTCGGACACGCCACCGCCGATGAGGGTACCGGACCGGGTCGCCACGCTCGACATCACCCAAGCGGCGGCCCGCCCGACGTACACCAACCCCCGGATCGGCGCGAAGAGACCCGGATCACGCGATGGTGTACGTCCTGGCGGCCGCTCAGCGGCGATGGCCGGCGAAGAAGTCCTGCAGCAGCCCGCTCGACTCCTCCGCGAGCACGCCGGCCAGCACCTCCGGGCGGTGGTTGAGGCGCCGGTCCCGCACGACGTCCCACAAGGAGCCCACGGCGCCGGCCTTGTCGTCGAAGGCGCCGAAGACCAGCCGGTCCATGCGGGCGAGCACCAGCGCGCCGGCGCACATGGTGCACGGCTCGAGCGTGACGACGAGCGTGCAGCCGTCCAGGCGCCACCCTCGGCGCCCCCGCGCTGCCTCGCGCATCGCGACCATCTCGGCGTGCGCGGTCGGGTCGCCGTCGGCCTCGCGCCGGTTGCGTCCCCGGCCGACCACGACGCCGGCCGGGTCCAGGACCACCGCACCCACGGGTACGTCGGACGTGGCCGGCGCAGCCCGGGCCTCGATGAGCGCCTCGCGCATCGCCGGGGCCCAGGACTCCCGGAAGGTCACAGGGTGGTGCTGACGCCGACCAGCTCGTCGTACTGACGCCCGAAGCCGAGCCGCCTGGCGATGTCGGAGAGCATCTCGTCCGGGTACAGGTCGACGTCGTCGAGCAGCGCGCCCATGTCCATCGGGCCCATGCCGAGGTCCGCGACGATGCCGAGGTCGCCGGCGGGCTCCTGGTCCTCCTCGTCGTCCGGGAGGGGCAGCGCCAGGTGGTCCACGACCGACCGGGCGATCGGCCAGTCGGTGGCCGCGGTGACGTCGGAGAGCAGCAGCCGGGTCTCCGACCCGAGCACCCGGACGAGGACGAAGAAGTCCTCGTCGACCGAGACCAGGCCCAGCGAGCCGCCGTCCCCCGGGTAGCGGCGCAGCTCGACGGCCAGCTCGTCGAGGTCCGCGGTGAGGTCGTCGTCGATCTCCTCGACCTGCCACACGCCTTCCTCGCGGTAGGCCACCAGGGCGAAGTCGACGCTCTCGGCGCTCGGGTCCGAGCTCCCGTTGTCGCCAGCCATGTCGCCTCCTGTCCGGGTCGGTGCCGAGCGGGCGTCCGGCCTCATCCGATGGTGACAGGTCCGGCGCGCTCGCACCAGGAGCAAGGGGCCCACTAGGTTGACCGCCATGCGCTTCCACGTCGCCGACCATCCGCTGGTGGCCCACAAGCTCACCACCTTGAGGGACCAGGCGACGGACTCGCCGACCTTCCGCCGGCTCGCCGACGAGCTGGTGACCCTGCTGGCCTACGAGGCCACCCGCGACGTCCGGGTCGACACCGTCACGGTGAGCACGCCCGTCGGGACCGCCGAGGGCGTGAAGCTGGCGGCGCCCAAGCCGCTGGTCGTGCCCATCCTCCGGGCGGGGCTCGGCATGCTCGACGGCATGATGCGGCTGCTGCCGACCGCCGAGGTGGGGTTCCTGGGCATGGTGCGCAACGAGGAGACCCTCCAGGCCTCGACGTACGCCGAGCGGCTGCCCGACGACCTCTCGGGCCGGCAGTGCTACGTGCTCGACCCGATGCTCGCGACCGGCGGCACGCTCGCGGCGGCGATCCGGTTCCTGGTCGAGCGGGGCGCCGACCACATCACCGCGATCTGCCTGCTCAGCGCGCCGGAGGGGTGCGCCCGCCTGGAGCGCGAGCTCGAGGGGCTCGACGTCCCGGTCAGCGTCGTCACCGCCGGGATGGACCAGCGGCTCGACGAGAGGGGCTACATCGTCCCGGGCCTGGGCGACGCCGGCGACCGGTTGTACGGCGTGGTGGGCTGACCGGCCCCGCCGTACCCGGAAGGCGTCACAGCGCCTTGACCGCGCTCAGCAGCTTGCCGAGCGTCTCCTTGGCGTCGCCGAACAGCAGCGTGGTCCTCGGGTCGTAGAGCAGCTCGTTCTCGATGCCCGCGAAGCCGGGCCGCATGGACCGCTTGAGGAAGATCACCTGCTTGGCCTCGTCGGCGTTGAGGATCGGCATCCCGTAGATCGGCGCGCCCGGCGTGGTCTTGGCGGCGGGGTTGACCACGTCGTTGGCGCCCACGACGAGCACGACGTCGGCCTGCTTGAACTCGCCGTTGATGTGCTCCATCTCCTTGAGCTGCTCGTAGGGCACCTGTGCCTCCGCGAGCAGCACGTTCATGTGGCCGGGCATCCGGCCGGCCACCGGGTGGATCGCGTAGTCGACGACGATGCCCCGCTCGCCGAGCAGGTCGACCAGCTCGCGCAGCGTGTGCTGGGCCTGGGCGACGGCGAGGCCGTAGCCCGGCACCACGATGACCCGGGAGGCGTAGTTGAGCAGGATCGCCATGTCCTCCGGTCCAGCGGAGCGCACCGGCCGGTCCGAGACCTCCCCGGCGCCGAGGGTCGAGCCGCCCTTGAGCGCACCGAACAGGATGTTGAGCACCGAGCGGCCCATCGCGCTGGCCATCAGCTTGGTGAGGAACGTGCCGGACGCCCCGACGAGCGTGCCGCCCACGAGCAGGACCGTGTTGCCCAGGACGTACCCGCCGGCCGCCACGGTCAGGCCGGTGAACGCGTTGAGCAGCGAGATGACGATGGGGACGTCGGCGCCGCCGACCGGGAGCACCAGCAGCAGGCCGACGGCGAGGCCGACCACCGCCAGCAGCACCCCGCCGCCCACCGCCGGCCACGACCCCGGCTCGACCACGGTCAGCACGGCGAGTGCGAGGGCGATGAGCAGGGAGGCGCCGAAGACGACCGGCAGCCCGGGGAACAGCACCGGCCGGGAGGTCATCAGCTCCTGAAGCTTCGCGAAGGTCACCATCGACCCGGCGAAGGACACGGCGCCGACGACGATCGTGAACGCCGTCGCCACGAGGGTGAACCGGGCCACGCCCGGCCCGTGCGCATCGGAGAGCTCGAGCAGGGCGACCAGCGCGGCCGCACCACCGCCCACCCCGTTGAACAGGGCGACCAGCTGGGGCATCTGCGTCATCTGGACGCGTCGGGCCCCGACGAAGCCGCCGATGGTGCCGACCGCGACGGCCACCACGATGGGCACGATGTGGCGCAGATCGGCGTAGAAGAACACGATGACGCAGGCGACCACGGCGCCGACGGCGCCGACGAGGTTGCCCTGACGGGCGTGCCTTGGTGACGAGAGGCCCTTGAGCGCGAGGATGAAGCAGACGGCGGCGAACAGGTAGGTGAGCTGGGCCCACACGGGCGTCCCGCTCATCGGCGACCCCTCGTCGACGTCGCGCCGTCCGACCGGTCGGCCGAGGGGTCGGGAGCCACCGGCCTGCGCCGGGTGAACATCTGCAGCATGCGGTCGGTGACCACGAAGCCGCCGACCATGTTCAGGCTGGCCAGCACCACCGCGGCCAGGCCCACGACCAGCTGCAGGGTCGTGTGCGCGGTGCCGGTGACCAGGATGGCGCCCAGCAGGATGATCCCGTGGATCGCGTTGGCCCCGGACATCAGCGGGGTGTGCAGGGTGGAGGACACCTTGGAGATGACCTCGATGCCGACGAAGACGCTCAAAATGAAGAACGTCAGCCAGACGACCGGCTCGCTCATCAGGTGGCCCCTCCTTGCAGGGCGTCGCGGGTCGGCCCGTGCCGGACCTCCCCGTCATGGGTGACACAGGAGCCGGCGACGATCTCGTCGTCGAAGTCGGGCGCGAAGGCCGGTCCGGCGTCGGTGGAGCCGGTCATCAGCGTCAGCAGGCTGACGACGTTCTGCGCGTAGAGCCGCGACGCGGGCCCCGGCATCTGCGCCGGCACGTTGGCGCCGCCCCAGACCTGGGCGCGCCCGATCCGCACGACCTGCCCGGGCTGGGCGCCCTCGACGTTCCCGCCGGACTCCGCGGCCAGGTCCACCACGACCGAGCCCGGCCCCATCTGCTCGACCATGTCCGTGGTCACCAGCAGCGGCGCGCGGCGACCAGGGACCGCGGCGGTGGTGATGAGCGCGTCGGCTGCCGCGATGTACGGCGTGAGCATCTCGCGCTGCCGCAGCGCCCGGTCCTCGGTCATCTCGCGGGCGTACCCGCCGGAGCCCTCCAGGGTCTCGAGGTCCAGCTCGATCGCGGTCGCGCCCATCGACCGGATCTCCTCCGCGGCGGCCGCCCGCACGTCGTACGCCTTGACGACGGCGCCGAGCCTGCGCGCGGTGGCGATCGCCTGGAGCCCGGCCACCCCGGCCCCGAGGACCACCACCTGGGCGGGCGGGACGGTCCCCGCCGCGGTCATGTTGAGCGGGAAGAAGCGGCGCAGCAGCCCGGCGGCGACGACCGCGCAGCGGTACCCGGACACCAGCGACTGCGAGGACAGCGCGTCCATCGACTGGGCGCGGGAGATGCGGGGAACCAGCTCCATCGCGAACGACGTGACGCCGCAGTCGCGCAGGTCCGCGACGAGCTCCAGGGACGAGGCGGTGGGCAGGAACGACACGGTGGCCGTCCCCGCGGGCAGGCGGCGGACGACGCCGGCGTCGAGCGGGTTCACGGAGACGACCACGTCGGCGCCGGCCCACGGCTCGTCGAGGACGAGGGCGCCGGCCTGGGTGTACTCCTCGTCGGCGTGCAGCGCGGCCCGGCCGGCACCCGGCTCCACCGCCACGTCCCACCCGAGGCCGGTCAGCTTGCCGACCAGCTCGGGCACCAGCGCGACGCGGGTCTCCCCCTCGCGCGTCTCGCGGGCAACAGCGACTCTCACCTAGGGCAACCTAGGGCACCCGGCGCAGCTCGGCCAAAGATTCGCGCACCTCGTCTCACCGTGTCGCCGTCGAACCACGCTGGTTGAGGTGCCGAGGCGCTAGCCGAGGCCTCGAAACCATGGCCACGTGCGCGCCAACCCCACCGGAGACCAGCGCGCGCAGGTGCAGCGGTTTCGAGGCCCTCGCCCTGGGGGCTCGGACACCTCAACCAACGCTGGTTGAGGTGCCGAGGCGCTAGCCGAGGCCTCGAAACCAAGGCCACGTGCGCGCGAACCGCACCGATGACCTCCGCGCCCAGGTGCAGCGGTTTCGAGGCCCTCGCCCTGGGGGCTCGGGTACCTCAACCAACGCTGGTTGAGGTGCCGAGGCGCTAGCCGAGGCCTCGAAACCATGGCCACGTGCGCGCGAACCCGGCGAGCGCTAGCCGAGGCTGACCCACCGGCCCGGCGTGGCGCAGGTCGTAGACGAGCTCCTCGAGGTGGCGGCGCATCCGCGAGCACCACGCCGCACGCGGGACAGGTCAGCTGCTTCGCACCTTCCCGGGCCGGATCCTCACGCGCCGCTCCCCCGCACGACGTCAGTAGTACCAGGGGAAGTCGGACCAGTCCGGGTCCCGCTTCTCCAGGAACGAGTCGCGGCCCTCGACCGCCTCGTCGGTCATGTAGGCCAGCCGGGTCGTCTCCCCCGCGAACAGCTGCTGCCCGACCAGTCCGTCGTCGATCAGGTTGAAGGAGTACTTCAGCATGCGTTGGGCGGTGGGCGACTTGGCGTTGACCTTGCGACCCCACGCGAGCGCCTCGCGCTCGAGATCGGCGTGGGGGACCACCTTGTTGACCATGCCCATCCGGTGCGCGGCCTCCGCGTCGTACTCGTCACCGAGGAAGAAGATCTCCCGGGCGCGCTTCTGCCCGACCTGACGGGCGAGGTACGCCGACCCGAACCCGCCGTCGAAGGAGCCGACGTCGGCGTCGGTCTGCTTGAACCGGGCGTGCTCGCGCGAGGCCAGCGTCAGGTCGCAGACCACGTGCAGGCTGTGGCCGCCACCGGCCGCCCAGCCCGGCACGACGCAGATGACCACCTTGGGCATGAACCGGATCAGCCGCTGGCACTCGAGGATGTGCAGCCTCCCGAGCCGGGCCTTGTCCACGGTCTCGGCGGTCTCGCCCTGCGCGTACTGGTAGCCGGACCGGCCCCGGATCCGCTGGTCGCCCCCGGAGCAGAACGCCCAGCCGCCGTCCTTCGGGGACGGGCCGTTGCCGGTCAGCAGCACGCAGCCGACGTCGCTGGAGACGCGGGCGTGCTCGAGCACCCGCAGCAGCTCGTCGACCGTGCCGGGACGGAACGCGTTGCGCACCTCCGGGCGGTCGAAGGCGATCCGAACGGTGCCGTGGTCCACCGCCCGGTGGTAGGTCAGGTCCCGGAGGTCCTCGAACCCGGGCACCTGCCGCCACGCCGCGGGGTCGAAGATCTCGGAGACGGGCCGGGCATCGGGGTCCGGAGCGTGGTCGTCGGGCATGGCCGCGAGGCTACCGGGGCAGGATCGAGGACATGACCCTCGAAGGCGAGTACGAGCCCAGCCCCCAGCAGTGGGTCCGCGACCAGGTCGCGGCCTACGAGTCCTCCGGCGGCACCGAGGCCACGACGCTGCAGGGCGTCCCGGTGGTCGTGGTGACCTCGGTCGGAGCCCGCAGCGGCAGGCTGCGGAAGAACCCGGTGATGCGCGTCGAGCACGACGGCCGGTACGCGCTCGTGGCGTCCAAGGGCGGATCGCCGTCCCACCCGACGTGGTACCACAACCTTGTCAAGAGTCCGCGCGTCGACCTGCAGGACGGCGCCGACAAGGGCGAGTACGCCGTGCGCCTCGTCGAGGGCCCCGAGCGCGAGGAGTGGTGGGAGCGGGCCGTCGCGGTGTGGCCGGCCTACGCGGAGTACCAGACCAAGACCGACCGCACGATCCCCGTCTTCGTCGCCGAGCCGGCCTGAGCGGTCCCCTCGCGGCGTCGGGCCGATGTCGTCCACCTGGACGAGATCAGACGCGTCAACGAGCGGGAAGGCGTTCGATCCCGTCCACCTGGACGAGATCGGTCGTGCCCACCCCGGCGCCCGTCGCCGGCGTCCGCACCGAGGCGGTGCCCGGCTCGGCGAACGCCACGGCCGGGACGCCCAGCGATCCGGCCACGGCGGCGACGACACCCGCTCGAAGCGCGCGGACGCGCCTCGGCCGAGCGTGCCCGGTGGCGGGTGTGTCGTGTGCGGGCTCCATGGCGTCCTCCTCCAGTGGCGGTTCGACGGCCGCTGTGGGAACGATGCGCCCCGATGTTGAGGACCGGCTGTGAGGGCGCTGGTCAGGCCGTGTGAGCCGGCGTCCCGCGCGCTGGGGTGCGGGCCTCCTGGCGTCGTACGGCGCCCGACTGGAGGAGCAGGTAGCCCACGAAGCCGACGACGAGCGCCACCGGCACGCCGAGGTTGGCGTACGCCCAGCCGCCGCCGCGACCGCCCAGCCCGAGGGGACCGAGGAGGAACCCGAGCCAGGACAGCCCCTTGCCGGCGCCGGTGGTGTCGATGACGAGCCCCCAGCCGGCCAGGGTGGCGACCGCCATCAGCACCACGGCCACCGGGTTGGCCCGGCCGTAGGTCGGGTCGGTGTGGTCGAACAGCGCGACCTCGTCGTAGTCGCGGCGCCGGACCAGGAGGTCGGCCAGGAAGATCCCGCACCAGGCCGACATGGGGACGCCCAGGATGATCAGGAACGCCATGAAGAGGCCGAGGAAGCTGTCGGCGACCCACACGATGTAGATGGTCCCGAGCACCATCAGCACGCCGTCGAAGGCGGCCGCCACCCAGCGGGGCGTCCGCAGCCCCAGCGCCAGCAGGGTTAGGCCCGAGGAGTAGATGTCGAGCACGGCACCGCTGACCAGTCCGCCGATGGCGACCAGGGCGAACGGCACCAGGAACCAGGTGGGGAGGATGGTCGTGAGCGCGCCGATGGGGTCGAGCGCCACGGCCTTGGAGAGCTTGTCGTCCGAGGCGCACAGCACGACGCCGTACGCCACCAGGATCACGACGGGCAGGCTGCCGCCGAACGTCGGCCAGCCCACGACGCCTCGCGTGGACGCCGAGCGGGGCAGGTAGCGCGAGTAGTCGGCCGCGGAGTTGACCCAGCCGACGCCGAAGCCGGTCATCACCAGGATCGCTCCCCCCAGCAGGGCGCTGAGCCCGCCGGACGGGAGGGCCGCCGCGCGACCGAGGTCGAGGTGGTCCAGGGTGAGCGCGATGTAGACCAGGGTGACGGCGATCATCGCGACCGTCAGCCACCTCTGCAGCCGCATGATGGCGTCGAACCCGAGGATCCCCGCCCCGACGATCACCGCGGCGACCGCTAGGAACGCCACCACCTTGGTGAGGCTCCCCGACCCCCAGCCGAGGCGGTCGAAGACCGTCGCGGTCGCGAAGGTCGCCAGCGAGACGAGCACGGTCTCCCATCCCACGAGCAGCAGGTACGACACGGCGCCCGGCAGGGTGTTGCCGAAGCGCCCGAAGGCGGCGCGGGAGAGCACGAGCGTGGGCGCGGACCCCCTCTTGCCGGCCACCGAGACCAGGCCGACGAGCAGGAACGACACCACCGCGCCCACGACGGCGGCCACCAGTGCCTGGGCGAGGCTGAGCCCGAAGCCGAGCACGAACGACCCGTAGGAGACCGCGAGCACCGACACGTTCGAGGCGCACCACGGCCAGAACAGGCCCGCGGGCGTGCCCTTGCGCTCCGACTCGTCGATCACGTTGATCCCGTTGGCCTCGATGCCGAGGCCCGCCGGCACCGGACCGCCGGCTGTGTCCAGCACGCTCATCGCACCGCACCTCTCGCTGGGAGCTCGTCTGTTGTCTCCGCGGCGCACATTGTGCCGGTTCGGCGCCGGAACCGCTCGCGGGCGACGGCCGAGGCCCCCTTTGGCGCCAATGTCGGATGTGTCGTCCCCAGCGGGTGCCGCTTCGATAACGAATTGGTGACGACCGGGTTCACCGGCACCCCGGCAGCGATATGTTCGCGCGCACAACAATCACGTGGGTCGCCAGCCGGTTGCGCTGGGACGGCTCCTTCGAAGAAAGGGTCTCAGCGCATGCGCAAGACCAGTGTGTCGCTCGCGGCACTCGGAGTCGTGGCGGCGATCTCGCTCACCGCCTGCGGCTCGAGCTCGAACGACAACAAGTCGTCCGGCTCCAGCAGCAAGTCACCCTCGGCACCCGCCAGCTCGTCGGCGCCCGCCTCCTCGGCCGCCGCCTCGGGGGCGGTCGACGGCAAGGGCCAGAAGGTCGGCATCATCCTGCCCGACACCACCTCCTCGCCCCGCTGGGTGACCGCCGACCCGCAGGCGCTCAAGGCCAACTGCCAGAAGTTCAACCTGAGCTGCAACATCCAGAACGCCGGCGGCTCGGCCAGCAAGATGCAGACCATCGCCCGGCAGATGGAGTCCTCCGGGATCAAGGTCCTGATGATCGTCGACCTCGACGCGGCCTCCGGCGCCAAGATCGAGCAGGAGGCGAAGAACAACGGCGTCATCCCCGTCGACTACGACCGGCTGACCCCCGGTGGCGGCGCCGCCCTGTACGTCTCCTTCGACAACGTCAAGGTCGGCCAGCTGCAGGGCAAGACGCTCACCCAGTGCCCGCAGGTGAAGAACCAGAAGAAGGTCAAGTACGTCGAGATCGACGGCGCGCCGACCGACAACAACGCCACGCTGTTCAAGCAGGGCTACGACAGCGTGCTGTCCAAGCAGCCCGGCTGGACCAAGGTCGGCGAGCAGACGGGCCAGTGGGACGCTCCGACCGCGGGTCGGGTGTTCAACACGATGCTCGGCAAGGACCACGACATCAAGGCCGTCATGGTCGCCAACGACACCATGGCCGGCGCCGTCATCACGGACCTCCAGCGGCAGAGCCTCAACGGCCAGGTCGCGGTCTCCGGTCAGGACGCCAGCGCCGAGGGCCTCCAGCACATCATGGACGGCGACCAGTGCTTCACGATCTACAAGCCGTCCACCGCCGAGGCCGAGCCCGCCGTCAAGGCGATCGCCCAGCTGGCCAACGGCCAGGTGCCCGACACCCACGGCGTGACGATCACCGACCCGCAGACGAAGAAGAAGGTGCCCTCCATCCTCGCCACCCCGGTGGCGGTCACGAAGGCCAACGTGGCGAAGCCGATCAACGACAAGTACACGCCCAAGAAGAGCGTGTGCACCGGCAAGTACGTCGCCAAGTGCAAGGCGGCCGGAGTCAAGTGACGCCGGCCTGAGGCCACGTCGACAGCAGAGCTGGGGTGGCCGCCGTGCACGAGACGCGGCGGCCACCCCGTACCACCACACAGAGCCGACATCCGCGCGACGCGGTGAAGGGAGCGCCGGCCATGCCGGACGGAGCGGAAGACCAGCCCATCCTCGAGCTGCGCGGGATCAACAAGAGCTTCGGGCCGGTCGACGTGCTCAAGGGCGTCGACTTCTCGGTCTGGCCGGGCAAGGTCACCGCGCTGGTCGGGGACAACGGCGCCGGCAAGTCCACGATGGTCAAGTGCATCAGCGGCACCTACGCCATCGACTCCGGGGACTACCTGTTCGAAGGCCAGCCGGTCCACGTCCACTCGCCGCGGGACGCCAGCGCGCTGGGGATCGAGATCGTCTACCAGGACCTGGCGCTGTGCGACAACCTCGACATCGTCCAGAACATGTTCCTGGGCCGTGAGCGGGTCAGCGGCGTGGTGCTGGACGAGAGCAGCATGGAGCAGTCGGCCGGGGAGACCCTCAAGTCCCTCTCCGTGCGCACGGTCTCCTCCGTCCGCCAGCGCGTCTCGAGCCTCTCCGGCGGCCAGCGGCAGACCGTCGCCATCGCCAAGGCGGTCCTGTGGAACTCCCGGGTGGTCATCCTAGACGAGCCCACGGCCGCGCTCGGCGTGGCGCAGACCGCGCAGGTGCTCGCGCTGGTGCGCCGGCTCGCCGACCGGGGTCTGGCCGTCGTGCTGATCTCGCACAACATGCTCGACGTCCTCGAGGTCGCCGACCACATCGCCGTCCTCTACCTCGGCGAGATGGCGGCCCAGGTGGCCCGCGCCGACGTCAACCAGCAGCAGCTCGTCGAGCTGATCACCACCGGCCACCTCGCGGGCGACCGGGCCGCGGCCGTGACGAAGGGCCCCAGCGCATGACCGACGTCGAGAACGACAAGTCCCGGATCCCCCCGGACCCCACCGAGGAGGCGGGCGGGGAGCCGGGCACCGGGCGCCCCGACGGTGCCGGCGGCGTCGGCGAGTACGTCAGGCGCTACGTGGGCCGGGTGCGCGGCGGCGACATGGGGTCGCTGCCCGCCTTCGCCGGGCTGGTCGTGCTGGTGATCCTCTTCTCGCTCCTGCAGCCGACGTTCCGCGGGCTCTACAACTTCGGCAACATGCTGACCGAGGGCTCGGGGCCCGTGCTGCTGGCCATGGGCCTGGTGTTCGTGCTGCTGCTCGGCGAGATCGACCTGTCGGCGGGCTTCACCGGCGGCGTGTGCGCCGCGGTGATGGTGCGGCTGATGGTGGGCTACAACATGCCGTGGCCGGTCACCATCGGAGCGGCGCTGGTCACCGGCGTGCTCATCGGCCTGCTGATCGGCTGGCTGCGCGCGAAGGTGCGAATACCGTCCTTCGTCGTCACGCTGGCGTTCTTCCTCGCCTTCCAGGGAGTCGCGCTCTACATCGTCGACAACGGTCCCGGCGCCCACGGTGACGTCCGGATCACCGACTCCGTGGTCCTGGCCTTCGAGAACTCGCAGATGCCGATCTGGGCCGGCTGGGTGCTCGCCGCCGTGGTCATCCTCGGATACGCCACCCTCAAGGTGATGGGTCAGCGCGCCCGCCTCCGCCAGGGCCTGACGGGGGAGCCGACCCCGGTGCTGGCCCTCAAGGTCGCCGTCCTGGCGGTGGCCTCGGTGGCGTTCGTGTGGTTCCTCAGCCAGAACCGCTCGATCAACACCAAGCCGATCCTCACCAACGTCAACGGCACCATCAAGCTCGTCCAGCCGCCCGCGGTCGAGGGGGTGCCCTGGGTGGTGCTGGTGCTGGTCTTCTTCTTCGTGCTCTGGACGTTCGTGCTGTCCCGGACCCGCTACGGCCGGCACGTCTACGCCGTGGGCGGCAACGAGGAGGCGGCCCGGCGAGCCGGCATCGCGGTCGACCGGGTGCGGATCTCGGTGTTCGTGCTCGGCTCGTTGATGGCCGCGGTGGGCGGCATCATGATCGGCTCGAACGTGGCGGCGGTCAGCGTGCAGAACTACTCGGGCAACACCCTGCTGCTCGCGGTGGGCGCGGCCGTCATCGGCGGCACCAGCCTCTTCGGGGGCAAGGGCCGGATGATCGACGCGATCATCGGTGGCGCGGTCGTCGAGGTGATCCAGAACGGCATGTCGAACCTCGTGCAGGGCACGAACGGCTCGTCGGTGCAGTACATGGTCACCGGCATCGTGCTTCTGCTCGCCGCGGCGATCGACGCCCTCTCGCGTCGGCGCGCCGGCGTGACCGGGCTTGGGTGACCCGGTGAGCGGCCGGGCCGGTGACGGCGTCATGTCGTCACCGGCCGCCCGCCCGGACGCCATCCGGCGGCACAACCTCGCGCTGATCCTCGGCCACGTCCACCGCGACGGAGACCTGACGCGGGCGGAGCTGACCGCCCGCCTCGGCGTGAGCCGGTCGACGGTCGGGGCCCTGGTGGGGGAGCTGACCGGCCTGGGCCTGGTCGAGGAGTCCGTGCCCAGCGGTGGGGCGCGGGTGGGCCGGCCCTCCCACGTCGTCGGGCCACGCTCGTCGGGCCCGTTCGTGGTCGCCGTCGACGTCGACATCTCGCACGTGACGACCGCCGCGATCGGTCTCGGCGGAACGGTCCTGGTCCGTCGTACGACGCAGACGGCGGGCGGTCCCGCCTCGCCGGAACGCCTCGCGGGGATCGTCGCGGGGGCCGTGGTGCAGCTCGCGTCCGCGGGCCGGACCA
Source organism: Nocardioidaceae bacterium (assembly GCA_025927955.1). Lineage (GTDB taxonomy): Bacteria > Actinomycetota > Actinomycetes > Propionibacteriales > Nocardioidaceae > Nocardioides_B. Next base: position 17,432 of record JAICKK010000051.1, read on the forward strand.
TGACCGGCGTCGGGGTGAGCGTCCCCGGCACCGTGGACAAGCGCACCGGCACCGTCGGCGTGGCACCCAACCTGGGCTGGCGCGACGCACCCTTCGGCGCCCTGCTCACGGCGAGCCTGGGACCCGACGTGCCGGTCGCCGTCGGCAACGACGCGGACCTGTCCCTGCTGGCCGAGCTGAGCCGGGGGAACGCGCGCGGCTGCGAGGACGTGGTCTACGTGATCGGCCGGATCGGCGTGGGCGCCGGCATCATGGCCAACGGCACGCCCGTCCGGGGGCAGGACGGCCGGGCGGGCGAGATCGGGCACAACGTCGTCGACGCGGGCGGGCCGCAGTGCCACTGCGGCAAGAACGGCTGCCTGGAGACCATCATCGGCGACGCCGCGCTGCTGCGGCTGGCCGGCCGCACCGGTGAACCGAGCGAGGAGGCCGTCGCGGCGGTCTTCGAGGACGCACGCGCCGGCGACGCCGCGGCACTCGGAGCCGTCCGGTGCGTGGCCGGCTGGCTGGGCCAGGCGATCGGCAACCTGGTGAACACCCTCAACCCCGAGCGGGTGATCCTGGGCGGCTCCCTGTCGGGGGTGCTGGAGATCGCGCGAGCCGACATCGAGCACGCGCTGGAGAGGTACGGGTTCGACCCCGGGCACCCGGTGGAGCTGACCGTGCCGCGGTTCCGCCAGGACTCGGCCCTGCTCGGAGCGGCCGAGCTGGCGTTCCTCGAGCTTCTCGAGGACCCCTATGCCGTGCTGCCGGCGGGACGGTAGGCCCGGCCTCCCCGACGTGCCACCGCGTGCGGGTCAGCCGCCCTTCGCGATGGAGGCGGCCAGCGCGGCCAGGTGCGCGAGCCGGGCGAGCTCGGAGTCGAGGACCTCGGGACCACCCCGCCGGGCGAACACCACGAGCTCGTCCTCGTCCCCCATCGGCGCGCCGGCCAGCAGCGTGCCCTCCGACTTGGTCTCCCAGTCGTCGGGGAGGTCGAGCCGGACGGCGTGCACCGCCGGGAACCACTCCGGCCGCCCGGTAGTGGTGTCCGGCGCCGCCGAGGTGCGGTGCAGGACCTCGACGGTGTCGCCGGAGCGGCGCAGCCGCATCGCCCAGTCGGCGCGGAAGGTGATCGGCATCAGGTCGACGATCTCGTCGCGGGCGGTGCGGGGGCTCTGCGTGAGCGCCTCCACGGCCTCGAGGTCGAGGAAGAGGTTGCCGCCGGCACCGTAGCGCGAGACCCACAGCACCCGCACACCGTCGATCTGGTTGCACGCGGAGACCAGCGAGTCCGGCATCACGCCGGGGACCGTCTCCAGCAGCACGTCGTCGACGGCCGTCCCGTCGCGCCGGTGCTCGACGATCTCGATGGCCTCGATGTCGCCGCCGGCCTCACCGATGGCGGCCGCGACCCGGCCCAGGGAGCCGGGCACGTCGGGAAGCTCGACCCGCAGGAGGTAGGGCATCGCGCTCAGCCCCTTCCCGCCGTCGTCGACAGGTCGCCCGCACCGGCCGCGCGGGACGCGGTGCTCCCGACGAGCTCGCACACGTCCGACACGGCGACCCTCCCGGCCCTGGTGACGACGGCGTGGGCACCGAACAGGAGGCCGCCCGGTGAGCGACGATATCGGGCCAGGGCGCTCAGGGCCGCGCTGCTGCGGGAGCCGTCGACCGGGTCGCGGTCGACCAGCGCGCAGCGCGGCAGGCCCCCGACGACCTCCACCTCGGCCGCCCCGAGCCGCAGCCGGCGACCGGCCCACCGGTCCTCCACGTCCGGTGGCCCGCCGGTGGTGTCGATCGTGAACGTCGCCCGGAACGACGCGTCGGCCACCAGCGTCCCGGTCTCCTCGCGCAGCCGGTCGAGCGAGGAGGAGGTGACCAGGCTGACCGACCCGCCGTACACGAACTGGCCGGAGGGCCGGCCGCGCCGGCCACGGGCGAGCACGACGTCGTGTCCGAGGTGTGCGGAGAACGCGGCGGCCCAGGGACCGTCGACCTCCTCGAGCGCCACCTGGCGTCCCCAGTAGTCCACGTCCAGGGGCCGACCGGAGGCGACCGGCACGCCGGACGCCGTACCCGCGGGCAGCTCGGCGGTGAGCACACCGTGCTCCCAGGTCACCACGGCACGCAGCAGCGAGGTGTTCTCGACGGTGCGCACCACCCGCCCGCGGGCGCGGTCGACCAGGCAGAACACCCGGTCACCGACGGGACCGTCGAGCGTGAGGTCGACGGAGGCCCGGTCGGTGTGCCGAGTGCCCTTGAGCGCGGTCAGGCCGATACGCGAGACGTGCACGGGCGCCACCCTGTCACGTCTGCGCCTCGCGGGGGTGAGCGCTGTCCCGCTCCTCGGTACCCGGCGCCGGCCGGCCGAGCGCGAAGGTGGCCCGGATCTCGTGGCGGGGCCGCCCGCGCGGGCCCTCGCCCAGGTGCGACTCGACGAGGGCCACCTCGGCGGCGCTCCACGCGGGACCGCGGTAGGTGTCGAGGACCCGCAGCCACCGCGTCGCCTCCACCGGGCGCCGGACCCGGGCCAGGGTGACGTGCGGCCGGAAGCGTCCGCCCGCGGGGTTCGCCCCGGCCTTGGTCGCGGCGGCCCGCACGCCGGTGGCCAGCCGGTCCAGCTCCGGTCCCGGCGCCGCCACGGCGGCGAAGAGCACGCGGGCACGCGCGGCGTCGGGGAAGGCGCCGCCCCCGACGAGCCTCGCCTCGAACGGGGTACGGCGGGCCGCCGCCCGCCCGAGACGCTCGGTGAGGTCGTCGAGGTGCCGCTCGGCCACGTCGGCGAGGAAGGCCAGCGTGAGGTGCCACTGCGCCGGCTCGGTCCACCGGAGGTCCCGGCCGGCCTCCTGCCGGGGCCCGAGGAACTCGGCGAGGTCCTCGAGCGCGTCGGCGGAGGGGACCAGCGCCACGAACATCCGCACC
>JAICKK010000070.1 GCA_025927955.1 Nocardioidaceae bacterium
CGCGGAGTGGGAGATGCGGCCCTGGCTGATCCCGCTGTATCCCGCGACCTCGACGGTGCAGAGCTGGCAGCTCGCCAAGGCGATCACGGTGGCGCTCGAGCTCGTCGACGACGTGCCCGAGATCCTCCCGGAGAGCCTCCGGCGCGAGCACGGCTTCGTCTGCGCGAAGGAGGCGCTGGAGGGCCTCCACCGACCGCAGAGCCGCGAGCAGCTGGCCGTGGCGACCGAGCGGCTGCGCTTCGACGAGGCCTTCGTGACCCAGACCGTGCTCGCCCAGCGGCGCGAGGTGCTGCGCATCGTGGGGGCGCAGCCACGCCCTGGCCGCGAGGGCGGGCTGCTGGACCGGTTCGACGACCGGCTTCCGTTCCGGCTCACCGCGGGCCAGCAGGAGGTCGGCCGCGCGGTCCTCGACGACCTGGCGGCCCGGCACCCGATGCACCGGCTGCTGCAGGGGGAGGTCGGCTCCGGCAAGACCGTGGTGGCGCTGCGCGGCATGCTGCGCGTCGTGGACTCCGGCGGCCAGGCGGCCCTGCTGGCGCCCACGGAGGTGCTCGCCCAGCAGCACCACCGCTCGATCACCGCGATGCTCGGCGACCTCGCCGCCGGCGGCATGCTCGGCGGCGCCGACGACGGCACTCGCGTGGCTCTGCTCACCGGCTCCATGGGGGCGAGCGCGAGGCGGGCGGCGCTCGCCGACGTGGCGTCGGGGGCCGCCGGCATCGTGGTGGGCACCCACGCCCTTCTCGAGGAGCGCGTGCAGTTCGCCGACCTCGGCCTGGTCGTCGTGGACGAGCAGCACCGCTTCGGCGTCGAGCAGCGGGCCAGGCTGGCCGACAAGAGCGGGGCCACCCCTCCGCACGTGCTGGTGATGACCGCGACGCCGATCCCGCGGACCGTGGCGATGACGGTGTTCGGCGACCTCGAGACGTCCACGCTGCGCGAGCTGCCCGCGGGCCGGGCGCCGATCCAGACGAGCGTGGTGGCGACCGGCGAGCACCCGTCCTGGCTCAGGCGGGGCTTCGAGCGCGTCCGCGAGGAGGTCGCGAGCGGCCACCAGGTCTACGTGGTGTGTCCTCGCATCGGCGACGACGACGAGCAGCCTGAGGAGCGCGCGCCGGGCCAGGCGCCGGCGACGGCGTCGGTGGAGAAGGTCGCCCCGATGCTGGCGGAGGGACCCCTGCACGGCCTGCGCGTCGACATGCTGCACGGCCGGATGCCCGCGGACCGCAAGGACGCGGTGATGCGGTCGTTCGCGGACGGCGAGGTCGACGTCCTCGTGTGCACCACGGTGGTCGAGGTCGGCGTGGACGTCCCCAACGCGACGATGATGCTCGTCCTCGACGCCGACCGGTTCGGCGTCTCCCAGCTGCACCAGCTCCGCGGCAGGGTGGGTCGCGGCCAGGTCCCCAGCCTCTGCCTGCTGGTCACCGACGCACCCGAGAGGTCCTCGACCCGGGACCGGATCGAGGCGGTCGCCGCGAGCACGGACGGCTTCGAGCTCTCCCGGGTCGACCTCGAGCAGCGACGGGAGGGCGACGTGCTCGGGGCGTCGCAGTCGGGCCGGCGCTCCAGCCTTCGGCTGCTCAACGTGCTCCGCGACGAGGAGGTCATCGTCGAGGCGAGGCAGGCGGCGAGCGACCTGGTCGCGGACGACCCGGCCCTCGAGCACCACCCTCGGCTCGCGGAGCAGGTCCGGCGGCTGCACGAGGCCGACCAGGCCGACTTCCTGGAGAGGACGTGACCAGGATCATCGCGGGGGAGGCGCGCGGGCGCCGGATCGCGACGCCACCGGGGAGGGGGACCCGGCCCACCGCGGACCGGGTCCGGGAGGCGTTGTTCTCGGCGGTGGGCGCGGCCGCCGGAAGCCTGCACGGGCTGCGGTTCCTCGACCTCTACGCCGGGAGCGGGGCCGTCGGCCTCGAGGCACGCTCCCGCGGCGCGGGCGCCGTGACGCTGGTGGAGCAGGACCGCCGCGCGGCCGCCGTGATCCGGCGCAACGCCGCCGGTCTCGGCTTCCCGGAGGTGGAGGTGCGGGTCGCCGCGACTCTGCGCGCGCTGCGGACGCCTCCGCCCACGCCGTACGACGTGGTGTTCCTCGACCCGCCGTACGACCTGCCCGACGACGACGTCACCGCGGTGCTGGCCTCGCTGCACGACCACGGCTGGCTCGCCGCCGGCGCGCTCGTGGTGGTGGAGCGGTCCGCGCGCGGGGGCCCACCCGTCTGGCCCGCCGGTGTCGAGGCCGACCGCGGCAGGACCTACGGCGAGACCGTGCTTTGGTACGGTCGCGCCACCGCCTGACCGAGCCGAGGAGCCGCCGTGCGCCGAGCCGCCTGCCCAGGGTCGTTCGACCCGGTGACCAACGGGCACATCGACATCATCGCCCGGGCCTCGACGCTCTTCGACGAGGTCGTGGTGGCGGTCGGCGTGAACCCCTCGAAGAGCCGGCTGTTCAGCGCCCAGGAGCGCATCGAGATGCTCACCGAGGCCTGCGGGTCCTATCCGGGCGTCAGCATCGACTCCTTCGACGGGCTGCTCACCGACTTCTGCCGCGACCACGACGTGCGGGCGATCGTCAAGGGCCTCCGGGCGGTCAGCGACTTCGACTACGAGCTGCAGATGGCGCAGATGAACTCCAGTCTCTCGGGCGTGGAGACGGTGTTCGTGCCCACCAGCCCCGAGTACTCCTTCCTGGCCTCCAGCCTCGTCAAGGAGGTCGCGACGTACGGCGGTGACGTCTCGGGACTCGTGCCCGACCTCGTGCTCACCCGGCTCACCCGGCGGCTCTCCGAGCGAGCCGCCGAGCGAGCCTCAGAACGAGCCTCAGAACGACCGCCGCCGGGCGCGTAAGGTCGGTCGCGGCCGGAGAAGGCAGGCCCGGCGCCGCCCGGGCCGTGGACAGCGGTGGGAAGTGGGACGACGTGGACCCGGACGAGGTGCAGGCGAAGATCGCCCGGCTCCGGCAGCTGGTCGAGAGCGCGCGGTCGCGGTCCCGCTCGTCGACCGCGCTCGTGGACCGGGCCGAGGTGCTCGGGCTCGTCGACGAGGTGGAGGGCGCGGTGCGCGGCGTGCTCACGCAGGCCGCCCACGTGCTCGAGGAGAGGGAGGCCGTGGTCGCCGAGGGCCGCGCGGAGGCGGCGCGGATCGTGGCGGAGGCGGAGCGCCAGCGCGACAGCCTGGTCTCCGACACCGACGTGTACCGGGTGGCCAAGCGGCAGGCGGAGACCCTGCTCGAGCGCGCCCGTGCCGACGACCGGGCGATGCGCCAGGAGACCGACGAGTACGTCGACGCGAAGCTGGCGAACTTCGAGGTGACCCTGTCCCGCACCAGCGAGGCGGTGCGCCGCGGACGCGAGCGCCTGGCGGGTCGCTCCGACTACGCGGCGATCGGGCCGGACGAGCCCCGAGACGACTGATGACCGGCTGAGCCGGCTTTTGGCCGGGAGGGGCACCGTTCGGTACCCTGGCTGACGGTTCTCCGTGTGGCGCCCGGCGCGGTCGGGTCGACGCCCGGGGAACCTGGTCTGTCGTGCCCCCTGGGGCATCTGCTGTCGTCAGGAAGTGGACACCGTGCGTCTCGACCCGAGAGCGCCGCTCGTGCTCGACACTCGCGAGCTCGGCCGCCGCCCGGGGTCGATGCGTCGGTCCCGGTTCACGGCGCCGGCGCCGGCAGACCTCGGCATCGAGGTCCTCCGCGTTCCGGAGGGGTCCCCCGTCGACCTCGAGCTCCGGCTCGAGGCCGTCATGGAGGGCGTTCTCGTCACCGGTGAGGCCAAGGCCGACATCGAGGGTGAGTGCGTCCGGTGCCTGGGACCGATCCACGACGCGGTCGTGGCGGAGTTCCAGGAGCTCTTCTCCTACGAGGAGAAGGACACCGCCACCGGCCCCCACGGCCCCCACGGACCGGAGGACGACGACGCCAGCCGGCTGGAGGGCGACCTGCTCGACCTCGAGCAGGTGCTGCGGGACTCGGTGGTGCTGATGCTGCCGTTCCAGCCGCTGTGCCGGGAGGACTGTCCGGGGTTGTGCGTCGAGTGCGGCGCGCGGCTGGCGGACGAGCCCGGTCACCAGCACGAGGAGCCGGTCGACCCGAGATGGGCGGCGCTTCAGGGCCTCCGCGAGCTGACATCCGAACCGAACCAGGACTGAGCAAGGACCAGAGGAGAACATCGTGGCTGTCCCGAAGCGCAAGATGTCGCGCAGCAACACGCGCCACCGCCGATCGCAGTGGAAGGCCGTCGCGCCGTCGCTGGTCACCTGCGCCAACCCGGCATGCGGCGCCCGGCACCTCCCGCACCGGGCGTGCCCCCAGTGCGGCCAGTACGGCGCGCGCGCCGACCGTCGCCAGGTCCTCTGACACGTCGAGGCTGCTCGGCGCATGGCCACTGAGCCGTCGTACGACGACCTGCGCGAGGCGCTCGGCGAGCCCGTCCTGGACGCCGAGCTGCTGGACCTCGCCCTGACCCACCGTTCCTACGCCTACGAGAACGGCGGGCTGCCCACCAACGAGCGCCTGGAGTTCCTCGGCGACTCGGTGCTGGGCGTGGTGGTCACCGACACGCTCTTCCGTGCGCACCCGGAGCTCTCCGAGGGTCGGCTGGCGAAGCTGCGCGCCGCCGTGGTCAACGCCCGGGCACTGGCGGAGGTGGCCCGCACCATCGGGCTCGGCCGGCACATCAAGCTCGGGCGGGGCGAGGAGTCCACCGGCGGTCGCCACAAGTCCTCGATCCTCTCCGACACGGTGGAGGCCCTCATCGGCGCGGTGTACCTCAGCGGGGGCTTCGACGCGTCCGGTCGGGTCGTCCACCTCCTGTTCGACCCGCTCATGGACAACGCCGCGCGGCTGGGCGCCGGTCTGGACTGGAAGACCAGCCTCCAGGAGCTCTCGGCCGGGCACTCCCTCGGCGTACCGGAGTACGTCATCGCCGACGAGGGACCCGACCACGAGAAGACGTTCACCGCCCGGGTGCGCGTGGGGGAGGACCTCTACGGCCACGGCACCGGACGTTCGAAGAAGGAGGCCGAGCAGCAGGCGGCCGAGACCGCCTACCACGCCATCGCGGCCCGGCACGGCGCCGTGAGCGGCAGCCGGTGACGGCCGGGCGCCACCCGGGACTGGACGGGACTAGGTCGGACTAGGTGTGGACTAGGTATCGACTAGATGTGGACTAGATGTGGACTAGGTGGTGGGGACTAGGTGCCCGAGCTCCCCGAGGTCGAGGTGGTCCGCCGCGGCCTCGACGCCCACGTCGTGGGCCGCGCCCTGGACTCGGTTGAGGTGCTCCACCCCCGTCCGGTCCGCCGTCACCTCGCCGGCGCGGAGGACTTCGCGGCGCTGGTCTCCGGACGGCGGGTGCTGGCCGCGCGTCGCCGCGGGAAGTACCTCTGGCTGCCGCTGGACAGCGGCGACGCGGTCCTGGCCCACCTGGGCATGAGCGGACAGCTGCTCGTCCAGCCCGCCACCGCCCCGCCCGAGCGCCATCTTCGGGTCCGGTTCGGGCTGGGGCGACCCCCGGGGCCCGATGGGGGACAGCGGCTCGAGCTCCGGTTCGTCGACCAGCGCATGTTCGGCGGGCTCTCGGTCTCACCCGGCGGCGCCGACCTGCCGCCGGAGATCGCCCACATCGCCCGGGACCCGCTGGACCCGCTGTTCGACGACACCCGCTTCGTCGCCGCCGCCCGCCAGCGTGCCTCGGAGGTCAAGCGGATCCTGCTGGACCAGCGTCTCGTCTCCGGCATCGGCAACATCTACGCCGACGAGGCGCTCTGGCGGGCGCGGATGCACGGCTCCCGACCGGGCACCGCCCTGCGACCCGCGCAGCTGCATCGGCTGCTGGCCGAGGTCCGCGCCGTGATGGCTGCTGCACTCGAGCAGGGCGGGACGTCGTTCGACTCGCTGTACGTCAACGTGAACGGCCAGAGCGGCTACTTCGACCGCTCGCTGCACGCCTACGGCCGCGAGGGCGACCCGTGCCCCCGGTGCGGCACGCCGATCCGCCGGATCCCGTTCATGAACCGCTCGTCGTACTTCTGCCCCCGCTGCCAGCCGCCGCCGCGGGCGAGGCGGGGGCTGCCCCGCGGGGCGCGGACCGGGGGCCGGGATTGACCCCTGCAGGCCCACGTGGGACTCTTGGAGACGCGCACCCCGCCCTTTCGGCCGCCACCCGCGGCCAGTTCCATGGCGTGCCCGACCCTTTGACCCCCTCGGAGGACACGACGATGGCCAAGGCCCTCCTCGGCTACATGAGCAACACCGACCCGCGCGTGGTCGCCTCGCTCACCGCGGAGAACCGGCGGCTCAAGGAGCGCGTGGCCGACCTGGAGGCGCACATCCTGCGCCTCCAGTCGGAGAACGACGCCCTCGCCGCCGCTGTGCACGACTCCCCGCTGCTGACGCTCGACGACAGCATGCAGCCCGCCTGACCGGGTTGCCCTGACCGGCCCGCCTCCTGGACCCGCTCCGGCCGCCGCCGGCGCGTCGGTCCGGCTGGAGCCGATGACGTGGGACGACTTCGACGCCTGGGCACCCCGGTCGGTCCGCGACCTCGCCGCCGGTCGGGTCGCCGCCGGCCTGCAGGACCCCCAGGGCGCGCACGCGTTCGCCCAGGACGTCTTGCTGGGCCTGCTGCCCGACGGGCTCGCCACCCCGCTGCACCACCTCTGGTCGGTGCGGTGGGGGCCGGCGGACGAGGCGGTGGGACACCTCTGGCTCCGGATCCGCCCGACCGGCCGCGAGGTCGAGGCCTACGTCCTCGACCTCGGCATCGACCCCGCCCTTCGCGGCCGCGGCCTCGGCCGGGCGACCATGCTGGCCGCGGAGCGTGCCGCCGGTGACCTCGCAGCGACCGTCGCCCGGCTCACCGTGCTGGCGCACAACACCCGTGCCCGGCGACTCTACGAGAGCCTCGGCTACACGGTCGCCGAGGTCACGGCCACCAAGCGGCTGGCCGCACGCCGCGTGGGCCCCGCGAGCCCCTCGGTGAGGCTGAGGGCCGCGACCGCGGCCGGGGTCCACCGGTCGGGACCGGCGGGCCATCCTCGCTGGACGGCCTTCGACGGCGACGACCCGGTGGGTGCGCTGAGCGCAGGTCTGGAACCCGGCCCGGACGGTGCCCGGGCCAGCATCGAGACCTTCGAGGTGCGCGAGGACCGGCGTGGCCGGGGGCTCGGGCGGGCGCTCTCGGTCGCTGCGGAACGGGAGCTGGTGGGCCTCGGGGTGCGGACCGTCCGCGTGTCGGTGCCATGGTCGGACGCTGCCGCGCGGTCCCTGTGCGCGAGCCGCGGGCTCACCGTGGCCGCGCTCGAGCTGACCAGGCCGCTGGCCCCACCGGGGCCCGCGCGGTCCGGATGGGACCGCTGACCGGCCCCGGTGGCCGGGGGAGCCGAGGAGCTACTGCTCGCTCGCCGTCGCCGAGGGGGTGTCGGACACCGAGCACGTCGGCCCGTCCCCCGGGCTCGGGGTCGCGGTGGGGCTCGGAGTCGGGGTCGTGCACGGCGCGCACGTCGGGGTCGGGTCCGGTGTTCCCGTCGGCGAGGGGGCCGGCGTCGGGGACGGGCAGTCCGTCGGCGTGGGCGTCGGAGTCGCCGTCGGGGTGGGGGTCGGGGTGGGGGTCGGGGTGGCGCTCGGCGTGGGGGTGGGTGTCGGAGTCGCCGACGGGGTGGGTGTCGGGGTGGGGGTCGCCGTCCCGGTCGTCGTGGGGGTGGACGTCGGCGTGGGGGTCGGCGAGTGGCTGGGCGTCCCGCTGGGGGTGCCGCTCGGGCTCCCGCTGGGGGTGCCGCTCGGGGTCCCGCTGGGCGTCCCGGAGGGGCTTCCCGACGGCGGGTTCGAGCCGCCGCCGCCCGACTGGGCATGGGGCGTGCGCCGGGCGTCGAGCAGGTGCCCGATGCCGGAGCCGCCGGCGCCGCTCAGCAGGCCGGACCCGCTGCCCGTGGGCAGCGGCGTCGCGCCGAGCGCCACGTTCGTGGGCAGCCCGGTGGTGAGGCCGCGGTCCAGGCCGAGAGCGGCGTACCGCTGCTGGTAGGTCAGCACCAGCTGCTCGTAGGCGACGGAGTGGTTGTAGGCCAGGATGGCCGAGCGCAGCTGGTCCGGGCGGGCCAGGTCGCGCCCGCCGTAGCACAGGTAGCCCGCCGCCGCCGCGGAGGCGTCCTCGATGTCCTGGGGGTCCGCGACGCCGTCGTGGTCGCCGTCGACGCCGAAGGTGGCCCAGGTGCTGGGCAGGAACTGCATGGGCCCGACCGCGCGGTCCCACGTCTTGTTGCCGTCGAGACGTCCGTTGTCGGTGTCCGGCACTGCGGCGAAGCCGTGGCCGTCCAGCACCGGTCCGAGGATCGACGTCCGGTGCTGCGCGTCGAGGGTGTGGCCGACCAGCGAGCCGGACTCCACCTCGCCGATCGCGGCCAGCAGGCTCACGGGCAGCTGGCACGCCGGGGGCGAGCCGGCGACCGCGGACCGGTAGGCGCGCAGCAGGACCTCGGCGATGGGTGCGTGCTCGGGCGCCCCGCCCGTCGGCCCGGTGGCGGCGAGCCTGACGGCCGCGGCCGGGAGCATGGAGGTGACGGGAGCGACCGACGTGACGGAGGCCGCCGGCTCGCTCGCCGGCGCGCCGGTGGCGGCCGCGGCCTGGGCGGCGACCCGGTCCCCGGAGGTGTGCCGCATCGGCGACGCCGAGCCGCTCACGGCCAGCACCAGAGTCAGCACGAGAGCCAGCGTTGCGGGACCGGCCAGACGACTGAGGTTGGAAGATTCCCCCACCTGCACATTCCACACTGTGTCACGGCCGCTGACCACCCCCAAACAGAGCGTCCACGCCACCCATCCGGGTGGCGTGGCCTGGCCGGAACGGGGGGTGCGGTCCTCTAGTGTGGGCCGCGCTGGTCTTCCCCCGGCGGTGTCCCGGCGCAGTCCCACGGCGCTGTCGTCCAGCAACCGTCCGCCTCCGCCGCGCCCGTGCGCGACCAGCAGCCGAGGGAGCCGCGTGTACCTCAAGAGCCTGACCCTCAGGGGCTTCAAGTCCTTCGCGTCGGCCACCACGCTGCAGCTCGAGCCGGGCATCACCTGCATCGTGGGCCCCAACGGCTCCGGCAAGTCCAACGTGGTCGACGCCCTCGCCTGGGTCATGGGGGAGCAGGGCGCCAAGTCCCTGCGCGGCGGCAAGATGGAGGACGTCATCTTCGCCGGCACGGCCGGGCGCTCGCCGCTGGGCCGGGCGGAGGTGGCCCTCACCATCGACAACGCCGACGGGGCGCTGCCGATCGAGTACGCCGAGGTCACCATCAGCCGGACCATGTTCCGCAACGGCGGCTCGGAGTACGCCGTCAACGGGTCCCCGTGCCGGCTGCTGGACGTCCAGGAGCTGCTCTCCGACTCCGGGATCGGCCGGGAGATGCACGTCATCGTCGGCCAGGGGCAGCTCGACTCCATCCTGCATGCCACCCCGGAGGACCGGCGCGGCTTCATCGAGGAGGCCGCGGGGGTCCTCAAGCACCGCAAGCGCAAGGAGAAGGCGCTGCGCAAGCTCGACTCGACCGACGGCAACCTCACCCGCCTCCAGGACCTGCTCAGCGAGATCCGCCGCCAGCTCAAGCCGCTCGGCCGGCAGGCCGAGGTGGCCCGCAAGGCGGCCGTGGTCCAGGCCGACGCCCGCGACGCGCGCGCCCGGCTGCTCGCCGACGACCTGGTCGGCGCCCGGAGAGCCCTGGAGCAGGAGAAGGCCGACGAGACGATGCTGCTGGTGCGCCGGCGAGAGGTGGAGGCCGCGCTCGAGGAGGCCCGGGGTCGCGAGTCGTCCCTCGAGGAGGCGCTGCGCGAGGACCTGCCGGCGCTCGCCGCGGCCCAGGAGCGCTGGTTCGCCCTGTCGGGGCTGCGGGAGAGGCTCCTCGGCGTCGCCGGCCTCTCGGCGGAGCGGGTGCGCAACGCCCGTGACCAGGTGGAGCCGGCGGGGCCGGCGGCCGGCGCGAGGGACCCCGACGAGCTCGAGGCGGAGGCGGCACGGGTCGAGGAGCAGGAGCGCGAGATCGGCGCGCAGGTGGAGCGGCACCGCAGGGCGCTCGAGGCGGCCGTGTCCGCCAGGCAGCGAGCCGAGCAGGCCCACGCCGAGGAGGAGCGCCGCGTCGCGGGCCTGGCGAGGGCCGCCGCGGACCGGCGTGAGGGGCTGGCGCGGCTGCGCGGCCAGGTCAACGCGCTGCGCACCAGGGCGGCCGCGGCCGAGGAGGAGATGGGCCGGCTCTCCGCCGCCCGGCACGAGGCCGTCGCCCGCGCCGACCGGGCCCAGCGGGAGTTCACCGCCCTGGAGTCGCGAGTGGCGGGTCTGGACGCGGGCGAGGAGGGTCTCGACGCCGAGCACGAGGGCGCCGCCGCCATGGTCGCCGACCTCGACGACCGGCTGGCGAAGACCCGTGAGGAGGCCCAGTCCGCCGAGCGGGAGCGCACCGGGCTCGCGGCCCGCAAGGAGGCGCTCGAGCTGGGGCTCGACCGCAGGGACGGCGTCGGCGCCCTGCTCGCTGCCGGCGACCGGCTGACCGGCCTCACGGGGTCCGTGGCGGCGCTGCTCACCGTCCGTCCGGGGTTCGAGACGGCGGTGGCCGCGGCACTGGGCGCGGCGGCCGACGCGGTCGCCGTCGAGCACGTCGACGCGGCCCTCGCCGCGCTCGACCACCTCAAGTCGGCCGACCTGGGCCGGGCCGGCATGGTCCTCGGCTCGGCGCCCGCCGACGACCGCTCGTGGCCACCGCTGCCGCCGGGCGCCCGCTACGCGGTCGACCTGGTCGGGTGCCCCGACGTCCTGCATGCCGCCCTGCGCCGGCTGCTGCGAGCCGTCGCCGTGGTCGACGACCTCGAAGCGGCCCGGGCGCTGGTCGCCGAGCAGCCCCACGTCACCGCCGTGACCCGGGACGGTGACCTGCTCGGAGCCTGGTTCGTCGCCGGAGGGTCCTCGACCCAGCCCAGCACCATCGAGGTGCAGGCGGCGGTCGACGAGGCCACCAGCCGCCTGGAGGAGGCCTCCCACGCCTGCCAGCGGCTCGGGTTCGACCTCGCCCGGCTGGAGGAGGAGCGCGAGCAGGCCCGGCGCCGTGTCGACGTGGCCCTGGCCCGCCTGCACGAGTCCGACGCGACCTTGGCGGCCGTCGCCGAGGAGCTCGGCCAGCTGGGCTCCCTGGCCAGGGCGGCCCGCGGAGAGGCCGAGCGACTCGCCACCGCGATCTCGGCGGCCGAACAGGCCCGCGACCGGGACCTGGCCGGTCTCGCCGACCTCGAGACCCGCCTGGCGGCCGCCGAGGACGGCCCCGACGAGGAGCCGGACACCGGTGACCTCGACCGGCTCGCCGAGGGCGCCCGGGCCGGGCGCCAGCAGGAGACGGACGCACGCCTCGCGCTGCGCACCGCCGAGGAGCGCGCCCGCGCGCTGGCCGGCCGGGCGGACGGCCTGCTGCGGAGGGCTCGCGAGGAGCGCGACGCGCGGGCGCGGGCAGCCGCCCGGCGGGAGCGGTTGCTTCGGGAGGGCCGGGTGGCCGAGGCGGTGCGGGTCGGGGTCGCGGTCGTGCTGCGTCAGGTGGACGCCTCGCTGACCAGGGCCGCCGAGGAGCGCGCCGGCGTGGAGCGGGCGCGCCGCGGCCGTGAGGAGGAGCTCTCGGCCGTCCGGGTGAGCCTGCGCGACCTCGCCCGCGAGCACGACGAGCTGGTGAGCACGGTCCACCGCGACGAGATGGCGCGCACCGAGCAGCGTCTGCGGATCGAGCAGCTCGAGGAGCGGGCGCTCGAGGAGCTGGGCATCGACGCCGACGCGTTGGTCGCCGACTACGGGCCGGACCAGCTCGTCCCGCCGATCACGCCACCCGCGACGACACCGGAGCAGCCCGGCTCCGCGGACGGGGCGCCGGCGGCCGAGCCGATGCCGTTCGTGCGCGAGCAGCAGCAGAAGCGGCTGAGGACGGCCGAGCGCGCGCTGGCGGTCCTCGGGAAGGTCAACCCGCTGGCCCTCGAGGAGTTCTCCGCGCTCGAGGAGAGGCACCAGTTCCTCGCAGAGCAGCTCGAGGACCTGCGTCGTACGCGTCGTGACCTGCTCGACATCGTCCGGGAGGTCGACGAGCGCGTGGAGCAGGTGTTCACCGAGGCCTGGCAGGACGTGAGCGTCGCCTTCGACGGTGTCTTCCGGCGGCTGTTCCCCGGTGGCGAGGGGCGCCTGGTGCTGACCGACCCCTCGGACATGCTCACGACCGGGATCGAGGTCGAGGCACGGCCGGCGGGCAAGAAGGTCAAGCGGCTCTCCCTGCTCTCCGGTGGGGAGCGCTCGCTGGTCGCCGTGGCCTTCCTGGTGGCGCTGTTCAAGGCGCGGCCGTCCCCGTTCTACATCCTCGACGAGGTCGAGGCGGCCCTCGACGACACCAACCTCGGCCGGCTGCTCGAGATCTACGAGGAGCTGCGCGAGACCAGCCAGCTGCTGGTGATCACCCACCAGAAGCGCACCATGGAGGTCGGTGACGCGCTGTACGGCGTGAGCATGCGCGGTGACGGCGTGTCCACGGTGATCAGCCAGCGGCTGCGGGAGACGGCGGGGGCCTAGGGATGCAGGAGCGGCCACCACGGCCGGTGCGCGCGGACTACCTCGTGTGGCGGCAGGTGACCACCCGCTGGGCCGACGACGACGTCTACGGGCACATGAACAACGCGACCTACTACGAGCTCTTCGACACCGCGGTCAACGCCCACCTCTACGAGGCGACCGGCCTCGACATCCGCTCCCTGAGGGCCGTCGGGGTGGTGGCGGAGACCTCCTGCCGGTACTTCCGGGAGATCGGGTTCCCCGCGCCGGTCGACACCGGCCTGGTCGTGGAGCGGGTCGGGACCTCCTCGGTCGTCTACCGCATCGGCCTGTTCCAGGGCGAGAGCGACGAGGCGGCCGCGGAGGGCCGGTTCGTGCACGTCTACGTGGACAACACCTCGGGCCCGGGCGGGCGTGAGGTGCGCCCGGTGCCCGAGGAGATCCGCTCGGTCGTGACCTCGCTCACCCGGCCCCGCTGAACCGGCTCACGCGGGTTTCTCCTGGGGAGCGAGAGGCACCTAACCTGGTCGCGGGCCGGGATCCGGTCCCCTGAACCCCTCGGGAGCTGTCCAACTGTGGTGCTGATGCTGTTCGCCATGCTCGTGATCGTCCTCACGGCCGGTCTCGTCGTCCTCTACGTCGCCTACCCCCACCGGGGCGAGGAGGTCCCGAACGTCCCCTGGGTCGGCGACGCCCTGCGCCGGGGCGTGGCGAGGCTCCCGACGCTGGACAACCAGAGCGACGAGCAGAAGTACCAGCGTCAGCCGCACTGATCCCCTGCGCCTCCTCCGCTTGCCTGCTTCCCCGGCTGCCGGCCGTCCGGTTCGGCCCTGTGTGATGGGATGGCCGCGTGCCTCTTGAGTACGTCTATCTGATCATCGCGATCGCGGTCGTGGCGGTCGGGGGTGCCGTCGGGCTGGTCACGTCGCGGCTGGGCCGCCGTGGGCGGTCGCGGACCCTCGAACCCCCGACCCAGCCAGGTCCCCGGCCTCCCGTCGAGCCCCCCGCCGAGCCCCGGGTCGGCGAGGACGCCGAGACCCCGCGGGACACCGCGACGCGCACGGTCGAGGACGCCGACCTGCCCGCCACGGGCACCGCGACGGTCGAGGTCCCCGAGTCCACCGCGAGCCGCCTGGTCCGGCTGCGGCAGCGCCTCGCCCGCTCCCAGAGCCCCCTCGGCCGCGGCCTGCTCGCGCTGCTGTCCCGTGACGTGGTGGACGAGGACACCTGGGAGGAGATCGAGGACACCCTGATCACCGCCGACGTCGGCGTCGCGCCCGCCCAGGAGCTGGTCGCCCGGCTCCGGACCCGGGTCCGCGTGGAGGGCAGCACGTCCGCGTCGGTCCAGGACATCCTGCGCGAGGAGCTGGTGACCCTCGTCGACCCCACCCTCGACCGGTCACTGTCCGTCGAGCGGCGCGACGGCAAGCCCGCCGTGGTGCTGGTGGTCGGCGTCAACGGCACCGGGAAGACCACGACCGTCGGCAAGCTCGCCCGGGTGCTGGTCTCCCAGGACAAGCAGGTCGTGCTCGGTGCGGCGGACACGTTCCGCGCCGCCGCCGCCGACCAGCTCACCACCTGGGGGGAGCGCGTCGGCGTGCCCGCCGTACGCGGTCCCGAGGGCAGCGACCCGGCCAGTGTCGCCTTCGAGGCGGTGAAGGCGGGCGTGGAGCAGGAGGCCGACGTGGTGCTCGTGGACACCGCCGGCCGGCTGCAGAACAAGGCGGGCCTGATGGACGAGCTCGGGAAGGTCAAGCGGGTCGTCGAGAAGCAGACCCCGGTCAGCGAGGTGCTGCTCGTCCTGGACGCGACGACGGGCCAGAACGGGCTCCAGCAGGCGCGCGTGTTCCGCGACGTCGTCGCCGTGACGGGCATCGTGCTCACCAAGCTGGACGGCTCCGCCAAGGGCGGCATCGTCGTCGCCGTGCAGCGCGAGCTCGGCGTCCCGGTCAAGCTCGTGGGCATCGGCGAGGGCGCCGACGACCTGGCGCCGTTCGACCCGGAGGCCTTCGCCGACGCCCTGCTCGGCATCACCGGCTGACGACCACCCGCCGAGCCGGCCGCCGAGCCGGCCGCCGGACGAGGGTCAGGACAGGGCGTCGCCGGCGTCGCCACCGCTCAGCTCGGGGCTCTCGCGGTAGTCCGGCGGCGTGTCGACGACGTCGGTGAGGGGCCGGTAGCCCGGGTCGAGGCGGACCAGGTCCCACTCGTTGATCCAGGCGCGGACGTACTGGCGCATCCTGGTGGCGCCGAGCCGCTCCAGCCCCTCGACGTCGGGCGGGTCCCAGTCGTAGGCGGCCCCGTGCAGCTCCCGCAGGATGCGGTAGGCGCGGTCCAGCTCGGCCTCGTCGGGCGGCACCAGGGTGACCAGGTCCCGCTCGATGTGGGCCATCGCGTCCTCGGCCAGGGCGGCGATCTCGGCGTACTCCGAGGTCTCCTTGTCGCGCAGCCGCGTGGGCAGCGCCTCCCGGTCGTTCTTGCCGGCCAGCACGGCCGTCTCGAAGTCGTCGGTCATCGCGGCCACGGCGACCAGCGGCTCGCCCGGGTCGGGGCCCCCCGAGCCGCCGGCGTCGCCGTGCAGCCAGCGGGCCAGCTCGGCGTAGGAGCGTCCGCGTTGCAGCAGCGAGTAGCGGCCGATCAGCTCGACCTCGTCGAGGAGCACCACCCAGCCCGCGTGACCGGCCGCCCGCAGCAGGCGCGGCAGGAAGCGCAGCCGCTGCCGGGCCAGGTCCCGGATCCTGACCGGGGCGAAGTCGAACGTCCTGGCCTCGCCGATGGCCTTGAGCTGGCGGCGCAGGTCCGGCATCGGCAGCGGGTCACCGGACCAGAAGCCGGTGATGGTGTCCAGGAACTCCTCGTCGCCGCCCGCGGCCGTGGCCCCGGACAGCCGCTGGTGAAGCAGCAGGGTCGCCTCGAACCGCTGGTTGAGGTCGCGGCCGGGTCCTCGCAGCCACCGCAGCAGCTCCGCGTAGCCCGGGCTGTCGGGGTCCAGGGTGGCGGCGACCTCGGCGACCACGTCCCGGGCGCCGGCCGGGTCGACCGCGGACTCCACCGCGGCGCGGAGCACCTTCGCCGGGTCGTGGAGCGGGGTCTCCTTGCTGACCACGACGGTGGACACCACGAACCCGGCCGCGGTCGCGAGGTGACCCAGATGGGTCAGCAGGTGGCTCTTGCCCTCGCCGAAACCGGCGCCGAGAAGCATCGAGGCGCGCCCGGGCCGGCCGGCGTGCCGCCCCCGCCCCTGATCCGCGACCTCCTCGAGCAGACGCATGAACCGGTCCTCGATGTCGCTCTGCCCGGAGCCGAGCGCGGTGACCGCGTCGGCGTTGGGCACCCCGCTGCGCAGCGCCTCGATCGCTCGCCGCTTCGCCAGCCGACCCGCGTCCCAGCGGCCCCCGCCGGCCCTGTCCACCGATGGCCGGCCGGTCATCCGACGGCCTCCAGCCGGACCTCGAGGCGGGCCAGGGACGCGAACGGGTTCGCGCGGCGCCGGTCGCGCACCTCGTCCGCGACGCGCAGCTGCAGCGCCGCGTAGGCGGGCAGGCCACGCCTCTCGTCGCGCATGAGCTCCGGCGGCACGACGGCGACGACCAGCATCCCCACCAGGTCGTCGGTCGCGTCGATCAGCTGGCGGAGCAGCTCGTAGGCGTCGAGGACCGCGGCGGTGCTGTAGTAGAGGCCGGCGCGTTCGGCGACCGGAGGACGGCGGGCGACCGCCAGCCGGGTGAGGTCGAGGTGCACCACCAGGCCGTGGCGGCCCGCCCGCAGCAGCAGGCGCCCCAGCGAGGTGAGCATCGTGCGCGCGTTGTGCCGTCCGATCCGGGAGGGGATCATCGTGGCGCGCAGCTCGCGCAGCGCGACCCGTTCGCCGTGCAGCCAGTCGAGCACGACGCGCGCCTCTGCGGGCGCGACGTCGCCGGTGCCCAGTCGTGCCTGGGCCAGCCGCAGCAGGGCACGGCGCAGCTCCCGCGGCAGCTGCGAGTCGCTCAGCAGGGTCTGCTCGAGGCGCCGCCGGACACTGCGGTACAGCTCGCGTGCGTCCAGGTCGTGGTCCTCGGCCACCTCCGCCACCCGCAGACGTCCGGGCGTCGCGGGGACCGCGATGTCGTCGTAGGCGGCGTGCACCAGGGCGACGGCGATCCGGTCCCACTCCACCTCCCGGGACACGGCGAAGAGGACCTGGTCGACCATGTGGGCCTTCGTGCTCTCCGCCGACACGCTCACCATCACCACGTCGCGCCGGTCCGCCTCCTCCCGCAGGGACGCCTCGAACCGGTCGGCGACCTCCGCGTCCCCGGCCACGACGAGCTTGACGGAGCCGCCGCCCGCGGGCAGGTAGGAGCCGAGGTACTCCTCGCCCAGGAAGCCCGCGTAGGAGTCGGCGCGCATCACCCCGCCGCCGAGCACCGCGCCGCCGTGGGTCCCCGACGCCGCCCCGACCTGGGGAGTCATCGACGGTCCTTGAACGAGATGCCCCAGTAGAGCTGCTGCTGCCCGGTGCGGGCGACGGTGGTCAACGTCCCGGCCCCTCGGGTCCCGGTGCTGGCGTGCCAGCCCGCCACCCGGCCGGACCTCGTGGTGGCCACGCCGCTGGAGTCCAGCAGGTACAGGTCGCGCGCGAACTCCGGTCGCGCGTAGTCACGCTGGGCGCCGGGCAGCAGCGTCAACACGCCCCAGATGTCGACCAGACGCACCACCGAGCCCGGCCGCGCGCCGTCTCGGGACCGCACCAGGTCGTAGCCGGCCGCCAGGCTCTCCAGGAAGGGCTCGGGACGGAACCGCGGGGGCCGTGCCTGCGCGACGCCCAGCAGCGCCACCAGCACCGAGGGCCGCAGCCGTCTCTCGCGGCGCCTGTCGACCTCGACCGCGGCATCGGAGGGCAGGACCTTGACCAGCGAGGGGTAGCACAGCAGCTGGCCGTCGGCCTCGAACATCTTCACGTCGCGGGCTGACGCCTCGGCCAGCAGCTCCTTGACGTAGCCGCCCGCCGCCAGATGCTCCCGTTCGTCGAAGTCGAAGGACCCGGCGGCGTCGGCGGTGGCCTGCGCGGCCTCCTCCATGCGCCCCGACGCCGCGCCGAGCGCTCGGCGCAGGTCGCGGAGCTGGCCGCGCGCCGCACCGGTCTTGGCCTTCCTCAGCTCCCTCGTCGCCGCGGCCACCGCGGCCAGCGCGGCGTCCACGCGTTCCTCGGTCGCTGCGAGCGCGGCCTCCAGGCCATCGGACATCGTCGTCGTTGCTACCACGCATCCACCCCTTCGAACCTCTGCGTCGACCCGGCCCTACACCGGACGCTACCCACCCTCCGTTCGGTCGTGGACAGTTGGCTCCGCCGTCATCGCCTCGTTACATCCCGCCGGATCCGTCATCTGCTCGCAACACCGGGCGCCTCCTGCCGAAACCTCGGCCGACCAGGCTGGCTCTGACCGGAGCG
>JAICKK010000217.1 GCA_025927955.1 Nocardioidaceae bacterium
CCGTGACCGCGGTGCCCCTGTCGGTGATGGGTGGCCAGGCGGGCGTGCTGCAGGGCGAGCAGCGCTGGGGCCCGCTGGCCGGCATCTACCTCGCCGTGGGCCTGGGCAGGATCGGGTGCGGCGCCGTCGCGCTCGAGGTGCACCCCGACACGCTCGGCGCCATGGTCGGGGTCACCATCGGCGCCGTGGTGCCGGCGGTGGTCGGCTGGCTCGCGCTCCGCCACCCCGGGCGGCGGGCCGCCGCCGCGGACGTGGTGCTGCGGCCGGTCCGGCGCTGGGAGCGCGGCGGCGTGCTGCGCGAGACGCTGCACAACTCCCACGCCCTGCTGGCGTTCTTCGCCCTGTCCAACGCCGACGTGATCATCGCCCGCAGCACGCTCGTCGAGCACCAGGCGGGCCTGTACGCCGGCGGCCTGATCCTGGCCAAGGCGGTGATGTTCCTGCCCCAGTTCGTCGTGGTGATCGCCTTCCCGATGATGTCCCGGCTCGGGGCGCGCGCCAGGATGCACCTGCTCAGCCTGGCGGTCGTGCTGGCCATCGGTGCCGTCACCGTGCTGGGGACCGCGGTGCTGTCCTCCTGGGCGGTGGTCTTCATCGGCGGCCGGCAGTACGCCGCGCTGCAGGACCGGCTGTGGCTGTTCGCCGTGCTCGGCACGGTGCTCGCGATGCTGCAGCTGATGGTCTACAACATCGTGGCCCGGCAGCGGCAGCGGGCCGTGCTGCTCGTGTGGTGCGCGCTGGTCGCGCTGGCGGTCGCGGCGCCGTTCGTCGTCTCCCTGTCGATGCTGCTCGCCGTGGTGCTCAGCGTCGACGCCCTGTTGTTCCTGGTGCTGCTGGTGCGCAGCCTGGCCCCGTCGTACGGCCGGGCGCGGAGGCCCGACGCCGCCTGAGGCCCGGCCTCAGTGCGCGGCCTCGTGCCAGCTGGAGCCGGTCCCGACGGACACGTCGAGCGGCACCGTGAGCCGCGCGGCGCGCGCCATCTGCTCGCGCACCAGCCGCTCGAGGTCACCGGCCTCGCCCGGCGCGACCTCGAGGACGAGCTCGTCGTGGACCTGCAGCAGCATCCGCGAGCGCGCCGAGGCCTCGGCGAGGGCGCGGTCGACGTTGAGCATCGCGACCTTGATGATGTCGGCGGCCGACCCCTGGATCGGCGCGTTGAGCGCCATCCGCTCGGCCATCTCACGTCGCTGCCGGTTGTCGCTGGTCAGGTCGGGGAGGTACCTGCGCCGACCCATGATCGTCTCGGTGTAGCCGGTCCTGCGGGCCTCGTCCACGACACCGGCAAGGTAGTCGCGCACGCCCCCGAAGGTCTCGAAGTACTCGTCCATGAGGCCGCGGGCCTCGCCCGTGTCGATGCCGAGCTGCGCGGACAGGCCGTAGGCGGACAGGCCGTAGGCGAGGCCGTAGTTCATCGCCTTGATCTTGGCCCGCATCGCCGGCGTCACCTCCCCCGGCTGCACCTCGAACACCCTGGCCGCGGTCACCGAGTGGAAGTCGCGCCCCGAGCGGAACGCCTCGATGAGCAGCGCGTCCTCGGACAGGTGCGCCATGATCCGCATCTCGATCTGGCTGTAGTCGGCGGTCAGCAGGGACTCGTAGCCGGGACCGACGACGAACGCCTGCCGGATCCGGCGGCCCTCCTCGGTGCGGACCGGGATGTTCTGCAGGTTCGGGTCGGTGGACGAGAGCCGTCCCGTGGCCGCGATCAGCTGGTTGAAGGTGGTGTGGATGCGCCCGTCGGACGCGACCGTCTTGAGCAGGCCCTCCACGGTCTGCCGGAGCCGGGCGACGTCGCGGTGGCGCAGCAGGGCGTCGAGGAACGGGTGCGGCGCCTTGAGGTTGAGGGCCTGCAGCGCGTCGGCGTCGGTGGTGTAGCCGGTCTTGGTCCGCTTCGTCTTCGGCATCCTCAGCTCGTCGAAGAGCACCACCTGCAGCTGCTTGGGGGAGCCCAGGTTGATCTCCTTGCCGATGGCGGAGTACGCCGCGTCGGCGGCCTGCTTGACCTCGCCCGCGAAGTGCGACTCGAGGGCCTCGAGGTCCTCCACGTCGACCGCGACGCCGGTGCGCTCCATCTCCTCGAGCACCAGGACGAGGGGCAGCTCCACGTCGGAGAGCAGGTGGGTGCCGCCGCGCTGCTCCAGCTCCTCGTCGAGCGCCTCCGCGAGGTCGAGCACGGCGCGGGCCTGCAGCATCGCCGCATCCGCGAGGCCGTGGCCGGCGTCCGCGTCCAGCCCCTCGAAGCTGAGCTGCCCCTGGTCGCCGGGGTCCTCCGCCTTCAGCTCGCGCTTGAGGTAGCGCAGGGTCAGGTCGGCCAGGTCGTAGGAGCGCTGGTCCGGACGCGCGAGGTACGCCGAGAGCGCGGTGTCGCGTTCGAGGCCGGCCAGCGACCACCCCCGGGCCAGCAGGGCGAGCATCGGCCCCTTGGCGTCGTGCAGGACCTTGGGCACCGCGGGGTCCGCGAGCCAGGTGGCGAGGACCTGGTCGTCGTGGGGGGTGAGGGTCTCGACGTCGAGCCAGGCCGCGGTGCCGTCGCCGCCGGCGAGGGCGACCGCGACCACGTCGCCGCTGCCGGCCCGCCAGGTGCCCGTGACGTGCACGCCGACCCGGCCCGGGCCGCAGGCGTGCTTGTCCAGCCACGGTCCCAGCTCACCCTCGGCCAGCCGGGTGGTCTCCAGGGCGAAGCCCGAGTCGTCGATGTCCTCCTCGGACTGGAGGGTCTCGAAGAGCCGGTCGCGCAGCACCCGGAACTCGAGGCTGTCGAAGAGGGTGTGCACCTCCTGCCGGTCCCACGGCTGCACGGCGAGGTCGGTGGTCGTGACCGGCAGGTCCAGGTCGCACACGAGCGCGTTGAGCCGGCGGTTGCGGATCACGTCGCCGAGGTGCGCCCGGAAGGAGTCGCCGGCCTTGCCCTTGATCTGGTCGGCGTTCGCGATCACGTTGTCGAGGCCGTCGTACTGGTTGATCCACTTCGCGGCCGTCTTCGGTCCCACCCCGGGGACGCCGGGAAGGTTGTCCGAGCTCTCGCCGACCAGCGCCGCGAGCTCGGGGTAGCGCTGGGGGGCCAGCCCGTACCGTTCGAGGACCGCGGCCGGGGTCATCCGCGCCATCTCCGAGACGCCGCGGCTGGGATAGAGGACCGTCGCGTGGTCCCCGACGAGCTGGAAGGAGTCGCGGTCGCCGGTGCAGATGAGCACCTCGAACCCCTCCGCCACGGCCCGGGTCGCCAGCGTCCCGATGACGTCGTCGGCCTCGTAGCCGTCCTTCTCGACCATGGCGATCCGCAGCGCGGCGAGGACCTCCTTGACCAGCGACACCTGCCCGGAGAACTCCGCGGGCGAGGCGGACCGGTTGGCCTTGTAGGCGTCGTACTCCTCGGAGCGGAAGGTCTGCCTCGAGACGTCGAACGCGACGCACACGTGCGTCGGCTGCTCGTCACGGAGCACGTTGATGAGCATCGAGGTGAAGCCGTAGACGGCGTTGGTGTGCTGCCCCGTCGTCGTGGAGAAGTTGTCCACCGGAAGGGCGAAGAACGCGCGGTAGGCCAGCGAGTGACCGTCGAGGAGCAGCAGGCGGGGACGGTCGGTCGTGGGTGTCACGGGCACCCGTCAACCCTAGTCGCCGCCACCCCCGGGACGGTCACCGGCGCGGTGCCCGGCCGACCGGTCAGGGCGGTGGGGTCTGCCCGGCCCGGCGCATCGACCTGCGCTTGGCCAGCACGGTCCCGACGTTGCGGTGAGTACGGCGGTCCGCCGCCGCCACGGCCGGGGTCTCGACCGGCAGCTTCGCGCGCACCGCGGCGGTCGTCGCGCCCCGCACGATGGCGACCTGGCCCAGGCCGAGGCGGGCCATGAACCGGTTGGCGTCCCGGGAGGACGCCGACGCCGCCGAGATCACGTGGGGGCTGTCCTTCTCCTCCGCCCAGCTCACCGCACCCTCGACGAGCGCCATCCCGACGCCGTGCCTGCGGAACTCCTCGAGCACGTGCAGGTGCACCATGTAGACGGCCGACTCGGCGTGCACGGGCGACAGCGGTGCGCGCAGCAGGTGCACCGCGCCGGCCACCCGGCCGTCGACCCTGGCCACCAGCAGGCGCTCGTCGGGCTCACTGGCGATCCTCGCTATCGAGGAGGCGGCCTCCTGCCCGGGGAGCGCGAGGGCACGGCCACCGGCACCACCCCAGACCTCGACGAGGGCGTCGGCGTCGTCGGGACGGGCGTCCTCCACGTGCACCGGGCTTCGCATCACGGGAGCACCCCTTTCCCAGCCGGACACCCGGCGAACACTCACTCCCGCGGGACAGCCGCGGTCCAGGCGATCGGTGGCCTCCCCCCAGAGAGCCAAGAGCCGAGCCGAGGTGGAAGATTACGCCTTGTTCAACCACTTTGGGTAGCCGCAGTCCTCCTGCTGCCCCAGACAGCGTGGCCCTCAGCGCACCCGCGACGAAGCAGGAGAGGCATGTTCCCCGGCATCGGAACCGTCGTGAACGTCGCCGCCGTGCTCGTCGGGTCCTGCCTCGGGGTGCTCGTCGGGCACCGCCTGAGCGTCCGCACCCGCGACCTGGTCACCGACGCCCTCGGCCTGGTGACGCTGCTGATCGCGGCGACCTCGGCGGCCCACGTCACCGACCTGACCTGGTCGCGCGCCGTGGGGTCGAGCGCGCCCATGCTCATCGTGCTGGCCTCGCTCGTGCTCGGCGGCATCGTCGGCTCGCTGGTCGGCATCGAGCGAGGCCTGGAGCGGTTCGGCGGCTGGCTGCAGTCGCGGCTGGCCTCCCGTCCCGGCCCCTCGGACGACCCCCGGACGACCGAGCGACAGCGGTTCGTGGAGGGCTTCGTGACCAGCTCCCTGGTCTTCTGCGTCGGACCGCTCACCATCCTCGGCTCGTTGGCCGACGGGCTGGGCAAGGGCGCCGACCAGCTCTTCCTCAAGGCGGCGCTCGACGGCTTCGCGTCGATCGCGTTCGCGGCGTCCTTCGGCTGGGGCGTCGCGGCGAGCGTGGTGGCGCTGGTGAGCGTCCAGGGCACGCTCACGGTCCTCGGCGCGGTCCTGGGCGACGTCCTCCCGGCCGCGGAGGTCACCGCGCTGACCGCGACGGGCGGTCTCATGCTGGTCGGGGTCGCCCTGCGCCTGCTGCGCCTGCGGGAGGTCCCGGTGGCCGACCTGCTGCCCGGGCTGGTGGTGGCACCGGCGCTGACGGCCCTCGTCGCCGCGCTGCGCTGAGTCCCGGACCGCCCCGCCGGCGCACGGCTTTGCCGGCCTCCTTCGCGCAATGCGCTCCGGAGCCGGGCCGATGCCCCTAGGGTGACCGCACGAGGGGGCTGGCGCGGGGTCGTGCCGCGATGTGACCCGCACAGGGGCGCATCCTCGCTACACTCCCCCGTCAGCAACGCCGCCCAGGCGACAGGAGTCCGATGCACGCCCGCCCGAGAAGACCTGCCGCACGGATCCCGACGGCCCTGCCGACCGCCATGCTGACGGCGCTGATGGTCCTGTTCACGGTCGTCGTGGTGTCGCTGACCGGCAGCGGCCCGGCGGCCGCGGCGACGCCCCGGTCGGGCCCGGCGGCCGCGCCGGCCGCCGCGGTCCAGACCTGCGTGCGACCCGCCGACCGCAACGACGACACCATCCACTTCGAGGGCTGCCTGGTCGACCAGCGCAAGAAGCCCCCGAAGCCCGTCCCGGACGTCCAGATCGACGTCCTCGACGAGTCCGGGAAGGTCGTCGGCCACGGGACGAGCAACCAGACCGGCGTCTTCGACGTACCGCTGCCCGGCAAGTCGATCGACAACCTGGGGAAGACCTTCACCGTCAAGATCGACACCAAGACCCTGCCGAGCGGGACCGCCCTGCGCAACCCCAAGCAGGTCACGCTCAAGCGGACGCTCAACCTCGACTCCGACGTGTTCGTCACCTTCCCGATCGGCAACGCCGGTGCGGGCGAGACCAGCACCGCCGTGCAGGCGCTGCAGCTGGCCGTCGGCGGCCTCGTCTTCGCGCTGCTGCTGGCCATGGCCTC
>JAICKK010000199.1 GCA_025927955.1 Nocardioidaceae bacterium
ACGGCGTCGGCGAGCGTGTTCATGCCACGCTCCAGGCCGCGCCGTGCCTCCTCGTTGAACGCAATCAGCTTCGGCATTCTCCGCGGTTCCTCACGCTGAGATGGTGGATCGGCCCGGGCGACGCCCGCGACGGACGGCCACTGCTGACCCGGCGGACCCTTCCCGCCGACGCGACGTGACCTCGTCATCCCGTACCGGTTGTCACTCTCATGCTGAGAGTGCTAGTCACATGTTTAGCACTCGACCCCCTCGAGTGCAAGGCGACGTACGGCGGCCGGGCGGATGCCCGACCCGCCCCTTCGGCCCAGGTCTAGACCTAGCCGCCGCGGGCCCCGACGCGGCCATTGACCGAGGCTTCACGGCGGGCATAGCCTGACCGGACCTCGTGGGTGCGACGGGGTTTCGGCCGGAGAACGCGGAAGCGCTCTCCGGCCTCTCGTCTGCTCGGGGCCGTCGCTGGTCGGGTCGCCCAGGCCGGAGGGCGACTGGGCGGAGGAGCTCCGGGCCCGGCTCCGGCGCGGCCCGCACGACCGCGGGTAGCTACGCCTGCTCGGGCGGGAAGCCTCCCGTGGCCACCGGCCCCCAGCGCTCGACGGTGACCCGGATCAGCGACTTGTCCTGCACGCGCATCGCCTCGCGGTACTCCTCCCAGTCGGGGTGCTCCCCGCTGATGGCGCGGAAGTACTCGACCAGCGGCTCCACCGCGTCCGGCATGTCGAGGACCTCGGCGGAGCCGTCGACCTGGACGTAGGGCCCGTCCCACTCGTCGGAGTGCACCAGCACCGAGACCCGAGGGTCCCGCCGGGCGTTGCCGGCCTTCGCGCGTGCCGGGTACGTCGAGACGACCAGCCGGCCCTCGGCGTCCACGCCGCAGGTCACCGGGGACATCTGGAGGCCGCCGTCGCGGCGCCGGGTCACCAGCGTCGCGCGGTGCCGTGGCCGCAGGAACTCGACCAGCTCCTCGCGGCTCACGGTGTCTGCGGTCGCGTGCTTGCGAGCCATGCCGCTCAGCCGCCGGCGACCGCGGGAATGACGGAGACCTCGGTGCCGTCGGGAACGCTGGTGTCCAGGGCGTCGAGGAAGCGGACGTCGTCGTTGCCGACGTAGACGTTCACGAAGCGGCGGATCGCGCCCTGCTCGTCGAGGATCCGGCCCTTGATGCCCGGGTAGCTGGCCTCCAGCGAGTCGATGACCTCCGCCAGCGTGCCGCCGGCGGCGTCGACCTCTGAGGCGCCCTCGGTGTAGGTGCGCAGGATGGTGGGGATGCGGACGCTGACGCTCATGCGGGGTGCCCCTTTCCGTTGTTCGTCTCAGACCAGGCCGGCGGCGGTGAAGGCCGCGTAGCTCGGCTCGATGGTGGCCGCCGGGCCGACCCGGCCCGCGACCGCGTCGAGGGTCTTCAGCCCGTCGCCGGTGTTGAACACCACGGTCTCCTGGTCCGGGTCGAGCCGGCCGGTCTCCACCAGCTTCTTGAGGGTGGCGACGGTGACGCCACCCGCGGTCTCGGCGAAGACGCCCTCGGTGCGGGCCAGCAGCGAGATGCCCTCGAGCACCTCCTCGTCGCTGACGTCCTCGACCGCACCGCCCGTACGGCGGGTGACGTCGAGGACGTACGGCCCGTCGGCGGGGTTGCCGATCGCCAGGGACTTCGCGACGGTGTCCGGCCGGACGGGACGCACCACGTCGTGGCCCGCCTTGAAGGCCGCGGACACCGGCGAGCAGCCGGTGGCCTGGGCCCCGAAGACCCGGTAGGGCGACTCCTCCACGAGGCCGAGGGCGACCAGCTCGCTGAAGCCCTTGTCGACCTTGGTCAGCTGGGCACCGGAGGCCACCGGGATGACGACCTGCTGGGGGAGCCGCCAGCCGAGCTGCTCGGCCACCTCGTAGCCGAGCGTCTTGGACCCCTCGGCGTAGTAGGGCCGGACGTTGACGTTCACGAACGCCCAGCCCTCCTGCTCCCCGGCGATCTCCGAGGCGAGCCGGTTGACGTCGTCGTAGGTGCCGCGCACGGCGACCAGCGTCCCGCCGTACACGGCGGTGGTGACGACCTTGGGCCGCTCGAGGTTCTCCGGGATGAACACCACCGTCTTGATGCCGGCGCGCGCGCCGGCGGCGGCGACCGCGTTGGCGAGGTTGCCGGTGGACGGGCAGGCGAAGACGGTGCTGCCGAACTCGCGGGCCGCCGAGAGCGCCACGGCCACGACGCGGTCCTTGAACGAGTGGGTCGGGTTGCCCGAGTCGTCCTTGACCCACAGCCTGCGGATGCCCAGCTCGCGAGCGAGGTTGTCGGCGCGCAGCAGGCGGGTGTAGCCGGGCTCCATGTTGCGGCTGGACATGATGTCGGCGGGCACCGGCAGCAGCTGCCGGTAGCGCCAGATGTTCGCCGGGCCCGCCTCGATGTCGGCGCGGGTGACCCGGGGGAGGTCGTAGCCGACCTCGAGGGGCCCGAAGCACTCGCCGCAGGCGTACGACGGGCCCAGCGGTGCCGTGGTGCGACACTCGCGACACACGAGGTGCACGGCGTTGCCGAAGGCGCCCTCGCGCAGGGGACGGGTGCCGGCGCGGGGCAGGGTGTCGGGGTGGGACAGGGTGCTCATGAAGGGGCCTCCTTCTCATCTTCCCCGGGTCCGACTCTCGGCGCGGGACGGAATTAGCACCGTTGGCGACGCGGTCAGGAGTGCGTGCCAGGTTGCCGGGGCTTCAGCGGGCCGTTCCCTCTGCCCCTCTCGATGAGCAGGTCAACTGTAGAACGCCGTCTCAGCATGCGTCCACGGAGACCATCATCCGAGACGCCGGGTCTCGGGTGAGGTCAGCGGGACGCGTCGTCGGCGAAGGCCGAGAGCAGCCCGACGACGCCGCCCGGACCGTCGACGACCACGTCGGCGAGCTCGGCGAGCGCCTCCTGCTCGTCGGAGGACGAGCACACCAGCAGCGCTGGGAGACCGCCCTCGCGCAGCTCGCGGACCGCGGTGAACGCCTCGACGTCGCCCAGGTCGTCGCCGACGAAGAGCGTCCCGCCCCCGTCGTGGTCCTCGATGGCCTGCCGGATGGCCAGACCCTTGTGCATCCCGGGGGTGCGGACCTCGAGCACCAGGCGCCCCGGCTCCAGCTGGAGACCGTGCCGCTCGGCGGCGTCGGCGAGCACGCCCTCCAGCCGGGTGAACGCCGCCTTCGCGTCCGGCAGCGGCCGGGTGTGCACCGCCACGGCGATGCCCTTCTCCTCGACCACCGCGTCGGCCGCGTCGGCGGAGGCGAGCAGCCGCGGCAGCTCCTCGCGGAGGGCCACCAGCCCGTCCGGCGGCTCGGGGGAGGTGAACCGGCGCGAGTGCGAGTCCCAGCGCTCGTGGCCGTACTGCCCCATCACCGCGAGCGTCGCCCCCTCGGGCAGGGAGCCGGCCAGCTCCTCGAGCCCGCCGAGGTCGACCACCTGGCGCGCCGGGCGGCCGGTCACCACCACGACAGCGCGCACGAGGCACGCGAGCCGGGCCAGGGCCGCCGGCGCCTCCGGATGGATCACCGCCGAGGACGGGTCCTCCACGATCGGTGCCAGCGTCCCGTCGAAGTCCAGGCCGACGACCACCTGGGGCGCGAGCGCGACCAGCGCCTCGTAGCGGTGCCGGGCCTGCTCGGTGGCGCGCTCCATCGGACCAGCCAACAGACGCTCCCTACGAGTAGTCGCGGGTGAGGATCACCGTCAGCCGGTCCCCGCGCATCGGCGCGATGGACGGCTTGAGCCGGTCGATGCCGAGGTCCTTGCCGAGCAGCTCGGCCGCCGCGTGGAGCCGCGGCGGGTAGTAGACGGTGCTGGCCGGGATGGTGCCGTACCAGTTGTCGGACCCGACGACCTGCCAGCCGGCGCCCGCGGCCCGGGCGGCGGTGCTGCCCGCCAGCCCGCTGATCCCGGAGTTGTTGTAGACCTCGACGTAGGTCTCGCCGCGGCGGACCGCGGGGCGGGGCGCCCTCTTCTTCTGCTGCCGCTTCTTCTCGACGACCTGGGGACGCCCGGTGCCGGCGGTGCGGGTGGGCGAGGGCGTGCTGGTCACGGCCGCCGCCCGCGGGGTCTGCGCCTGCTCGCTCGGGCCGTTGGTCGCCACGAACGCGGCGCCCGCCAGCACCACGGCGCCCGCGGACAGCAGCGCCAGCGGGGACGACAGCAGCAGCCCCCGCTCGTCGCGCGTCCGGGGCACCTCAGACCTCGAAGCCGAGCCGGCGGGCGGAGCGGGCGCGCTGCCGGGCGGCGCGCAGGCGGCGCAGCCGGCGCACCAGCAGCGGGTCGTGGGCCAGCGACTCGGGCCGGTCGATGAGCGCGTTGAGCACCTGGTAGTAGCGCGTGGAGGACATGTCGAACTTCTCCCGGACGGCCTGCTCCTTGGCGCCGGCGTACTTCCACCAGTGGCGCTCGAAGGCGAGGATGTCCCGGTCGCGCTCAGAAAGCTCCGGCAGCTCCGGCAGGTCCCGGGCCCGTGCGTCCGCGACCCGGTCCTGGCTCACGGTGTCGGCGGCGTCCATCCCGTTCATGAGAGGCGGCTCCTGTGCGCGGTGGCGTGGCGGTCCGTGTGCAGTGCGCTGACCATCATAGGCGACGAACCACAGCCGTGTAGTTCGCCGGGCCGGTCGGCCGCCGGCGTTTCGCCGCGGTCCAGACTGGGCCCATGACCAGCCTTCCAGACGACCTGCCGCCCCTCGCGGTGACCCCCGGACCGGTCCGCGCGCAGCCGCTCCCGGCGGACCGACCGGTGCGCTGGGGCATCCTGGCCACCGGCGGCATCGCCCGCTCGTTCGTCGCCGAGCTGGCGCTGCTTGAGGAGTGCGAGGTGGCCGCGGTGGGCTCACGCCGCCAGGAGAGCGCCGACGCGTTCGCCCGCGAGTACGGCGTGCCGGCGGCGTACGGCGACTACCGGCGCCTCGTCGAGGACCCCGACGTCGACGTCGTGTACGTCGCCACCCCGCACGCCCTGCACCGCGAGCACGTCGAGATGGCGCTGCAGGCCGGGAAGGCGGTGCTGTGCGAGAAGGCGTTCACGCTGACCGCCGCCGAGTCCGGGCACCTGGTGGCCCTGGCCCGGGAGCGGGGGCTGTTCTTGATGGAGGCCATGTGGATGCGCTGCCACCCCGTGGTCCGGCGCCTGCGCCAGCTGGTCGCCAGCGGCGCCCTCGGCGAGGTGCGACAGGTGCGCGCCGACCTCGGGTTCGTCGTGGACCGGGCCGAGACGGACCGGCTCCTCGACCCCGCGCTGGGCGGCGGCGCGCTGCTCGACATGGGGGTCTACCCGCTGACCTTCGCCTCCCTCTTCCTCGGCGAGCCGTCCCGGATCTCGGCCGTCGCCACCCTCTCCTCCGCGGGCGTCGACCTCGACGTGGCCGTCGCCCTGGGCTACGACAGCGGCGCGGTGGCTGCGGTGACCGCCACGATGACGGCGTGGTGCCCGCGCACCGCCTCCCTCGCGACCGACCTCGGCCGCGTCGACCTGCCCGGCCCCTTCCACCATCCCAGCGGCGTCACCTGGACGCCGTACCAGGCCGGCAGGGTCACCGGGTCCGCCGAGCCCGGGCGACCGCAGCCGGTCCACGAGGAGGTGCTCGGCCGGGGCTACACCCACGAGGCGCTCGAGGTGGTGCGCTGCCTGCGGTCCGGGGAGACGGAGAGCCCGCTGGTGCCGCTGGACGACACCGTCGCGCTGATGCGGCAGATGGACGCGATCCGGGCGCAGGTCGGCGTCCGATACGACGCGGATCATGATGCCCGCCCCGGTGGGTAGGTTGGGAGGATGAGCCCGAGGAGCAGGACCAAGAAGGCCGAGCTCGTGATCGTGGCCAACCGGCTGCCCGTCGACCGGGTGACCGACGACGACGGCTCGGTCAGCTGGCGGAAGTCGCCTGGTGGCCTGGTCACCGCCATCGAGCCGGTGATGCGGGACAACGACGGCGCCTGGATCGGGTGGTCCGGCGGCACCGAGAGCGACCTCGAGCCGTTCGACGACGACGGGATGCACCTGGTGCCCGTCCCGCTGAGCGCCGAGGAGGTCGAGCAGTTCTACGAGGGCTTCTCGAACGCCACGCTGTGGCCGCTCTACCACGACGTGGTGGCCAAGCCCGAGTTCCACCGCGCGTGGTGGGACTCCTACGTCCGCGTCAACCGCCGCTTCGCCGAGCGTGCCGCGGAGGTGGCCGCCGAGGGCGCGACCGTGTGGGTGCACGACTACCAGATCCAGCTCGTGCCCGCGATGCTGCGCGAGCTGCGGCCCGACCTGCGCATCGGCTTCTTCCTGCACATCCCGTTCCCGCCGACCGAGCTGTTCCAGCAGCTGCCCTGGCGCCGCCAGATCCTCGAGGGACTGCTCGGTGCGGACGTGGTCGGCTTCCAGCGGCCCGGCGCCGCGCAGAACTTCGTGCGCCTGGTCCGCCAGCGTGTGGGTCACAAGACCCACCGGGACCGGATCTACCTGCCCGAGGGCCGGGTCGTGCAGGCCGGCTCCTTCCCCATCTCGATCGACACCGCGGCGCTCGACGAGCTGGCCCGCTCCGAGCCGGTCGCCCAGCGGGCCAAGGAGATCCGCGAGCAGCTCGGCAACCCTCGGACCGTGCTGCTCGGCATCGACCGGCTCGACTACACCAAGGGCATCTTCAGCCGGCTGCGCGCGTTCGGCGAGCTGCTCCAGGACGGCGACCTGTCGGTCGAGGACACCGTGTTCGTGCAGGTGGCCACTCCCTCGCGGGAGCGGGTCCGGCAGTACCGCCGGCTGCGCGACGACATCGACCGTCTCGTCGGGCGCCTCAACGGCGACCTCGGCCTCATCGGGCGGCCCGCGATCCACTACATGCACACGTCCTACCCCAAGGACGAGATGGCCGCGCTG
>JAICKK010000207.1 GCA_025927955.1 Nocardioidaceae bacterium
CGCCCCGTCCAAGAACGGCAACCACCGCGCCCTGGCCGACATACAGGAGAGCATCGAGGAGCTGC
Source organism: Nocardioidaceae bacterium (assembly GCA_025927955.1). Classification (GTDB taxonomy): domain Bacteria; phylum Actinomycetota; class Actinomycetes; order Propionibacteriales; family Nocardioidaceae; genus Nocardioides_B. The sequence continues at coordinate 66 of JAICKK010000207.1, forward strand.
GCTACTACCGTGCAGCGGTGTTCGTCCCACCGCCAGGACCGGACTCGGACACCGCCAAGGCGCTGGCCGCCCAGCATGGCGGCTCGCTGACCGGCACGGCACAGGCAGAGGCCGCTGGTCCGGGCGAGGCCTGAGAGCAGGTATGCTGATCGCCGCTCGGCCGACGTGCCGGCACCCATGGTGGGCGTAGCTCAGCTGGTAGAGCGCCTGGTTGTGGTCCAGGAGGTCGCGGGTTCAAGCCCCGTCGTTCACCCCATGCAGCAGGATGCGGGAAGGGCCCTCGTCGACGCGACGAGGGCCCTTCTCGTGTCGGGGTGCGACGGGCCGCCGGTCAGGGGGTGGCGACCACGTCGTCGGGGTCGTTGGACAGCCCGTGTACGGCGGGCACCTGCCCCATCCGGCCCTTCTGGTAGTCCTCGAACGCCTGCATGACCTCGGCCCTGGTGTTCATCACGAACGGCCCGCCCCAGGCGACCGGCTCGCGGATGGGGCGGCCACCGAGGACCAGCACCTCCATGGTGGGGGTCCGGTCCTGCCGCGCGGCGGCGGACACGCTCACGAAGTCGCCTCGACCGAGGACCGCGAGCTGTCCCGCCTCCACCGGTCGCCGCTCGACACCGACGGTGCCGGTGCCCGCAAGCACGTAGACGAGGGCGTTGAAGTCGACCTGCCAGGGCAGGTCGAGCCGGGCGCCGGGAGCCAGCGAGCCGTGCACCATCGCCATCGGGGTGTACGTCGACCCCGGGCCGGTGCGACCGCCCACGTCGCCGGCGATGATGCGGGCCAGGGCGCCGGCGTCGGCGGTGGTGACCAGCCCCAGCTGGCTGGAGCGCAGGTCCTGGTAGCGCGGCGCGGCCCACTTCTGGTCGCGGGGCAGGTTCACCCACAGCTGGATGCCGTGGAACAGGCCCCCCGAGGTGACCAGCCACTCCGGCGGCGTCTCGATGTGCAGCATCCCGGACCCGGCGGTCATCCACTGGGTGTCGCCGTTGGTGATGGACCCGCCGCCACCGTGGCTGTCCTGGTGGTCCATGACGCCGTCGATCATGTAGGTGACGGTCTCGAAGCCGCGGTGCGGGTGCCAGGGGGTGCCCTTGGGCTCGCCCGGGGCGTACTCGACCTCGCCCATCTGGTCCATGTGCACGAACGGGTCGAGGGCGGCCAGGTCCACGCCGGCGAACGCCCGCCGTACGGGGAAGCCCTCGCCCTCGAAGCCCCTGGGCGCGGTCGTCACGCCGGCGACCGGCCGCACGACGTCGCCCAGCCCGGGCGCGTGCAGACGGGGCAGCGTGGTCAGGTCGTCAACGGTCACTGCGGGCATGGTTCCTCCTGAGCTCGGATACCACTCCCAACGGTAGTTGAACGCTAAACATTCCGCCAGGCCGTCCGCCGCGTCCGGGTCCAAGCGCAAGCCCGGGACTAGACCTTGGCGGGGTCGACCTCCACGATCGGCCGGGTGGTCGGCTGCGCCGAACCGCCCGCCGGCTCCACGGTGATGGCCACCTTGGTCCCGGACGCCGGGATCGGCATCACCTTGCCCCCCCGGAGGTCATGGACGAGGCCGACGCTGGTGGCGAGGCCGTTGTGCAGCGTCCAGAGCTGGTACACCTTCTGCCGCGCCAGAGGATGCAGCGCACTGGTCGCCACGGCCATCCGCCCCGACTTCGGCGAGAGCGCGACCCTGAGCCGGCCCCCGTTGGCGGTCGGCACCGTGAGCGTCTTCGCGTCCGGGGCGTGGAACACCTGGGACACCGACGGGCTGGCGACCGGGGGCTCGTTGTGCCCCTGCAGGCGCGTGATCCCGAACACGCTGCCCGCCACCACGACGACCGCGGCCGCCGCGAACGCGAGCCGGGTCAGCCGGCGGCGCGTGCGGGCGCGCTCGAGCGGCGTCACCAGCGGCGGCAGCTGCGGCTGGCGGTCGGCGGCGGCCAGCACCCGGGCGCGCAGGGCGGCCGGCGGCGGCGTCGCCTCCGCGGCGCCCATCCGGCTGACCGTCTCGGCCAGCTCGCGCACCTCGTCGCGGCAGGCCTGGCACTCTTCGAGGTGCTGGCCGAACATCGCTCGCTCCTCGTCGCTGAGCGCGTGCAGCACGTAGGCGCCGGAGAGCGTGTGCAGGTCGGTGCTCATCACTTCCCCCCAAGGCAGTCGCGCAGGCGGATCAGGCCGTCGCGCATCCTGGTCTTGATCGTCGGCAGCGGCTTCTCCAGCAGGGTCGCGACCTCGTTGTAGGTGTAGCCGTTGAAGTACGCCAGCCTCACCGACTCCAGCTGCAGCTCGGTGAGGGTCTCCATGCACTCACGCACCGCGCCGTGCTCCTCGGCCTGGATCAGCCCCTCCACCGGCTCTTCGGCGGTGACCTCCTGGTGCACGACGCGGGTCTCCTGCCGCCGGGCCGACTCGCTGCGCCGTACGGCGTCCACGGCGCGCCGGTGGGCGATGGTCATCACCCACGTCTTCGCCTTGCCGAGGCCGCGGTCGAACCTCGCCGCCTGGCGCCACACCTCCAGGAACACCTCCTGCGTGACGTCCTCGGCGCGGGCCGGGTCCCGCACGACGCGGCGCGCAAGGCCGAACACCGCGGAGGAGAGCTCGTCGTACAGCGCCTCGAAGGCCCCCGAGTCTCCGAGTGCCACCCTCCCCAGCAACGCGTCGACGTCGGACGGCCCCTGGGCGGGGACCAGCCTCAGTCCTGGCTCCGACATCGATGCCTCCTCCTTCGTCGCGCCCTGCGCGGCCGCGTCGTCCACCAGAGGTTCGCGCTGTCCGGCCGACCGGATGGGCCCCAGCCTGCCCGATTTCCTGCCGTCGTGGGTGCGCTGCTAGCCTTGCCCACGCTTCGCGCGCCATTAGCTCAATTGGCAGAGCAGCTGACTCTTAATCAGCGGGTTCGGGGTTCGAGTCCCTGATGGCGCACAAACCCCCAGGTCAGCGGGCCCCCAGCGTTCCAGCGCTCCCCGTCCGCCACGTGCCCGCGCATCCGCCGCCAACCGTGAGTCAGGTTACCCGCAGGGTCCTGACTGGCGATAGGGACACGATCGCCAGCGACACGGTGAACACCGCTACGACACCGACCAGGGTGAGCCTCTCGTCGAACACGGTCAGCGCTATCCCGCCCAGGACGGCGCCGAGGGCGCCAGCCGAGCGGTTGGCCGAGCGTCTGGTGGCATTCGCCCGACCGAGCAGCCTGTCGGGCGTGACGAACTGCCAGTACCCCGTGTCGTTGGCGTTCTCGACCCCCATGGCGAGGCCGTGCAGCACGAGTGCCACGCTGAGCAGCGTCGCTCCGGCGGGAACGTCGGGTGCCGCAGCGACCAGGATCCACGCCATGGGGTAGACCGCACGCGTCCGGTCCCCAGCCGGCGCACCGAGCAGACCGACCAGCCCACCACCGAGCGCTGGGCCCCGGGTCTGCGCCGCAGCATCGCTCTGGTCGAGCTGCGCGTTCGCCCTGACCAGACACCCCCTCGCGACCAGGTGAGGCAGCAGCGACTGCGTGGCCGCGAACGCGAACACCGAGAACGCGCCGAACGCTAGAAGCAAACCGACCAGGGTCCATACCTTGAGCTCCCCGCATGCCCACAGCACCGGCAGCGCACCGAGTGTGACCGCCCGACCGACGCTGCTCCACACCAGGATCCGCCGCCGTGGTCACCGCGGTGCCGAACGAGCTGAGCGTCGCCGCCGCCCAGTAGCGGCGAAACGAGGCGTCCGCCACTGGGATCTCCTGCCATCGGCACATTGGCTCTCATCCCACCACAGTCGATGGCAGGGTGGTGCAGTCCAGCGCGCGGCCACGGTCATCGAGACATGAACGGACGCCCTCGGCATCTACAGCGCACGGAGGTAGTAGACGACCGGGACTGGGTAGAAGTCCATCGATTCGTACAGCGCCCGCGCGGGAGCGTGGAACCAGTCACCTCCCGTCCCGACGGAGACGACCTCCACCCCATGCTCGCGCATGGCGCTGATCGCGTGCTCACAGAGCTCGCGGCCGAGTCCGCTGCGCCGATGAGTCTCTCGCACCGCCAAGGGGTCGATCTCGCCGTGCCGACGCTCCAGGTCGATGTGCCAGCCGACGTAGGCCACGATCTGGCCGTCATCCGACTCTGCGACGGCGACGTGCTTGCCGTGCTCTGGGTCATGCAGTGTCGGGACGAAGTCCCGGTAGTCGTCGGCCCAGCGCCCGTGCTGGTGCTCGTACACGTCGGGAGGAACCATGGCGCGGAAGCTCTGTTCGTAGAACGGCCCGAAGACCTCGATCGTGAGGCCAACAAGCGCGGGCAGGTCTGAGGTTCGGGACGGGCGGATGTGCATGGCGGTGTGCTTCCTTCTTGAGGTTTGCCAGCCCACGGCACCCGCGACGGCGCGGGTGCCGGCGTCTGCGGCTCTCGAGGAGCCACTCCCTCAGGCGCGGCTGCGACCCGCTGCGAAACACTGCACGGCAGGACACTACGTGGCCCCCACGCCCATCGGCACGACCGGGAGGCCGTCAGGTTCGTGACCCGTGTAGGCGGCAAGGATGCCGGTGGAGGTTGGTGCGGGCTCGCTCGCAGCACATGGCGGTGCGCGCAGCGCGTCGTGAAGGCCGCCTGCCTCAGGTGGCGCGCGGTCCCAGTCGCTGAGCTCAGCGGTTTGCGCCGTGGCCGTCCACGTGACCGGCGATCGCCAGCATCCCTGCGGCGGCGCTTCCCGGGTGGTAGCTTGCGCGCGCGGCGCCCCCCTCGAGTCGCGGGAACCGCGCCTTGACTCGGTCGAAGAAGACCGACGCTCCGGCTCCGACGACCCCGCCGACGACGCCGCCGCCGGTGGCCGCGCCGATGCCCACGCCGACGGCAGCGGGCACGATCAGCAACGCCCACGCGACTTTCGTTGCGCGGCTCTGCTTCGTAACAGCCCGGTTGTAGTCCTTGACCAGTACGTCCAACGTGTCCGCCAACTGGTCGGAGTCGAGGTGGGCAGGGAGCTCCTTCTCGAACGACCACAGCCTGCGCCGAGCGTGCTGGAAGTCGTCGCCCTCGATCAGGTCGAGTGTGCGGTGCAACGTGTCCTCGTTCGCATCCGCGGGGGCCTGCAGCGCGAACCGCAGCCGGACACCATCGTCGTCGGTGCCATAGAACTCCGCGCGGCTCTCGCCGATCGAACGGGCACCCGTGGACGCGGCCAGGTCTGTCTCCCGCTGGAACGACGCGACCAGCTCGAGCGGCTCTGCCTGGGCGCGCGCGATGCCCAGGTGGTCGCCGAACGACGCGCGAACCTTCGGCGAGGTCAACAGCGCGTCCTCGTAGCGGGCGTCGTCGAGACCCATCAACGATCGCAAGGGCGCGTCGGCGAGGACCGACGCGGTCACGTTGAAGGCGTCCTCCGGGACACTCGGAGGATGCTCCATACGGTTTTGCCACTCGCCTCGAAGGGAGCCGTCCCAAGGACAGACGACCGCATGATCGCCGAGCTGCGTCACTCGCAGGGCCAACAGGTCCGGGTCCCACTTCTGCCGCTCCCATCGAGCGTACTCGTCATCCGTGTCCGGGCTAGGGAAGACGATGACGTCGTAGAGCAGCATGTCTTCGATGAGCATGGCCAGGTCCGTGTGACCCTTCACGGAGTACGTGCCCCAGCGCGGGCGATCTTCTGGCGACCTCGTCTGCCACTCACTCATCGTCCCACTCCCTCTCGCGCACTTTGACTGTGATACGCGGGGCCGACTCGGTCAACCCGCCTGGCGCGTCGTCGACGGTCCGTTGGTCGTCGCGTCCACTGCGGCGACCAAGGCCCCGAGGGGTGAGCCGCCATGAGGCCACCTGCGGGCGTCCGTGAGGCGGCACGCCGCGGGCACGAACCCGAGAATCGCGGAGCTGTCTGCCCGCGTGAGGCCACGCCGACACGCTCGACCGGCCGTGCAGAGGGCCGGTTCGGGACGTCGGGCTTCTGAAGGACCGACTCGGCATCGCGACAAGGGCAAATGCTGACCTAAGGGAGCAGGGTGGCACGATTTGCGGGTGGTCCTCAGGCAGCCCGGCATGCGTATCCGCTACGCCGAACCAGCGGACGCCGAAGAGGTCGCAGGCTTCCTCGTGCGGAATCGCACCTACTTCCAACCCACTGAACCGACTCGCAGCGATGAGTACTTCACCACGGCGGGACAGCGGCGTCGCCTCGAGCGCGCAGCGCGGGAACGGGACGCAGGTCGGTCGGCGCTGTTCCTCATCAGGCTCGACGGCGAGCTGGTGGGACGCATGAACCTCGGCGGCATTGTGCGTGGTGCCTTCCAGTCCGCCAACGTCGGGTACGCCGTCGATCAGAAGTGTGCCGGCAGGGGAATCGCCTCGGCCGCCC
>JAICKK010000002.1 GCA_025927955.1 Nocardioidaceae bacterium
CGCTAGCCGAGGCCCCGAAACCACCGCCACGTCCGCACGAAACCTCACCACGGCCACGTCCGCGCGTGGGTGCGGGTGGTTTCGAGGCCCTCGCCCCTGGGGGCTCGGGCACCTCAACCAACGATCGCGCTGGTTGAGGTGCCGAGGCGCTAGCCGAGGCCCCGAAACCACCGCCACGTCCGCACGAAACCTCACCACGGCCACGTCCGCGCGTGGGTGCGGGTGGTTTCGAGGCCCTCGCCCCTGGGGGCTCGGGCACCTCAACCAGCGCGGGCTCGGGCACCTCAACCAGCGCGGGCTCGGGCGCCTCGACCAGCGCGGGTGGCCGGGGTAGCGCGGCGGTAGGAGGACGGGTCGGCGGGGTCGTCGGTGACGCCGTCGGCGCGCACCGGGTCGTGCCAGGGGTTGAGGATGTCGCGGACGACGAGCACCGCGACGTACACCTCGACCGCGACGCGCACGATGATCGCGAAGGCGTAGGCGCGGTCGGGGATGCCGGTGGAGGTCGAGGACGCCGTCCAACCGCCGAGGTAGAGCCAGACGGCGCCGTAGTAGAACACCTCACCGGCCGTCCACACCAGCACGTCGCGCCACCGGGGGCGGGCCAGCACCACCAGCGGGAGCAGCCACAGCACGTACTGCGGGGAGTAGACCTTGTTGACCACCAGGAAGCCGGCCACCACGAGGTAGGCCAGCTGCGGGATCCGCGGCGGCCTGCGGGCGCGCAGGCCGAGCATGAGCACGCCGAGGCACACGGCGACGAAGAAGCCCAGCGACACGTCGTTGATCAACGACGTGCTCACGGTGTGCCCTCGCTGCTGCCACACCAGCCAGAGCGACCCCAGGTCGGCGCCGCGGTCCTGGTTGAAGGTCCAGAACACCTTCCACTGGGCGAACCCGTAGAGCACCGGTGGCAGGTTCACCAGGACCCACGCGACCAGGGCGGCGCCCGTGACCGACAGCAGGTCCGGCACCCGGCGCCGTCGCAGGCACACCACCAGCAGGGCACCGAGCAGGAACACCGGGTACAGCTTGACGGCCGTGCCGAGGCCGATCATCACCCCCGCCAGCACCGGCCGGTCCCGCGACCAGGCCCACAGCGCGGCCGCCACCGCGGCCACGGCCAGCAGGTCCCAGTTGACCAGCCCTGCCAGCACGAGCGTGGGGGAGGCCGCGAACAGCATCGCGTCCCAAGGGCGGCCACGGTGCACCCGCGCCAGCAGCCCCGCCGCGAGCAGCGCGAACGGGGCGAGCAGGACCGCGGTCACCTCGAAGTAGAGCCCGGACTCCTTCGCCACCCCGGGCAGCCCGTACACCTGTCCCGCGGGCACGTCGCGCCGGGCGGCGAGGTCCGGGCTGCCGGCCAGCACGTGGGTGACCTCGGACGCGACCCAGGCGAAGTAGCCGATGACGACGGGGTACTCCATCGCCGGGTAGCGGCCGCCGGTGTCGACGTACGGCCCGTACCCGGCCGCGAAGCCGCGGGCGGTGTAGAGGTACGGGACGTCGGAGTAGCACATGGACCCGTAGCGGACGTCGTTGCTGGTCCAGTTGTCGGCCACGCACGGCGACCGCTGCACCATGGCGAGCACGAACCCGAGCGCGGCGACGGCCAGCACGACGCGCAGCGGCGTCCACCACGGGTGCGGCCGGGCGTGCTCCCCCACCGGGCCGCCGATGCTCTCGCTGGCGGCACCCACGAACGGGTCGCTGCGGCTGGGGCGCACCACCTCTCGGCGGGACACCCTCACCGTCGACTCGGAGGAGGCGAAGCGGTGGCGCTCCTGCTCGGGGACGTCGACGGCGACACGGTCGGCGACGACGAGGCCGAGGGCGTGCTCGACGCCGTGGGCGTGGGGGTCGGGGTCGGCGTCCGCGTGGGCGTCGGCGTGGGCGTGGGCGTGGCCGTGACCGTGCGCGTGGGCCCGACCGTGACGGTCGGCGACGGCGTGCGGGTCGGCGTCGGGGCCAGGGTCGGGGACGGTGTGAACGTGGGCCTGGGCCGGTGGTCGCCGCGGGTCGGCTCGACGTTCGCGGGCGGCGGGAACCTCTCGACCGGCCGGCCGGCGAGGGTCTCGCTCATCGCCTCGGTCCACGTGCGCGTCGGGTAGTCGGCACCGAAGTACGACGGCAGGTAGCCGTTGAGCGCGTCGTTGCCGTCCCCGCGCACGTACATCACCGCGGTGGCCATCTGCGGGGTGTAGCCCACGAACCACGACGAGGACACGTCGCCGGCCGCGTTGGTCGCGGTGCCCGTCTTGCCGGCGGCCGGCCGGCCGAGCGCCTGGGCGTTGGCGCCGGTGCCCCGGGCCACCACCTGCTGCAGCGCGTAGCTGACGTCGCGGTCCAGGTCGTCGGGGAGCACCCGGTGGGTCTGGCGGGGGGCTCGGTAGCGGGGGCTGCCGTCGGGGTCGGTGACCTTCGCGATGACGTACCACGGCTTGGCCCGGCCGCCGTCGGCGATCGTGCCGTAGGAGTTCGCCATGTCCACGGGGCTGACCGTCGCGGACCCGAGCGAGATGCCGGCGACCGGCTCGAGGCCGGGCGCGTCGCGCGGGATCCCCATCGCCGTCGCCATGTCGAGGATCTTGCGCGGGCCGTCCTGCATCGACTCGGTGAGGTCGACGTACGCGGTGTTGACGGACTCGACAGTGGCCTGGGTCAGCGAGATCCGCGCTCCGTAGTCGTGGCCGCCGCCGGGTCCCTCGTTGACCACCTTCGTGCCGTCGGGGAAGACGTACGGCGAGTTGCCCTGGAACGTGCTCTTGAGCGAGTAGCCGTCCTGGAGCCCGGCCGCGAGCGCGAACGGCTTGAACGCCGACCCCGGGGAGCCGCCCGCGGTGGCCCAGTCGATCTGGCTCTTCAGGTAGTCCTGCCCGGCGTAGAGGCCGCGCAGCGCCCCGTCCTGCGGGTCGACCGAGGCGACCGCGACGTGCAGCTGCTTGAGGCCCTTGGGCTCTTGCTGGTGCACCGCCTTCGCCGCCGCGGCCATCGCGTTGCGGGTGAAGGTGGTGGTCACCCTCAGGCCGCCGCCGTCGATCTCCTGGTCGGTGAAGCCCTTGGCGAGCAGCTGCTTGCGCACCAGCGCCAGCATGTGGCCCTTCTGCCCGGCGAGGCGGTCCTCCGTGGTGGTCTTCGGGAACGCCGGCAGGTGACGACCGAGGCGGGTCGCCTCGGCGGTGGTCAGGTCGCCCGCGGTCGCCATGCCGTCCAGGACGTACTGGTAGCGCCCCAGCAGCCGCGCCCTGGCGTCCGGCCCCTCGGCCGGGTCGAGGGCCGTGGGGGAGTTGAGCACCGCGGCGAGCACCGCGCCCTGGCGGACGGTGAGGTCCGGGGCGTCCCGGTGGAAGTACGCCTGGGCGGCCGCCTGGACGCCGTAGGCGCCCCGGCCGAAGTAGATCGTGTTGAGGTAGCCCTGAAGGATCTGGGCCTTGGACTCCTGGCGCTGGAGCTTCAAGGAGACGAAGGCCTCCTTGATCTTGCGCGTGAACGTCCTCTCCTGGGAGAGGTAGTAGACCTTGACGTACTGCTGGGTGATCGTCGAGGCGCCCTGCGTGGGGTTGCCGCGCACGTTGCTGAACGCCGCCCGGACGATGCCCTTCGGGTCGATTCCCTTGTTGGTCCAGAAGGTGCGGTCCTCGGCGGCGATCACGGCCTGCTGCACGTGCCGCGGCACCTTCGAGAGCGGGATGCTGGTGCGGTTCTGGCTGGCGAACCGGCCGATCTCGTGGTGCCCGTCGGCGTAGTAGACGAACGACGTCTGCGAGGTGAAGTCCTGGTTCGGGGTGGGGATGTCGGTGGTGACGTAGAGGTAGGCGAACGCCGCGACCCCGAGCAGGAACAGGCCCAGCACCGCGAGTGCGGCGGCCGTGAGGAGCCGGCGCAGCAGCGACCTGCGGGGCGGCTTCCTCGCGCCTCGCCTGCCGTTCCTCGTCCCGCTCCGGCCACCACCCCGGCCACCACCACTGCCTCTGCGTGAGGGGGGTGTGCGCGCGGGACTCACAGGACAGCTCCGGACAAAGCGGTGACGGACGGGCCCGAACAGCGTACGGGCTCCTCCTGTCCGGTCCGCTCAGGCGTGTCGCTGGTGCTGCTGATATATCGATCCGATATGTTGTAGTGATAGGTCTGGACCGCGAGCGGCGCACAAGAACGTGCGCCCGGCAGAGGGAGGTATCGGCGTGGCCCGTCGTGGCGAGACCCTCGAGCTGGCGGTCCTCGGGCTGCTGCACGAGTCGCCGATGCACGGCTACGAGCTGCGCAAGCAGGTCAACGGCGTGCTGGGCTGGTCGCGCCTGCTCTCCTACGGGTCGCTCTACCCGGCGTTGAAGAGGATGCTGCGCGCCGGGTGGATCGCCGAGCACGTCACCGACCCCGAGCCCGGAGCCGTTGGCCGCCGCCAGCGCATCGTCTACGAGCTGACCGCCGCCGGGCAGGAGCAGTTCCGGCGGCTGATGGCCGACGTCGGCCCGGCCGCGTGGGAGGACGACACGTTCGACGTCCGGTTCGCGTTCTTCAGCCGCACCGACATGGAGGCGCGCCTGCGCATCCTCGAAGGCCGCCGCAGCCGGCTGCAGGAGCGGCTGGACCGGGTCCAGCACCAGCTCGAGCGCACCCAGCGTCAGGTCGACCGCTACGCCCGGGAGCTGCAGCGCCACGGCGTCGAGTCCGTCGAGCGGGAGGTGCGCTGGCTCTCCGAGCTGATCAACGCAGAGCGCCGTGACGACGGGCGGGCGACGCCTGCGGACGGCCCACCCCTGAGCAGCGGCCAGGGCGACCAGAGCATCCAGGACATCCCAGCAACGCCGACCAACAACAAGAGGAGCTAGCGCAGATGAGTTCGGTTCGAGTGGCAATCGCGGGAGTCGGCAACTGCGCCAGCTCCCTCGTCCAGGGCGTCGAGTACTACCGCGACGCCGACCCGGCGGGGAACGTCCCCGGCCTGATGCACGTGATGTTCGGGGACTACCACGTCGGCGACGTCGAGTTCGTGGCCGCCTTCGACGTGGACGCCAAGAAGGTCGGCTTCGACCTCTCCGAGGCGATCAACAGCTCCGAGAACAACACCATCAAGATCGCCGACGTGCCGCCCCTCGGCGTGACGGTGCAGCGAGGTCCGACGTACGACGGGCTCGGGAAGTACTACCGCGAGACCATCGAGGAGTCCGAGGTCGAGGCGGTCGACGTCGTCGCCGCGCTCGAGGCGGCCCGCGCCGACGTGCTCGTGGCCTACCTGCCCGTCGGGTCGGAGGAGGCGGACAAGTTCTACGCCCGGTGCGCGATCGAGGCCGGTGTGGCGTTCGTCAACGCGCTGCCGGTCTTCATCGCCTCGGACCCGGAGTGGGCGAAGCGGTTCGAGGACGCCGGCATCCCGGTCGTCGGCGACGACATCAAGTCCCAGGTCGGCGCGACCATCACCCACCGGGTGCTGGCCAGGCTGTTCGAGGACCGGGGCGTGGTGCTGGACCGGACCTACCAGCTCAACGTCGGCGGCAACATGGACTTCAAGAACATGCTCGAGCGCGACCGGCTGCAGTCGAAGAAGATCTCCAAGACGCAGTCGGTGACCTCCAACATCGACCACGACCTCGGCGCCCGCAACGTGCACATCGGTCCCTCCGACTACGTGCAGTGGCTCGACGACCGCAAGTGGGCCTACGTGCGGCTCGAGGGGCGCGCGTTCGGCGACGTGCCGCTGAACATGGAGTACAAGCTCGAGGTCTGGGACTCCCCCAACAGCGCCGGCATCATCATCGACGCGGTCCGGGCCGCCAAGATCGCCCTCGACCGCGGCATCGGCGGCCCGATCCTCTCCGCGTCGACGTACCTGATGAAGTCCCCGCCGGTGCAGATGCCCGACGACCAGGGACGGGCCCGGCTCGAGGCCTTCATCAAGGGCGAAGTGGACAGGTGAGGAACGAACCTGGCCGCGTCTCGCCCGCAGGTTGAGCAAGCACCGCGGCTGAGGAACGAAGCCGCGATGTGGGCGTCGAAACCGCGGCGAGGTCGAACGCTGGCTCTCGCCGGTCCACTGGGACCGGCGGGTCCGGCGGATCGCCTGGTAGACAGCAACCCGTGACCGCCCTGCGCCACCTGGTGCACCTGCTGCACGGGACCTGGTTCCGGCGGCTGTTCGCCGTGCGGGCGGCCAGCCAGCTCTCCGACGGCGTCTTCCAGGTGGCGCTGGCCTCCTACGTCGTGTTCTCGCCGGAGCGAGCGCCCTCGCCGGGAGCCCTCGCCGGCGCGCTGGCCGTGGTGCTGCTGCCGTTCAGCGTGCTCGGACCGTTCGTCGGGGTGTTCCTCGACCGCTGGTCGCGCCGGCAGGTGCTGGCCTGGTCGAACTTCGTGCGCGTGGCGCTCGTGGCCCTGCTGGCGCTCGCCGTGCACGGCCAGGTCCGCGGGGCCGTGCTGTTCGCCATGATCCTGGCCGCCCTGTCGGTGAACCGCTTCCTGCTCGCGGCCCTCTCCGCGGCGCTCCCGCACGTGGTCAGCCACGACGACCTCGTCACCGCCAACTCGCTGACCCCGACCGCCGGGACGCTGGCGTTCCTGGTCGGTCTCGGCGCCGGCGCCGGCGCCCGCGCCGGGTGGCGCAGCGTCGGGGTCGACGGCGACGTCGGCGTGCTGCTGAGCGCCGCGGTGCTCTACGGCGTCGCCGGCCTGGTCGCCCTGCGCATCCCGCGCCGGATGCTCGGGCCGGACCTGGGCGCCGCCCGGCCCGCCGTACGGGAGGCGCTCGGGAACGTCGCGCGGGGCCTCGGCGACGGGCTGCGGCACCTCGGCGAGCGGCGGGCCGCGGCGTACGGGCTCGCCGCGATCGGCCTGCACCGGTTCTTCTACGGCGTGTGGACCGTCTCCATGGTGCTGCTCTACCGCAGCTACTTCCACGGCCCGGGCGACCTCGACGCCGCGTTCGACGGCCTGGCGGTCGCGGTGCTGGTCAGCGGGGTGGGCTTCGTCTGCGCCGCGGTGCTCACGCCGGTGGTCACCGAGCTGGTCGCCCCGCGCACCTGGCTGCTGGCCCTGCTCGTCGCGGCGGCGGCCACCCAGGTGTTCCCGGGCGCCCTCTACACCCAGCCCGCCCTGCTGGTGGCCGCGTTCTTCCTCGGCCTGGCCGGCCAGGGCATCAAGATCGTCGTCGACACGCTGGTGCAGACGCACGTCGACGACGCCTTCCGGGGTCGCGTGTTCTCCGTCTACGACATGGTCTTCAACGTCGCGTTCGTCGCCGCCGCGGGTGCCGCCGCCCTGGTGCTCCCGGCGACGGGCAGGTCGTACGGCGTGCTCGCGGCGGTCGCGGCCGGCTACGTCCTGACCGCCGCCTGGTACGCCACCGTGACCCGGGACCTGGGCAGCCGGCGACCTCGGCGGAGCCGCTCGCCGCATCGGTGAGCTCAGGGGGCGTCGGAGGGCCCACGTCGGGAGGAGGCCGGTGCGACCGGGTCGGGGGCCGGCGAGGCGCGGCCGCGGCGGAGCACCCCTCGCAGCGCCCGGGCCGTCATAGTGAAGTGGACCTGGGCGACCGTGCCGGCCCTATCCACGTCGCCCGCGACGACCGCGTCCACCAGGGCGGTGTGCTCGGCCAGCGCGAGGTCGAAGACGTCGCGGCTGTAGGGCTCGATGGGCAGGCCGACGGTGATGGTGGCCAGCAGGCCCTGGGTCAGGGAGGCCACCTGGGGGTTGCCGGTCGCCACCGTGACCGCCCGGTGGATCGCGCCGTCGGCGGCGTGCTCCTCCTCGGGGGTCCGCGCGTCGGCGAAGGCGGCCAGGGCCGCCCGGAGCGCGGTGACGTCTCCCGGGGTACGGCGCTCCGCCGCCGTCCTGGCCACCATCGCCTCGACCAGTCCGCGCAGGTCGAGCAGCTGCTCGAGCTGCGCGCTGCGCACCCCGATGGTCCGCGACACCGCGTCCGCCGAGTTCGTGGACCAGTCGTTGCGCACGAACGCGCCGCCCGCGCGGCCACGGCGCACCTCGACGATCCCACCCGCCCGAAGCCGGCCGACCGCCTCGTGCACCGTCGAGCGGCTCACTCCGAGCAGCGCGGCCAGGGTGCGCTCGACGGGGAGCCGCTCCCCGGGCACGAACTCGCCGAGGGCCACGGCGGTGAGCAGGCGGTCGGCCACCTCGTCCACGGCGCTGGCCAGGTGGACGGGCCGGCCCAGGGACTCACCGGACCTGCCGAGCGCCTGCTCGACGAAGCGGCCGATCTGCTCGGGCCCTGGCTGCGACGACATGCCTCTCTCTTCCCGCAACGGCGCATCCGACTCCCGCCTCGTCAGGCGGACGAACGATGACGCGGATGGTACGGATGAAGACGTTTCCTCAAAAGGCTTGCTCTCGGGACCATTAAGGATCAAGGCTGTGCGCTATCGCCACCGGCAGGTCGCTCCAGGCCGTCCGCCAGGCGTCCTGAGGAGGAACCCGTGGCCGTTCCCGAGGCGACCAGCGCCGGCACGACCGCCTTCCGCGACTGGCGGACCTGGCACCGGGTCACCGGGCGCATCGAGGGTGCCGAGCGAGCGCCGGTGGTCGTGCTGCACGGGGGTCCGGGCGCGACCCACGACTACACGCTTCGGATGGCCCGGCTGGTCGAGCAGGGCCACCCGGTCGTGCACTACGACCAGCTCGGCTGCGGGCGGTCCACCCACCTGCCGGACCGGGGCGCCGACTTCTGGACCGTCGACCTGTTCCTCGACGAGCTCGACCACCTCCTCGGGGCCCTCGGGGTGGCCGAGCGGTACCACCTGATCGGCCAGTCCTGGGGCGGGATGCTCGGTGCCGAGCACGCCATCCGCCGGCCCCCCGGTCTGCTCAGCCTGGTGATCGCCGACTCCCCGGCCTCGATGGACCTGTGGGTCGCGGAGGCCAACCGGCTTCGCGACGACCTGCCGCCGGAGGTGCAGCGGACGCTGCTCCGGCACGAGGAGGCCGGCACCACCGACAGCCCGGAGTACGCAGAGGCGGAGCGGGTGTTCTACGACCGGCACGTGTGCCGGGTCGTGCCGAACCCGCCGGAGGTCTCCCGAAGCTTCGAGGCCATCGCCGAGGACCCGACCGTCTACCACACGATGAACGGTCCCAGCGAGTTCCACGTCGTCGGCACGCTGCGCGCCTGGTCCGTGGTGGACCGGGTCGGCGAGATCGCCGTTCCCACGCTCCTGGTCAACGGCGCCCACGACGAGGCGACCCACGCCACCATGGCGCCCTTCATGGACGGCATCCCCGACGTGCGGTGGGAGACCTTCGCCGACTCCAGCCACATGCCCCACGTCGAGGAGGAGGAGCGCTTCCTCTCCGTGGTGGGCGACTTCCTGCGCAACCACGAATGAGAAGAGTCAGCCACATGCAGCCTCGCCGTACCTCCCTCGCCCTGGCCGGAACCGCTCTGGTCGTGCTGGCCGCCGCGGCCTGCAGCGGTGGATCCACCCCGAAGGCGAGCGGCGGCTCGTCGCCCGGCGCGTCCGGCTCGTCGGGCTCGTCCGGGGGCACCTCGGCCCCGGCGACGTACCAGACCCAGCACCGCGGAGGCACGCTCCATCTGGTCGCCAAGTCGGCCGGCGGCACGCTCGACCCGATGGTGAACTACACGTTGCAGTACTGGCAGCTGTACCAGGCGACGTACGACGGCCTGCTCGCGTTCACGAAGCGGGCCGGACAGGCGTCCTTCACGGTGGTCCCCGACCTCGCGCAGTCCATGCCGAAGGTCACCGACGGCGGCAGGACCTACACGTTCACGCTGCGCAAGGGCATCAGGTTCTCCAACGGCGCGCCGCTGACCACCGACGACGTGGTGGCCTCGTTCAAGCGGATCTTCACGGTGTCCAGCCCCACGGCCGGCACGTTCTACAACGGCATCGTGGGCGCCGGCGCCTGTCTGAAGAAGCCGGCCACCTGCGACCTCTCCCAGGGTGTCGTGGGGGACAGGAACGCCGGCACGGTGACCATCCACCTCACCAACCCCGACCCCGAGCTGCCCTACAAGCTCGCCGTCCCCCACGCCTCGATCCTGCCGAAGTCCGCCCCACCGAAGGACGCCGGCACCACCCCCATCCCGACCACCGGGCCCTACAAGTTCGCCTCCTACGACCCGAACCGCGCGCTGAAGCTGGTGCGCAACCCCTACTTCAAGCAATGGTCGAGCGACGCGCAGCCCGAGGGCTATCCCGACGAGATCGACGAGACCTTCGGGCTCACCGTGGAGTCCGAGGTGACCGCCGTCGAGAACGGCCAGGCCGACTGGGTCTTCGACCCGCCGCCCACCGACCGGCTCAACGAGATCGGCACGAAGTACGCCGCCCAGGCGCACGTCAACCCGCTGACCGCCGTGTGGTACCTCGCGATGAACACCAACCTGGCGCCGTTCGATAACCTCAAGGCGCGGCAGGCCGTCAACTGGGCAGTGGACCGCAACTCCGTGGTCCGCCAGTACGGCGGTCAGAACCTCGCCGCACCGGTGTGCACCATGCTGCCCCCGGGCTTCCCCGGCCACGTCGACACGTGTGACTACACCAAGGGCGGCGGCAGCACCTGGACCGCACCCGACGTGGCCAAGGCCCGGCAGCTGGTGCAGCAGTCCGGCACCGCCGGCGCGAAGATCGGCGTGGTGGTCACCGATGACGAGGTCAACAAGTCCATCGGCGAGTACGTCCAGAGCATGCTGAACTCCATCGGCTACCGGGCGACGCTCAAGCCGATCTCGGGCAACATCCAGTTCACCTACATCCAGAACACCAAGAACAAGGTGCAGATCAGCCTGACGTCCTGGTACCAGGACTACCCCGCGGCCTCGGACTTCCTGGACGTGCTGCTCTCCTGCGCCTCGTTCCACCCGGGCAGCGACTCGAGCATCAACATCTCCGGGTTCTGCGACAGGTCGGTCAACGCGCAGATGGAGCAGGCGCTGCGCACGGAGCGGACCAGCATGAGCCAGGCGAACGCCCTGTGGGGCAAGGTCGACCAGGCCGTGATGAAGCAGGCCCCGGTCGCACCGCTGATCACCCCGAAGCTCATCGACTTCACCTCGAAGCGGGTCGGCAACTACCAGTTCAGCAAGCAGTTCTACATGCTGGTCAGCCAGTTGTGGGTGAAGTGATCCCGCAGTGACCTCCGACACCTCCATCGCGGTGCCGGCCGGGTCGTCGGCGCGGCGCCGCCGGTCCTCGGCGGGACCCTGGCGCACCGCGCTCGTGACCCTGCGCCGCGACCGGGTGGCGATGATCTCGCTGGGAATCTTCCTGCTCGTCGTGCTCGCATGCCTGCTCGCTCCGGTCTACGAGCACTCGGTGGCGCACACCGACGCCTTCACCTCCAACATCTCCGGCACCACGATCGTGCACGGCAAGCCCTCACCGGTGCTGGCGCCCAGCAGCACCGGCCTCGGCCTCGGCGTCACCCCGATCGGGCCGACCTGGGACCTGCACCACTACTTCCTCGGCGCGGACGGTCAGGGACGCGACGTGATGGCGCGGCTGCTGTTCGGGGGCCGCAACAGCCTGCTGATCGGCGGTGTCTCCGCCCTCATCGCCTGCGGCGTCGCGACGGTGCTCGGCGTCGCTGCCGGCTACTTCGGCGGCGTCCTGGACGCGGTGCTGTCCCGGCTCTTCGACGTGGTCTGGGCGTTCCCGGTGTACCTGCTGGCGATCTCGCTGTCCGTGGTGCTGCTGACCAGCGGCCTCACGGTCGGACCGGTGCACATCGAGGGCGACAGCCTGTGGCTGCCGATCCTCATCATCGCGGTGATCTACGTGCCGTACGTCGCCAGGCCGCTGCGCGGCCAGGTGCTGAGCCTGCGCGGTCGCGAGTTCATCCAGGCCGGCGTCGGCAACGGCGCCTCCGACCTGCGGATCCTCCGCAAGGACGTGCTGCCCAACGTGATGCCGACGGTCCTGGTCTTCCTGCCGCTCATGACGGCCTTGAACATGCTGACCGAGTCGGCGCTGAGCTTCCTCTCGATCGGCGTCCAGCCGCCCAACGCGAGCTGGGGGACGATCATCAACGACGGCCTGGGGCTGCTGTACACCCGGCCCATGGTGACGGTGGCGCCGGGCCTGATGATCGCGGTCACCGCGGTGACGCTCAACCTCCTCGGGGACGGCGTGCGCAGCGCTCTGGATCCCAAGGCGCGGCTGCGAGGCGCCGCCTGATGGCGATGTTCATCGGCCGGAGGGCCGCCGCCGCGGTCTTCGTGCTCTTCACGATCAGCGTCCTCGTCTTCCTGATCTTCTTCGCAACCCCCGGTGTGGACCCCGCCGCGCGCATCGCCGGCCGCAACGCCGACCCCGCCACCTTGATGCAGGTGCGCCACGAGTTCGGCCTCGACCGGCCGATCCCGATCCGGTACGGGCTGATGATGGAGCATCTGTTCGTGCAACGGGACCTGACCTCGTTCGTCAACCGGGGCGCGCTCGTGATCCCGCAGATCCTGCAGGCGGTGCCCGTCACGCTGTCACTGGTGGCCGGGGCGGCGGTGATCTGGATGGTGCTGGGGCTGCTGATGGGCACCGCGGCCGCCGCCCGCCGCGGCACGGCCCTCGACCCGCTGATGATGCTGCTCGGGGTGGTGGGCGTCTCGATCCCGGTCTACTGGCTCGGCGAGGTGGTCAACCTGCTCACCCAGAGCCGCTGGCACTCCGGCCTCTTCTCCTGGGTGCCGCCGCTCGGGTACGTCGGGCTCAGCCAGAGCCCGGGCCAGTGGGCGCTGCACCTGCTGTTCCCGTGGCTGACGCTGGCAGCCCTGTACGCGGGGATCTACGCCCGCATCGTCCGCGGCGAGATCCTGGAGGCGCTCAACGAGGACTACGTGCGCACCGCGCGCGCCAAGGGACTCACCGAGCGCAGGATCCTGATCCGGCACGCCCTGCGCTGCTCGCTGATCCCGGTGGTGTCGCTGTTCGGGCTGGACTTCGGAGCCCTGGTGGGCGGCTCGGCACTGCTCACCGAGGTGGTCTTCGGCCTGCCCGGTGTCGGGAAGCTGACCTTCGACTCCCTGCAGAACCTCGACCTGCCGGTGATCATGGGCTGCGTGATGTACGCGGCCTTCTTCGTGGTGCTGGCCAACGCCGTCGTCGACGTGCTCTACGCCGCCCTCGACCCGAGGGTGCGCCGTGCCTGAGTCCTCCCTCGTGCGCGAGACGGTCCGCGGGGCCGGCGCCGCCGGACCCGAGTCCCTCCTGGACGTGCGCGACCTCACCGTGTCCTTCCGCACCCGCCAAGGCGTCGTCCGGGCGGTGGACGGTCTGTCGTTCTCCCTGGCTCCCGGCGAGGTGCTCGGCATCGTCGGCGAGTCCGGGTCGGGCAAGAGCGTGTCGGTGATGAGCCTGCTCGGGCTGATCCGCGACCCCAACGCGCGCGTCGAGGGCCAGGCCCTGTTCCGGGGTCGCGACCTCGTCGCGATGCGGGACAAGGACCTGCGGCCGTTGCGTGGCCGAGAGATCGCGATGATCTTCCAGGACCCGATGACGGCGATGACCCCGGTCTACACCGTCGGGTGGCAGATCGCCGAGCAGATCCGTGCCCACGACGACGTCTCCAAGAGGGTCGCGCACGAGCGGGCCGTGGAGCTGCTGGACGAGGTCGGCATCCCGGACCCGCGACGCCGGGTGGGCGACTTCCCCCACGAGTTCTCCGGCGGGATGCGACAGCGCGCGGTGATCGCGATGGCGCTGGCCAACAACCCTTCGCTGCTCATCGCCGACGAGCCGACGACCGCGCTCGACGTGACGACCCAGGCACAGATCCTCGACCTGATGCGCCGGCTGCGCGTCGAGCACGGCTCCTCGATCATCCTGATCACGCACGACATGGGGGTGGTCTCCGACATCGCCGACCAGGTGCTGGTCATGTACGCCGGCCGGGCGGCCGAGCAGGGGCCGAAGAAGGACGTGTTCCACCGTCCACGCCATCCCTACACCTGGGGCCTGCTCGACTCGGTCCCCCGCCCCCGGGCGGAGCGGGTGCGCCGGTTGCCGACGATCCCCGGCTCGCCCGCGTCCCCGCTCGACGTGGCCCCGGGATGCCCGTTCGCGCCCCGCTGCCGCATGCGGCACGAGCGGTGCGACGAAAGGCCGGAGCTGGCGGGCGGCCCCGCGCACGTCGACGCCTGCTGGCTGCCTCGCGACCGGCGCCAGGAGCTGCGCCGCGAGGTCGTCGAGGCAGCGGTGGCCGAGGGCGACCCGGGGGACCTGACCGAGCACGGCGCCCCGCTCGACGCGTCCACCCCACCGGCGCCGGAGCAGGGACCGTGAGGCGGCCGGAGCGGGCCGACAGCGACCCGGGCGAGGTCCTGCTGGAGGCGCGGGACCTGACCAAGCACTTCCCGGTGCGCGGACACTCGCTGGTCGGCGGTCGTCAGGTCCTGCGCGCCGTGGAGGGCCTCTCCCTCGCCGTGCGCGCCGGCGAGACGCTCGGCGTGGTCGGCGAGTCGGGCTGCGGCAAGTCCACCCTGGGGCGCTGCCTTGTCCGGCTCACCGACGTCACCTCAGGCACCGTGTCGTTCCATGGCCGCGACATCACCCGGCTGTCCCGGCGCCAGCTCCGGCCGGTGCGCCGCGACCTTCAGCTGGTGTTCCAGGACCCCTACGCGTCGCTGAACCCGCGCCGTCGGGTGGGCGACATCCTCTCGGAGCCGATGCAGATCCACGGGTACGGCGACCGGCGGGCGATCGCGCGCCACGTGCAGGAGCTCCTCGAGGTCGTCGGGCTCAACGCCTCTCACGTGGACCGGTTCCCGCACGAGTTCTCCGGAGGGCAGCGGCAGCGGGTGGGGATCGCCCGGGCCCTGGCGATGAACCCGAAGGTCATCGTGGCCGACGAGCCCGTCTCCGCCCTCGACGTCTCCATCCAGGCGCAGGTGCTCAACCTGTTCCTCGACCTGCAGGACGAGTTCGCGCTGACCTACGTCTTCATCGCCCACGACCTCGGCGTCGTCCGGCACGTGTCGAGCCGCATCGTGGTGATGTACCTCGGGGAGGTGGTGGAGACCGCGGTCACCGACCCTCTCTACGACCGCCCCGGGCATCCCTACACCGAGGCGCTGCTCCAGTCGGCACCCGACGTGGAGGACGAGGAGGTCGCCCCCCGGGAGCGGATCCTGCTCACCGGCGACGTGCCGAACCCGGTCGACAAGCCGTCCGGGTGTCCGTTCCGAACCCGGTGCCCCTATGCCCAGGAGCTCTGCGCGCGCGAGCACCCACCGCTGCGTGAGGTCGCCCCGGGACGGCACGTCGCCTGCCACTTCCCGCTCGTCACCCCCACCGGCGACGTCGCGCAGCACGCCCTGTCCGCCGGAGGGAGCGGCTCGGCCCGATGAGCCGCGGCCCGCGCGCGTCAGCCGCGGTCCGACCACCACTCGCGCAGCAGCGCCTCCGCTGCGTCGGTCGACATCGGGCCGTGCTCCAGGCGCTGCTCGAGCAGGAACCGGTAGGCGTCGCCGACCTCGCGTCCCGGGCCGATGCCGAGGACCTCCATGATCTGGTTCCCGTCGAGGTCGGGCCGCACCGCCTCCATCTCCTCCTGCTCCGCGAGCCGGGCGATGCGCACCTCGAGGTCGTCATAGGTACGCCGCAGCCGCTCGGCCTTGCGCCGGTTGCGCGTCGTGCAGTCGGCCCGGGTCAGCACGTGCAGCCGGGCCAGCTGGTCTCCGGCGTCGCGGACGTAGCGGCGGACCGCGGAGTCGGTCCACTCCCCCGACCCGTAGCCGTGGAAGCGCAGGTGCAGCTCGACGAGCCGCGCCACCTGGTCGGTGGTCTCGTTGGAGAAGCGCAACGCCTTCATGCGCTTGCGGGTCAGCTTCGCACCGACCACGTCGTGGTGGTGGAAGGTCACCGTGCCGTCGCCGCAGAAGCGCCGGGTCCGGGGCTTGCCGACGTCGTGCATCAGCGCGGCGAACCGGGACACGAAGTCCGGCCCCCCGAGGCGGTCCTCGAGGTCGATGCTCTGCTCGAGGACCGTCAGCGTGTGCTCGTACACGTCCTTGTGCCGGTGGTGCTCGTCGCGCTCGAGGGCGAGCGCGGGCAGCTCCGGCAGCACCCGCTGGGCCAGGCCGGTCTCCACGAGCAGGGACAGCCCCCGGCGAGGGTGCCGGCCCATCACCAGCTTGACCAGCTCGTCGCGGACCCGTTCGGCCGAGACGATCTCGATGCGGGCGGCCATCTCGCCCATCGCCCGGCGCACGTCGGCCTCGACGGTGAAGCCGAGCTGAGCGGCGAACCTGGCCGCCCGCATCATCCGCAGCGGGTCGTCGGAGAACGAGTCCTCCGGCCGGCCGGGCGTGCGCAGCACACCGTGGGCCAGGTCGACGACCCCGCCGTACGGGTCCTCGAAGCGGTGCTCGGGCAGCGTCACCGCCATGGCGTTGACGGTGAAGTCGCGGCGCCCGAGGTCGCCGGCCAGCGTGTCCCCGTAGGCCACCTCGGGCTTGCGGGAGTCCGCGACGTAGGAGTCGCTGCGGTACGTCGTGATCTCGACCTGCCACTGCCCCTTGCGTGCCCCGATCGTCCCGAAGGCGCGGCCCATGTCCCAGGTGGCGTCCGCCCAGCCCGACAGCAGCCGCTCCGTGGCGTCCGGCCGCGCGGAGGTGGCGAAGTCGAGGTCATGATGGGAGCGGCCGAGCATCGCGTCGCGCACGGGGCCGCCGACGAGGGCGATCTGCTCACCGGCGGCCGCGAACCGCGCGCCGAGCGCGTCGACCACCGGCGAGAGCCGGGCCAGCTCACGTGCCGCCGACTCCTGCACCTCGCGCATGTTGCGCTCGCCCGGAAGCCCCGGCTGCCCCGGCTGCTGGGGGTCGGTCGCAGCGGGCACCTCACGGGGTCGTGCTCGGGGCTCGTCGGACACGACGGGCAACTCTATGTCACCGCCTCGGGCGGCGAGCGTGTCGTTAGTGTTGCCGGGTGACCCGCAGCGCTCGAGCCCGGCTGCTGGCTCTCGTCGCCGTGGCGGCGCTCGGCGTGGGCGTCGCGCCCGCGGCGGCCCCCGCGGCGGCCGTGGAGCAGGCGAGCGCCCGGGTCACCTCCATGGCGACGGCGGTCACGGACGCGCCCCCGAGCGCTCCCCTGCGGGTGACGCTGGACTCCCTGGTGCCCTCGACCATCCCGCGCACCGGTGCGGTCACGGTCACCGGCCGCATCGTCAACCGGTCCGACGAGACCTGGAGCTCCCTGAACGTCTACCTGCTGACCTCCGCGACCCCGATCCGCAGCCGGGCCGACCTGGCGCGCGCCGCGGACACGGAGGCCACCGCACCGATCGGCGGACAGGGACGGCTCACGACGCCCGGGCTCTTCGAGCCGGTCGGCGACCTGGCGCCCGGGGAGTCGGTGTCCTACCGGCTGTCGGTGCCGCGGCACGACCTCGCCATCTCGGGGGAGCCCGGGGTGTACTGGGTCGCGGTGCACGTCCTGGGCGCGAGCGCCGAGGGACGCGACCTGGTGGCCGACGGCCGGGCCCGCACCTTCATGCCGCTGCTGCCCCGGCCCGGCTCCGGCGCGGGCGCCCGCGACCGGACGCGTCTCGCGCTCGTCGTCCCCCTCGAGAGGTGGGTACGACGGGGGGCGGCGGGTCGGCTGCAGGACACCGAGGGATGGCTGCAGGCGGTGCAGGCCGACGGTCGGCTCGACCGGCTGCTGCGGCTCACCGGCCGGACGCGCCAGCCGCTCACCTGGGCACTCGACCCGGCGCTGCTCGACGCCGTGAGCTCCCTCGCCCGGGGCAACCCCCCGCTCGACCCCGCGGAGACGGCCGGCTCGGGCTCGAGCCCGTCGGCGTCCCCCACGGACGGGGACGCGGCCTCCCCGTCGGCGTCCGCAGGAGCCGACGGGTCGTCGGACGGGGCATCCGGCGGGCAGGGCGGCGGGCAGGGCGGCGGGCAGGGCGGTGGTGGGGTCGCGGTCGACGCGGCGCGCCGCTGGCTGGAGGTCTTCCGCCGCGAGGCGCCCAGTCACGACATCGTGGCGCTGCCCTACGGCAACCTCGACGTGGCCTCCGTGCTCAGCCATCCCTCCGGCAGCCCGCTGCAGAAGCTCTACGTCACCGCCGGCCGGCTCAGCACCGACACGCTGGCCCGCCACGGCGTCACCGACGCGACGCCGGGCCTCGACCCGCTCGGCGGCCTCCTGCCGGCGGCCGCCCTGCGCCGGGCGGACCCGGGATCGGTGGTGATCTTGAGCGACGAGGCGTTCCCCGACGCCGGCCAGCCCGCGCTGACCCCCGCGGGCCGGGCCCCGGTCGTGCTCACCGACTCGGCCGCGGGCTCTGGTGGCCCCGCCCCCAACTCCCGGTTCGGAGCGCTGAACCTCCGGCAGCGCCTGCTCAGCGACGCGGCGCTGCACGCGATGTCCTCGGCGCGGGACCAGCCGCTCGTGGTGTCCACGCCGTCGGCCTGGGACCCGGGAGCCACGTGGTCGCAGTCCGCCTTCTTCCACGGCCTGCACGTTCCCTGGCTGGACATGGTGGACCTCAGCTCCGTGCTCGCGACCGCCTCGCCACCGGCGAGGGGCTCCGCGGCCCCCGCGCCGGTGTACCCCGACGCGCAGCGCGCGCAGGAGCTGCCCGCGGCGAACCTGCGCGCCTCCCTGCACCTGGACCGGGTCGGCGGCGTCTTCGACCGGCTGCTCAAAGACAACCGCACGGTCGGCGGCACGGTGAGCCGGATGGCCGTGCTGGCGTCCTCGGGGTACGCGCGACGAGCCCCGACCGACGTCCTCGCCCACGCCCGGGCCGCCCGCGGGTACGTCCGGCTGCTCATGTCCCGGGTCCGCGTGGAGGGACCGGAGTTCGTGATGATGTCCGGCGAGTCGGGGCCGATCCAGGTGACCCTGGCCAACGACCTCGCCGAACGGGTCACCGTGGGCCTGGCGGTGCGCACGCCCGGCTCCGACCTCCGCATCGATCCCGTCGAGCCGGTGACGCTCGGACCGGGGCGGCGGACGTCGATCCGCCTGGAGACGCACTCGCGCCACATCGGCGTCCACTCGGTGGTGCTGCTCACCACCGACGCCGACGGAGCGCCGCTGGGCAGCAGGACGCAGTTCACGGTGCGCACCAGCAATGTCAGCACGGTCGTCTGGGTGGTCATGGGCGGCGGTCTCGCGCTGCTGGTGGTCGCCATCGGGGTGCGGCTGTTCCGGCGGGTCCGCCGGCGCAAGGCGACCCACGGCCCCCTCCTGCCCCGCGGGCCGAGCTCCGGGTCCGGGCCGGAGGGCGGTCCGCCGACGGGCCGGCCGGACCGGGAGCTGCGCACATGAGCACCGGCACCCGCGCCGACCCCAGCGTGCTGTCCTCCAGCGCCGTCATGGCAGCCGGGACCGTGGTCTCCCGGCTCAGCGGCTTCGTGCGCAACGCCATGCTGGTCGCCGCGCTCGGCACCGCCCTGCACGCCGACGTGTTCACGATCGCGAACACCATCCCGAACATGCTCTACATCCTGCTGGCCGGTGGCGTCTTCAACGCCGTGCTGGTGCCGCAGCTGGTCCGGGCGCAGAAGCACGACCCCGACGGCGGCGAGGGCTACACCCGACGGGTGATCACGCTCGCCGCGGTGTTCCTCGCCGGGGTCAGCGCGGTGCTGGTGATCGCGGCGCCGCTGCTGATGCGGCTGTTCCTCACCGGCAGCTTCTTCAGCCCGGACCTCGCGGCGCAGCGGGAGTCCGTGGTCGCCTTCGCCCGGTTCTGCCTGCCGCAGGTCTTCTTCTACGGCATGTTCGTGCTGGTCGGCCAGGTGCTCAACGCCCGGGGGTCGTTCGGCCCGATGATGTGGGCGCCGATCGCGAACAACGTGATCTCCGTGGCCGTTCTCGGGGTGTACCTGTGGTTCTTCGGTCCGGTCCACGACCTGTGCCGGGCGGGGGTCAGCGACCCGGCGGCGCTCGCCGGCCCGGCGTCCTCCGTCGGCGGGTACACCACGGGCCAGGAGCTGCTGCTGGGTCTGGGCTCCACCGTCGGCATCGCCGTGCAGCTGCTCATCCTGCTGCCGTACCTGCGACGCGCCGGGTTCACCTTCCGCCCACGGCTGGACCTGCGCGGCACCGGCCTCGGGCACACGCTGCGGCTCGGCGTGTGGACGGTGCTGTTCGTGGTGGTCAACCAGATCGCCTACACCGTGGTGGTCCGGATCGCCTCGTCGGGCACCGCCGACGCCGCGACCGGCGTGTGCCACAGCACGCAGAGCGGCACGGGGTACACGATCTACTCCACCGCGTTCCTGCTGGTCATGGTCCCGCACTCGATCGCGACCGTCTCGCTCGCGACCGCCATGCTGCCCCGGCTGTCGGGGTTCGCCGCCGACACGAACCTGCGCGGCGTGGCGGGCCAGGTCGCGGAGACGCTGCGCACGACGTACGCGCTCATCGTGCCGTTCGCGATCCTGCTGCCGGTCATCTCCCTGGACCTGTCCAACGTCATGATCGGGTACGGCGCGGCGCGGCACAGCGTGCCGCAGTTCGCCACCTCGCTGGCCCTCTTCGCGCCGGGACTGGTGCTGTTCACCGCGCACTACCTGGTGCTGCGCGGCTTCTACGCGCTGGAGCGCAACCGCACCGTGTTCTGGGTGCAGTGCGTCATCGCGGCCACCAACGTCGGGCTCGCGGTCGCGCTGACCCGGCAGGTCTCCCCCGCGCACACCGCGCCGCGGCTCGTGCTGGCCTACGCCGGGTCCTACCTGGTCGGCGCCCTGGTGTCCTACAGCGTGCTGCGCCGGGTGCTCGGCGGACTGGAGACCCCGGTCCTGGTCCGGTTCCTGGTGCGGCTGGTGATCGCCTCCGTGCTCGCGGTGGCCGTCGCCTGGGCGGTCCGCACCGGGCTCGAGGCGGCGTGGTCCGCGGCCGGGGCGACCGGAGGGCAGGGCGCCAGCACCTCCGGCACGGCCAAGGCGGAGGCGGTCGCGACGCTGGCGCTAACGGTGCTGGCCGACGTGGCGGTGCTGCTAGTCGCGGCCCGTGCGATGCGCATCACCGAGGTCACCGCCGTGGTGCGCGCGGTCACCGGCCGGCTGCGCCGCTGATCTGCGCTCGCTCCGCTCACGCGTGTCCGCCGCGTGTCGAGAGGACGTCGACCGCACGCCCGTAGCATGGGGCCGACCGCTGACGACGGCGGCGGCTCCACGAGCGGGGACGAACGGAGAGGGAACAGGTGGGCGGCACACCACTGGGACCCGGCAGCCTCCTCGCCGGCCGGTTCGCGCTCGACGACCTGCTCGACGAGAGCGAGGGCGCGCGGCTGTGGCGGGCCACGGACCGGGTGCTGGCCCGCAGCGTGGCCGTCCACGTGCTCGCGTCCTCCGACGCGCGCGCCGAGGCGGTGCTGACCGCCGCCCGCACCTCCGCGCTGGTCAGCGACGTGCGCCTGCTGCGGGTGCTGGACGCGGCCGCCGAGAACGGCGTCGTCTACGTCGTCAACGAGTGGGGCGCCGGCGTCTCCCTCGACCGCCTGGTCGCCGACGGGCCCCTGGCGCCGCGCAGGGCGGCGTGGGTGGCCCGCGAGGTCGCCGACGCGATCGCCACCGCCCACCGGCACGGCGTCGCCCACGGTCGCCTACTGCCCGAGAACGTCATGGTGACCGAGGCCGGCTCGGTGAAGGTCATCGGCTTCGTCGTGTCCTCCGTCCTGCACAGCACCCCCGACTTCACCCACCAGCGGGTCACCGGAGGGGAGCCGCTCGACGCGTTCGAGGCCGACGTGGTCAACCTCGGTGCGCTGCTGTACACCGGGCTGGTGGGCCGCTGGCCGGGCACCGAGGGGTCCGTGGTCGCGCCGGCGCCCGCGGAGCACGGCCGGCCGCTGCGGCCCCGCCAGGTCCGCGCGGGGGTGCCCCGGCCCCTGGACGCGATCTGCGAGCGGGTGCTCAACGGCGACCAGCACAGCCAGGTGGTCCCCCTGCACTCGGCCCACGAGGTGTACGCCGCGCTCAGCGACTACATCGGTGACGGCGTGGCCGCGGACGCCGTGGACGCCCCCACCGTCGGCCGCTCTGCCTCCGGGGCCTCCGGGGCCTCCGGGGCCGCCGGGGCCGCCGGGGCCGCCGCGAGCGCCGGAGGGGATCCCGACGCCACCACGGCGATCGACCACGACGACCTGTTCGGTGAGCCGGCGGAGCCCGACACCGAGGAGACCCCGACCCAGGACGGGACCGCGCCGACCGACCCGGATGCGACCCAGGCGGGGGTGCCGGCGTTCGCCGACGACACCTCCGGCATGCCGGCGGCACCCGGAGGGGGGCGGCCGCTGTTCGCCGACGAGGGCGTGACCACCACGGCCACCGGGACGGGCACCCCCGGACCGCCCGCCGGGCCGGCCCCGGCGCGAGCCGCAGGACCGGCCGCTGAACCGGACCCGGGATCCGACAGGGGGGTCGGGGGGTCCGGGGACGCGGGACGCCCGCCGGAGCCTGAGCCGGCACCGTGGCCGGAGCAGGACCGGTCCGGTGGCCGGCCCGGGGGGGTACGCAGGGGGCTGCGGCTGGCGGTGGTCGTCTGCGCGCTCCTGCTCGTGGCCGTGGTCGTCGTCGTGGGCCTCAAGCTCTCCGGCGGCCGGGGCGGCGCACCCGCCGCCGGTGGCGGGTCGCGCGGCTCGAGTGGCCCGTCGCCGTCCGCAGGCCCGGTCAGGATCGCCGACGTCAGCGACTTCGACCCGCAGGGGAACCCGCCGCGCGAGAACCCGGACCTTGCCCCGCTGGCGATCGACGGGCACCCCAGCACGTCGTGGCACACGAGCACCTACTTCGACCAGTTCCCCAAGCTCAAGACCGGCGTCGGCCTGCTGCTCGACCTCGGCCACCCGGCCCGGGTCGGCGGGGTGCGCGTGCGGCTCGAGGGACGGCCGACGTCCCTGGAGGTGCTGGCCGCCCCGGGCGCCCACCAGGCCCCCACGACCACCAGGGGGCTGCGCACCGTCGCGACCCGCAAGGACGCCGGCACCAAGGTCGACCTCTCGCTCACCAAGCCGGTCACCACCCGCTGGCTGGTGGTCTGGCTGACGTCGCTGCCACGGGTCTCGGGCGGCTACGAGGGCACGGTCTCGGAGGTCGCGGTCCGCTCATGACAGGCACGGACGGCCCGGTGGCCGCCGACCCTGAGGAGCCCGACGACCGTGCCCTGCTGCGTGCCCACGTCCGTGGCGACGCCGACGCCTTCGGAGTGCTGTTCGGCCGGCACCGCGAGCGGCTGTGGGCGGTGGCCCTGCGCACGACCGGCGACCCGGAGGAGGCCGCCGACGCGCTCCAGGACGCGATGGTCTCGGCGTTCCGCCGGGCCGGCTCCTTCCGTGGCGACTCCGCGGTCACGACGTGGCTGCACCGGATCGTGGTCAACGCCTGCCTGGACCGGATGCGCCGCCGGAGGGTGCGGCTGGCCGACCCCCTGCCGGACGGCGACCTGCCGGGACCGGGCGGGACGTCCAGCCCTGCCGCCCGGAGCACGAGCATCGGGCCGGGGAGCGGCGTCCCGGCCTCGGCGGAGGTCGCCGACCCGGCCGACCTGGCCGTCGACCACGAGCGGCGCGCCGCCGTCCTGGCGGCGCTGCAGACGCTGCCCCACGAGCAGCGGGCCGCCCTGGTCCTCGTCGACATGGAGGGCTACTCCGTCGAGGAGGCGGCGGCGATCCTGGAGTGCGCCCCCGGCACGGTCAAGAGCCGCTGCTCGCGAGGGCGCGCCCGCCTGCTGCCGCTGCTGGTGGCGCACCGGGGCGCAGGGGGGAACCGGGACGACGCCCCGCGCGTCCCAGCCGGTGACGGGGACACGGCAGGTGGAGGGACGGACGGGGAAGGAGGCGCGGCGCGGTGACGCCCGAGCAGGAGGAGCAGGTACGGCGCGCGCTGGGTGCGGTGGCCCGGCACGAGCCCGTGACGCCGTTGCCCGCGGACGTCGCCGGCCGCCTCGACGCGGTGCTCGCCGGCCTGACCGGCCCCGAGGAGGGCTCCGAGCCCGGCGGCGCCCACGCCGCGACGGGCGGACCCGGGCGGCGTCACCGCCGCTGGTCCACCGTGCTGGTCGCCGCCGCGGCGGCGGCCGTGGTGGTGCTCGCCGGCGGCGTCGTCGGGCTGCGCGAGCTCACCGGCTCCGGTGGGTCGCACGCCGAGGCCGGGGCCGCGGCATCCGCCAGCAGGAGCCGCTCCGCGGCCACGGCCCAGGGGCCGGCGGCCCTCGGCTCCCGCCACCCGGTCGGCAGCACGCGAACCGTTCCGCTGCTGAGCAGCGCGACCCTGACCCGCGACGTGCAACGCGTCGTCGACGGCGGGCCGGTCGCGGCGCCCCGGGGGTCGGCGGCGCAGGCGCACGAGGGGCGGGGGGCCGCGCCAGCCGCGTCCGGAGCCCCGCGAACCTCGATCCGGCCCCCAGCGGCGTCCTCCGGTCCGGTGTCGGGCCCGGTGTCAGGCCCGGTGTCAGGCCCGGTGTCAGGGCCGGTGTCAGGGCCGGTGTCAGGGCCGGGATCGGGGCCCGTCACCCTGGCCCCCCCGGCCGGCCGGCCGATTACGGGCTGTGCGCCACCACCGGTCGGTCCGGACGTGCGGCTGCTCGGCGTACGCCTCGACCGCCGGCCCGCCTGGCTGGCCGTGCCGGTCGCTGCGGGCACCCGCGTCGCGCGGGTCTACGCCTGCGGCTCGACGGGCACGCCGCTGGCCACCGCCACCGTGCACGTGCCCTGAGCCCGGGGGCGCGGGCAGGGGAATGTGCGCCGCCTAGGATCGGTTCACCCAGCGTGGGTCCGCGGCCCCGGACCACTCACCGCGACCCACCATGAATCCCCATGAATCCCCATGAATCACCACGACTGGAAGCGAGCTCTCCTCGATGGCCTCTGACCTGCGCAACGTGATCATCGTCGGCTCGGGCCCCGCGGGCTACACCGCCGCGGTCTACGCCGCGCGTGCCGACCTGGCGCCGCTGGTGTTCGAGGGATCGGTGACCGCCGGTGGAGCACTGATGAACACGACGGAGGTCGAGAACTTCCCCGGCTTCCGCGACGGCATCATGGGTCCCGCGCTGATGGACGAGATGCGCGCCCAGGCCGAGCGCTTCGGCGCCGAGCTGGTCCCCGACGACGTGACCGCGCTCGACCTCACCGGCGAGATCAAGGTGGTCACCGACGGCGGCGGCACCCAGCACCGGGCGCGCGCGGTGATCCTGGCCACCGGGTCGGGCTACCGCCGCCTGGGCATCGAGGGCGAGGACCGGCTCTCGGGGCACGGCGTGTCCTGGTGCGCCACCTGCGACGGCTTCTTCTTCCGCGACCAGCACATCGCCGTGGTCGGGGGCGGGGACTCCGCCCTGGAGGAGGCCACCTTCCTGTCCCGCTTCGCGAGCAAGGTGACGCTGGTGCACCGTCGCGGGGAGCTGCGCGCCTCGAAGATCATGCAGGCGCGGGCGTTCGCGGACCCCAAGATCGACTTCGCCTGGAACAGTGCCGTGGCGGAGGTCCACGGCGAGGACAAGCTGACCGGGCTCACGCTGGTCGACACCGTCACCGGCGAGCGTCGCCTGCTGCCGGCGACCGGCCTGTTCATCGCCATCGGGCACGACCCGCGCTCGGAGCTCCTCGGCGGCCAGGTCGACCTCGACGAGTCCGGGTACGTGCTGGTCGACCAGCCGTCGACCAGGACCAGCCTGCCGGGCGTGTTCGCCTGCGGGGACCTCGTCGACCACGTCTACCGTCAGGCCGTCACCGCCGCGGGCACCGGCTGCGCGGCGGCGCTGGACGCCGAGCGCTTCCTGGCCGCCCTCGACCACGAGGCCTCCTCGGGAGCGCAGGCCGAGGACAGCGTGCGCGAGGTCGAGGCGGCCGAGCTCCTCTCCGACCGGGTGCAGCCCGCCGACGCCTGAGCCCAGAGGGAAGAAATGTCCCCGGGGCCGTGTTCACTGGCTCCACGGGACGAACCAGACCCCCCGCACGACCATCCGAAGAAGGAGGCCCTCGTGGCCGAGATGCAAGCAGTCACCGACGCAGACTTCGACACCTCCGTACTGAAGTCCGACAAGCCCGTCCTCGTGGACTTCTGGGCGGAGTGGTGCGGCCCGTGCCGCCAGGTCGACCCGATCCTCAAGGAGATCGCCGCCGAGCACGGCGAGAAGCTGACGTTCGTGAAGATGAACGTGGACGAGAACCCGGTCACCCCCGCGACGTACCGGGTCACCGGCATCCCGACGCTGAACGTCTTCTCCAACGGGGAGCTCGTCAAGCAGATCGTCGGCGCCAAGCCGAAGGCCGCGCTCCTCGGGGAGCTCCAGGACTTCATCGCCTGAGGGCCGCCCAGCGCGGCGGATTCACCGGGGCCCCAGCGAATCCGGCACACCCCCGCCGTTGCCACGGCGGGGGTGTGCCTGTTCTGGTGGGGCGAGGCCGGCTCGGTCTGTCGCGCTTGGAACGCACGCGCTGGTCTGTTTGAGTAGGGCCGGCCGTCCCGCACCTCGCGGACCGTCCGCTCCCGCCGAGAGGAGGACACCGTGCCCGACGTCTCGACGTCCCGCCCCGCGTCCGTCCCGTTCGTGCCCGTCCCGCGGACCCACAGCGTCTTCCGTCTCGGCGACCGGGGACGTCCGGTGGCCGAGATCCGGTCCCGGCTGGAGCTTCTGGGCCTGGTCGGCGGCGAGTCGCCGCCGGACGCGTCCGCGCGCGAGGTCTTCGGTCCCGACCTGGACCGGGCCGTCCGGGCGTTCCAGCAGCAGCGCGGGCTGAGCGTCGACGGGGTCGTCGGGGTGGGCACCTACCGCATCCTCGAGGAGGCCCGCTGGCGCCTCGGGGACCGGTTGCTCACGCTGGTGCCCGGCAACGTGATGGCCGGCGACGACGTGCTCGCCCTGCAGCAGCGGCTGCTCGACCTGGGGTTCCAGGTCGGCAAGGTCGACGGCCGGTTCGGGTCGCAGACCGAGCGGGCGGTCCGCGACTTCCAGCGCAACGTCGGGGTGCCTCCGGACGGCACGTGCGGTCCGGCCACCCTCAAGGCGCTCTCCCGCCTGGCCCCCCTCGTGCGCGGGGGCAGCCCCAACGCCCTTCGCGCCCAGGAGCGGCTGCGCCGGGACGGTCCCCAGCTGACCGGCAAGGTCGTGGTGGTGGACCCGTCCGTGGGCCGCTTCGTCGACCCCGCGATGCGCCGCAGCGCGGACGCCGTCACCAGCGACCTGGCGCGCCGCGTCGAGGGCCGGCTGGTGGCCACCGGTGTCCAGGCGTTCCTCACCAACACCGGGGGTGCCGACGAGACCACGGAGGCGGCCCGCGCCGAGTTCGCCAACCGGGCCGACGCGCACCTGTGCATCTCGCTGCAGGTCGACGCCTCGGACAACCCCGACGCCGCGGGGGTGTCCACGTACTACTACGGCTCGGAGGCGCACGGCGTCGTCTCCTCCGTGGGGGAGCGGTTCGCCGGGCTGGTGCAGCGCGAGATCGTGGCCCGCACCGACCTGGGCGACCTCCGCTCGCACGCCAAGACCTGGGACCTGCTGCGCCGCACGCGGATGCCGGCGGTCCGGCTCGACGCCGGCTACCTGACCAACACCGGTGACGCCGCCCGCCTGCTGGACCCGGCCTTCCGCGACGTCATCGCGGAGGCGGTCGTGGTGGCCGTGCAGCGGGTCTACCTCGACCCCGACCACGACGCCCAGACCGGGGTGCTGCGGCTCGGCGAGCTCCGCGAGGCGTTGCGGACGCGGCACCCCTGAGCGGGCGCCCCACCCGTGAGAACCCGGTCCGTGGTGCCGTCCCGCAGGGCGCGTCGGCCGGGCGCGGGCACGGGGTGCTGGACCGGAACCGGTCTCCTGACGGGCCGCACCACGCCCAGCAGCTTCTCCAGGGCACCCTCGACCTCGTCGCGCCACGTCAGCACGGTGCGCAGGTCCAGCCGCATCCGCGGGAACCGGGGGTGCGGTCGGTGCGTCTTGAACCCCACGGCGAGCAGGTAGTCGGCCGGCAGCACACAGCCCCCGAAGGCCGGCGCCCGGCCCGCGGAGGGCGCGCGGGTGTCGCCGATCGCCTCGAGGGCCCGGATCCCGCCCCGCTTGACGAGGTCCTTGACCACCGCCTGCATGAGGACCCGGCCCAGACCGGCACCGGAGAACTCCGGGTACACCATCGCGGTCGCGAGCAGCACCGCATCCTCGCTCACCGGGGCCGTCGCGAACGAGTCCGCGCCGGGGAAGTAGCCGGGCGGGGCGAAGAGGACGTAGCCGGCCGGGACGTCGTCGACGTACGCCACCCGGCCGCACGAGCCCCACTCCAGCAGTACCCGGGAGACCCACGCCTCCTTCTCCGCGGCCGCCCCGGCGACCCGCTCGGCACGCTGACGCCGGACCGGGTCGAGCTCCCAGAAGACGCACGAGCGACAGCTGACGGGCAGGTCGTCGAGGTTGTCGAGCGTCAGCCGCTCCAGCCGCCTAGACACCGCGACCGCTCCACCTGCGACGTTCCACGTCTGGACCCCTCCGCCCGTTGACGGACCTCATGCCTCATCCTAGGAGGAACGCCTGAGAAGGAGCCCCCTGGAAGGGCCCCAGAAGGAGCGCTGATGCCCGAGCACCTGCCCCGCCTGCGGGCACCGGGGGCGGCCACCGGTGGGGTCGCCGGCTCGGGGCCGGCCGGCACCGGCAGCACCCGGCTGGACAGCTACGTCGACCGGTACGCCGCACGCACCCGGGGGATGACCGCCTCGGAGATCCGGGCGCTGTTCTCGGTCGCCAGCCGGCCGGAGGTCGTCTCGCTGGCGGGAGGGATGCCCAACATCTCCGGCCTTCCCCTCGACGTCGTCGGGGACGCCATCGACGACCTGGTCCGTCACCGGGGCACGGTCGCGATGCAGTACGGCTCGGGGCAGGGCGACCCACGCCTGCGCGAGCAGATCTGCGACGTCATGCGGCTCGAGGGCATCGAGGCCCATCCCGACGACGTGGTCGTCACCGTCGGGTCCCAGCAGGCGGTGGACCTGGTGACCCGGATCTTCTGCGACCCCGGCGACGTGGTCGTCTGCGAGGCCCCGTCGTACGTCGGGGCGCTCGGCGTCTTCAAGGCCTACCAGTGCGACGTCGTGCACGTGGAGATGGACCGGCACGGCCTGGTGCCGCAGGCGCTGCGCGAGGCGCTCGCACACGTGCAGGCGGCCGGCAGGCGCATCAAGTTCGTCTACACGATCCCGAACTACCACAACCCCGCCGGGGTCACGCTGTCCACCGAGCGGCGGGCGGAGATCCTCGAGATCTGCCGCGAGGCCGACGTGCTGGTGCTCGAGGACAACCCCTACGGCCTGCTCGGCTTCGACGAGGAGCCCTACCGCGCGCTGCGCGCCGACGAGCCCGACGGCGTGATCTACCTCGGCTCCTTCTCGAAGACCTTCGCACCGGGCTTCCGCGTCGGCTGGGCGCTCGCCCCGCACGCCGTACGCGAGAAGCTGGTGCTCGCGCAGGAGTCGGCGACCCTGTGCCCGCCGTCGTTCTCGCAGCTGGCGGTCTCCGCCTATCTGGACAAGCACGACTGGCTCGGCCAGATCAAGCAGTTCCGGGAGATGTACCGGGAGCGTCGCGACGCGATGGTGAACGCGCTCGACGACATGATGCCCGCGGCCGCCCGCTGGAACGTGCCGACCGGCGGCTTCTACGTCTGGCTGACGCTGCCTCCCGGGCTCGACGCCAAGGCGATGCTGCCCAGAGCGGTGACCTCGCGGGTCGCCTTCGTCCCGGGCACCGCCTTCTTCGCCGACGGGTTCGGCTCGCAGAGCATGCGCCTGTCCTACTGCTACCCCACGCCGGAGCGGATCCGGGAGGGCGTGCGCCGCCTGGTCGGGGTCATCGAGGAGGAGCTCGAGGTGCGCCACACCTTCGGCACCGCGCTGCCCACGCCTGGGGTGCCGGGCCGCTACGACGGACCGACCACGGACCTGACGTGACCCCGACGAGCGAGGACCGCGACGCGGTCACGACCCGGGCGGGCGGGACCGGCGGCCGCTCCGGCGACGCCGGCCGCCGCGTGGTGGTGCTGGCCGGGGGGCTCTCCCACGAGCGCGACGTGTCCCTGCGCTCGGGACGCCGGGTCGCCGAGGCGCTGCGGGAGACCGGGGCGGAGGTCGAGGTGCGCGACGTCGACGCCGATCTGCTCCGCGTGCTGCGCGAGGACCGCCCCGACTGCGTGGTGCCCCTCCTGCACGGGGAGAGCGGTGAGGACGGCGCGGTGCGCGAGGTCCTCGAGCTCGTGGACGTGCCCTACGTGGGGTCGCGGCCCTCGGCGTGTCGCGCCGCCTTCGACAAGCCGGTGGCGATCTCGGTGGTGGCCCGCGCCGGGATCGCCGTCCCGCGCAGCGTGACGCTCCCGCACGAGACGTTCCGCGAGCTCGGCGCCGCGGCGGTGATGGAGGCCATCGTCTCGTCGGTGGGCCTTCCGCTGATCGTCAAGCCGGCACGGGGCGGCTCCGCCCTGGGCTGCACCGCGGTGCGCGAGGAGTCCGCGCTGCCGGGGGCGATGGTGGGCGCGTTCGCCTACGGACCCACCGCGCTCGTGCAGCGCCTGGTGGAGGGCACCGAGGTGGCGGTGCCGGTCGTGGACACCGGCGACGGGCCGCGGGCGCTGCCGGTGGTGTCCATCGAGCCGGACGGCGGCGTCTACGACTACACCGCCCGCTACACGGCGGGCAGCACCCGCTTCGAGGTGCCCGCCAAGCTGCCGGACGACCTGGCCACCGAGTGCGCCCGGGTCGCGGTGCTCGCCCACGAGAGCCTCGGCCTGCGCCACCTGTCCCGCTCGGACCTCATCGTGGACCCCGACGGCACGGTGTGGTTCCTGGAGGTCAACGTGGCGCCGGGGCTGACCGAGACCTCGACGGTGCCGCTCTCGGTGGGTGCCGCCGGGCTGGACCTCGGCGAGCTGGTGGCCGACCTGGTGCACGTGGCGGTCAGCGACCCGTCCGGCGCGACGACGCGAGCCACGCCCGCCATACCGCAGACGAACCCGTAGGAGGCCGGCCGTGCGCGACTTCACCTACCCACCCATCATCACCACCGCCAAGGTGGGCTTCCGGGCCCTGGGTCTGCGGTTCGCGATGGCGGGCACCGAGAACATCCCGCGGTCGGGGGGTGCGCTGGTCGCGTTCAACCACATCTCGTACGTCGACTTCGTGCTCGGCGGCTACGCGGCGCAGCCGTCGAGGCGGCTGGTCCGGTTCATGGCCAAGCGGGAGCTGTTCGACCACCGGCTGGTGGGACCGCTGATGCGCTCGCTGCACCACATCTCGGTCGACCGCGCCGACGGGCTCGGGTCCTACGACGAGGGGGTCCGGTACTTGAGGCTGGGCGAGGTGGTCGGCATCTTCCCCGAGGCCACCATCTCCCGGTCCTTCGAGGTCAAGGAGATCAAGACCGGCGCGGCCCGGATGGCGGCCGCCGCCGAGGTCCCGCTGGTACCGGCGGTGCTGTGGGGCACCCAGCGGATCAAGACCAAGGACCATCCGCAGGACTTCTCCCGCGGGAAGACCATCGCGATCAGCGTCGGGGAGCCGCTGCACCCCGCCGGCAGGGACCCGGTGGCGGAGACCGCCGAGCTCAGGAGGCGGATGAAGGACCTGCTGGACCGGACGATCCGCGCCTATCCCGCCGAGGAGCAGCCGCCCGGGTCGTGGTGGCTGCCGGCCTCCTACGGCGGGTCCGCCCCCACCCCGGAGGAGGCCCTGCGCCTGGACGCCGAGGAGAGGCGCGAGCGGGCCCGGGCCCGGGCCGCCCGGCGCGCCGGCCGACGCAGGTAGCGATGGGCCCCTCGAGCCTGGCGACCCGCGCCGCCTCGGCCGGAGGTCGGGTGCTCAGCGTCGCGACCTCGGCCATCTCCGCCGTCCGGCCGGCGGCCAAGCCGCTGCACCCGCGCGGCACCGTCGAGACCGGCGTGCTGACCCGCAGGGGCGCCGGCGACGGGCCCGTGACCGGCAGCGCCTGGCTCGACGAGCCGGGGCGCGACGACGTGCTGGTGCGGTCCTCGCGGGCCATCGGGCTGCCGTCGCCGGCCCCGGACATCTTCGGTCTCGCCGTGCGCGTGCCCCTCCCCGGAGGCTCGTACGGCGACCTCCTGCTTGCCACCACCGGGCTGGGCCGCCTGACCCGGTTCACGCTGACCGCGGCCCGCTCCGCGACCGGCCGCCCGCTGACCACCCTGCTGCCCTACCGGACCGCCGCGGGTGCCGTCCTCCTCGCGGCGACCTACCGCGACCAGGACACCGTCGACCTGGCGTGGGCGTGCGGGACGGGCGGCTGGCACCGCTTCGCCCGGCTGCGGCTCGACCACGAACCGGCCGGC
The DNA here is from genome assembly GCA_025927955.1 of Nocardioidaceae bacterium. Classification (GTDB taxonomy): domain Bacteria; phylum Actinomycetota; class Actinomycetes; order Propionibacteriales; family Nocardioidaceae; genus Nocardioides_B. The sequence goes on from JAICKK010000002.1 coordinate 32,242, forward strand.
GGCGCGGACGCGCTGGTGTCCTTCGACCCGGTGCGCCACGAGCTTCCCGGGCTGGTGACCTACGACTGGGTGCGTCTCCTGCGCGAACCGGCCTACCGCACGGCCCGACGCTCCCGGTAGCCGCCGGCCCCGACGCGCTGGTGCGTTCACCGGTCGCGAACGTCCCTGGCGGCGCCGACCGCCGGGACCCATGCTGGGGCGATGACGATCGACCTGCTCGTGCTCGGGGGCACGGCCTGGCTCGGGGCCGCGGTGGCGCGCGCCGCCGCCCACCGCGGACATCGGGTCACCTGCCTGGCGCGCGGCGAGTCCGGAGACCCGCCCGCGCAGGCCGCCTGGGTGCGCGCGGACCGGAGCCGGCCCGGCGCGTACGACGAGGTGGCGGGCCGGCACTGGGACGCGGTGGTGGACGTGAGCTGGCAGCCCGAGATGGTCGCCTCGGCGCTCTCGCGGCTGGCGGCCACGACGGACCACTGGGTGTACGTGTCCTCCTCCTCGGTCTACGCCGACGACGCCACGCCGGACGCCGCCGAGGACGCCCCCCTGAACGCCGCCCACGACCGTCCCGGGCCGGTCGACCGGTCGTCGTACGGACCCGCGAAGGTGGCCTGCGAGCAGCGGTGCGTCGAGGCGATGGGGCGTGAGCACGTCCTGCTGGCGAGGGCCGGCCTGATCGTGGGGCACGGGGACCGCAGCGACCGGTTCGGCTACTGGCCCGGGCGCCTGGACCGGGCCGGCGACGGCGAGCCGGTCCTGGTGCCGCCGCTGGAGGCACCGGTGCAGGTGATCGACGTCGAGGACCTCGCCGGGTGGCTGGTGACCTGCTGCGAGCGGCGCGCGGCCGGCCCGATGAACGCGGTCGGTGCGGTGACCACCCTGGGCGAGGTGCTGACCGCGTGCCGGGCGGCCACCGGAGGGTCACCCCGTCTCGTGGAGGCCGGCGACGAGTGGCTGCTGGCGCACGGGGTCGAGCCCTGGAGCGGCCCCGAGTCGCTGCCCCTGTGGGTGCCGCGGCCCGAGTACGCCGGGCACATGACCCGGCGCAACGCCGCCGCCGTCGCGGCGGGACTCAGGCTGCGCCCGCTGGCGCGCACGGTCGAGGGCGCGTTGGCGTGGGAGCGCTCCCTCGGCCTGGCCCGGGCGCGCGCCGCCGGTCTGTCACCGGCGCGGGAGGCGGCGCTGCTCGCCGCTCGCTGAGCCGGCCGGGCCTCGGACGGTCCGCCTGTCGGCACCTCGACGCATCGACATGTCCACCTGTCTCTTTGTCGCTATGTCGACAAAGAGACCCTACGTCTCAGGACGATGGTGCCGGTCGCTCGGCCCCGCGGGGTCGATGAGCGCGACGATCCGCTCGAGGTCCGGCAGCGAGGCGAACTCGACCGTGATCCGTCCCTTGCGGCGGCCGAGATCCACCTTGACCCTGGTCTCCAGCCGGTCGGAGAGCCGGGCGGACAGGTCCTCCAGCCCGGGGGAGGTCGGCCGGTGGCGTCGGGTCGCCGCCCCGCGCGGGCCGGTCTCTCCCACCGCGACCAGCTCCTCCAGCCCGCGCACCGAGATGCCCTCCGCGACGACGCGGCCCGCCAGGTGGTCCTGGGCGCCGGGATCCTCGACGCCGACCAGTGCGCGTGCGTGACCCGCCGACAGGACACCCGCCGCGACTCGCCGCTGCACCGCGGGAGAGAGCCGCAGCAGCCGCAGGGTGTTGCTGATCTGCGGTCGGCTGCGGCCGATCCGCGAGGCGAGCTCCTCGTGCGTGCACCCGAAGTCGTCGAGCAGCTGCTGGTAGGCGGCCGCCTCCTCCAGGGGGTTCAGCTGCGCGCGGTGCAGGTTCTCCAGCAGCGCGTCGCGCAGCAGGTCGTCGTCGCCGGTGTCCCGCACGATGGCCGGGACGGTCAGCAGTCCGGCCTCGCGGACCGCGCGCCAGCGTCGCTCCCCCATGACCAGCTCGTAGCCGTCGCCGGCGGGCCGCACGACCACCGGCTGCAGCAGCCCCACCTCCCGGATGGAGGCCACCAGCTCGGCCATCGCCTCCTCCTCGAAGACCTCACGGGGCTGGCGCGGGTTGGGCCGGACCTGGGCCACCGGGAGCTCGGCGAAGAAGGCGCCGGCGACCGGTCGCAGCCGTGCCGCCGCCTCGCCGTCACCCGGGTCGCCCGCCTGGTCACCGGCCGCCGCCTCCGCGTCGGCCGGCACCGCGTCGGCCGGCACCGCGTCAGCCGGCACCGCGTCAGCCGGCACCGCGTCGGCCGGCGCGCCCGCCTCGTCCGGGGGCTCGCCGGTGGTGGGCTCCCCGGGCGCGACCGGGTCGCGCGGCAGCGGCACCCCGATCCAGTCGGCCGACGCGGGGCCCGGAGGCCCGGACGCCTCCTCGGAGGCGGGCTCCGCGGCCGCGACGGCGGGGTCCGGGCGGGTCGGGATCAGCGAGCCCAGGCCGCGGCCGAGGCCCCGTCGCTGGGTCGGGTGGTGGGCGGTCATGAGCGGCTCCCCTCGGACACCGTGCCGGCCGGACGTGCGGGGTCCCGGGTGGCGAGCTCGCGGGCCGCCTCCAGGTAGCTCAACGCTCCCGGCGAGCCCGGGTCGTAGGTCATCACGGTCTGGCCGTAGCTGGGCGCCTCGGAGATGCGGACCGATCGCGGGATCGCGGTGCGCAGCACCTGACCGTCGAAGTGCGCGCGCACCTCGTCGGCCACGCCTGCCGAGAGGCGGGTGCGCGCGTCGTACATGGTCAGCACGATGGTCGAGACGACCAGGCCGGGGTTGAGGTGCGCCTTGACCAGGTCGACGGTCTCCAGCAGCTGCCCGAGCCCCTCGAGCGCGTAGTACTCGGCCTGGATCGGGATCAGCATCTCGTCCCCCGCCACCAGGGCATTGAGGGTCAGCAGGCCCAGCGACGGCGGGCAGTCGATCAGGACGTAGTCGAAGCGGTCGGCGCCCTCACCGAACACCAGCGGGTGCCCGTGCACCGCCTTGCGCAGCCGCCCCTCGCGCGCCACCATGCTGACCAGCTCGATCTCGGCTCCGGCCAGGTCGATGGTGGCCGGCACCACGAACAGCCCCTCGATGTCGGGGCTCGCCTGCACCACCTCGGTGAGCGCGCGACCCTCGACCAGCGCCTCGTACGTCGACGGCGTGCCCCGGTGGTGGGGGATGGCGAGTGCGGTGGACGCGTTGCCCTGCGGGTCGAGGTCGAGGACCAGCACCCTGAGGCCGTGCTGGGCGAGGCCCGCGGCCAGGTTGACGGCCGTCGTCGTCTTTCCCACGCCGCCCTTCTGGTTGGCGACCACCATGACGCGGGTGCGCTCGGGCCGGGGCAGCGTGCCTCCCAGCCGGCGGCCCTCACGGACCAGCAGCGTGTGCGCGACCGACTGGGCCAGTGGGGTCGAGGCGTCCGCCTCGCCCATGCCCGAGCCGGCGCGGCCCGCCAGGTCACCGGCGGTCGGGACCCCGCCCGCGACGGCGGGTGCCGACGGTGCGGGCGCGCCCGCCTTCGGCGACGACGCTCCCGCGGTTTCACGTGGAACGTCCACGGCCGGCGCGTCGCCCTCGACCCCGCCCGCCGCGTCACCGACGACCCGGCCCGGCGATGTTTCACGTGGAACGTCCGGCGTCGTCGGCGTCGCGGGACCGCTCCGCCCCGGCGACGTTTCACGTGGAACCGGCCAGCCGAGCCGGCCGACGGGCTCGTCACCGGAACGGCCGGGCCAGCCGAGGCCGGCCACCACGCGCGTCATCAGCCGCTCTGGGGTCCGGGCTTCCGCCGCCTCCGCGCTGTTGGCTACCGTCGTCGCGTTCATCGTCACCTGCGTCGTCCTCTGCCTCGGCGGCGCCGCGCGGAAGGCCCGACCTCCACGCGGCTGGAATGACGCCAATGTAGTTCCGATGCGGTGGTGGCTGCCACCCGAACCACCGTGGACGGTGGATCGAGGCTGTCGCGTCCCACCTCGCGGACCTCGGCGAGCACTCCCCATCGGTGCAGCGGGACGGCCGCACCAGCGACCTCCGCCGCCGCGGAGCGTCCCTTGAGCGCCAGCATCACGCCGCCTGTACGAACCAACGGCAGGGACCAGTCCAGCAGTCGGGGCAGCGGCGCGAGGGCACGGGAGGTGACCACGCAGAACTGGAGCCGGCCGACGAGCTCCTCCGCACGGGAGCGCAGGACGGTGACGTTGTCCAGCCCGAGCGCGTCGGCGGCTTCGGTGAGGAAGGTGGCTCGCCGCAGCAGCGGCTCCACCAGGGTCACCCGGAGGTCGGGTCGGCGGATCGCCAGCACCAGTCCCGGCAGGCCGGCGCCCGAGCCGAGGTCGCAGACGTCCGCGCCCTCGTCGATCTCCTCGCTCACCACCGCGCAGTTGAGTAGGTGCCGCTCCCAGAGCCGCGGGACCTCTCGCGGCCCGATCAGGCCGCGGACCACGCCGGCATCCGTGAGCAGCGCGGCGTACGCCTGCGCGAGCGGCAGCCGGTCAGCGAACACCCCCCGCGCCACGGCCGGCGCGGGGGGTGTTTCACGTGGAACCGACGGCTCCGACGTCACCGGCTCAGCCCGGCAGGATCACGACGTAGCGCCGCGGCTCCTGACCCTCGGACTCCGAGGTGGCCCCGGCCGCTGCCACGACGTCGTGCACCACCTTCCGCTCGAACGGGGTCATCGGCTCCAGCGAGCGTCGCTCCCCGGTCGCCTTGACCTCCTCGACGACCTCGGCGGCCAGCTTCTCCAGCCGGGCGCGACGGTCGGCGCGGAACCCGCCGACGTCCAGCATCAACCGTGAGCGCTCGCCCGTCTCGCGGTAGACCGCGAGACGGGTCAGCTCCTGCAGGGCCTCGAGGACCTCGCCGTCGCGGCCCACCAGCTGACGCAGGTCCGCCCCCACGATGCTCACCGCGGCGCGATCGCCCTCCACGTCCATGTCCAGGTCGCCATCGAGGTCGGCGATGTCCAGCAGCTCCTCGAGGTAGTCCGCGGCGATCTCCCCCTCGTTCTCCAGGCGTTCGACGTCGGAGCCCACCACGCCGTCGCCGAGCTGGTCGTCGGAGCCGTCACCGGCCCGCTCACCGGCCTGCTCACCGGCCTGCTCACCGGCCTGCTCACCGGTCCCGGCATCGGGATCGAGCTGCGGCACCGCGGCCGGCTCGGCCACCGCCGGCTCGGGATCCACCCGGTCGAGGTCGGACCGTTCGGTCGTCGAGTCACTCACGTCATGCTCCTGTCGTTGACGAACCAAAGAAGTTCTCAGATGCGCACCGCCGCGCCAGGCGTCGTGCCCGCGACGCGGTCGGGACGCTGGTCAGGCCGTGTGCCGGCCGGGCGAGTCGCCCTCGTCGCCGGCGTCCGCCGCCCCGGCCTCATCGCTCGCCCCGCCGGAGGCACGCGCGTCTCCGCCGCCGGGGCGCCCGGACCGGCCGGCGGGGGACCCCTGCGACCCTGGCGGCGACTGCTTGCGGCGCTGGCTGCGGGTCTGCTTGCGTGGCTGCTGGCGTCGGGGCGCCGACGGCGGGCCGTCCGGGTCGGGGGTCGGGTCGATCGGGGTGGCCGGGTCGGGCAGGCCCTTGCGCGCGCGCTTGGCGGCGTCCCGTTCCTGCTTCTGCTTGGCGGCCGGCGTGCCGGGAGCCGGGTTGTTGCGGATCACGTAGAACTGCTGGCCCATCGTCCACAGGTTCGAGGTGGTCCAGTAGAAGAGCACGCCGATCGGGAACGCGATGCCGCCCACCGCGAAGACCACCGGCAGCACGTAGAGCAGCATCTTCTGCTGCTGGGCGTACTGGCCGGTCATCGCGTCCGCCGGCATGTTCTTGCTCATCAGCTGGCGCTGGGTGGTGAAGGTCGTCGCGGTCATCGCGATGACCAGCACCGCGGCCAGGATGCGCACGCCGGTGATGTGGGTGGAGGTGAAGCTGTCGGAGATCTTCGCGCCGAAGAGCGTCGCGTTGCCGAACTGCTGGGCCAGCGCATGGGTCATCAGGCCGCGGGTCTCGCCCTTCGACGCATGGTCGATGAGCCGGAACAGGGCCAGGAAGATCGGCATCTGCAAGATCAGCGGCAGGCACGAGGCGAACGGGTTGGTGCCGGTCTCCTTGTAGAGCGCCATCGTCTCCTGGGCGAGCCGCTCCCGGTCGTGACCGTACTTCTTCTGCAGCTCCTTGACCTTGGGCTGCAGCAGCTGCATGTTCCGGCTGGACTTGATCTGCTTGACGAACAACGGGATGAGCGCGGCCCGGATGACCAGCGTCAGGCCGATGATGGAGAGCACCCACGCCGCTCCGGTCCTCGGCCCGAAGATGCCGCCGAACAGGGAGTGGAAGGCCACCAGCACGAACGACGTCAGGTAGTACAGCGGCGTCATGATGTAGCTGCCGAGCTGGCCGATGAGGTGGAACACTCAGGCTCCTTGAGTCGAGCGTGGATGAGACAGGTCGGACGGCCGGGGCGGAACCGGGTCGTACCCTCCGGCCGCCCAGGGGTGGCAGCGAGCCACCCGCCGTACGGCGTACCAGCTCCCCCGGAGGCTGCCGTGCACCGTCACCGCCTCGAGGGCGTACGCCGAGCACGACGGATGGTAGCGGCAGACCTGGCCGTAGAGCGGGCTGATCAGCAGCCGGTAGGCACGCAGCAGCCAGATGAGCGGGTACTTCATCGACGTCGGCCCGTTCCCGCGCCGCGGGCCCGGCGCAGGGCCGAGTCGAGGTCGCCACCCAGCGCGTCGTACGACGCCGTGACCGCGGGAGGCAGCGCCCGCACCACCAGCACCGAGCAGGGCGGCAGGGACGACAGCCGCTCCCGGACCAGGTGGCGCAGGCGTCGGCGGACCCGGTTGCGCGTCACCGCGTTGCCCACCGACCTGGCGACGACCAGGCCCACCCGAGGCTCGCCCACGGCAGGGTCGGCCCCGACGTTCTCCCGCAGATGGACCACGAGCGTGCTCGACCCGGCGCGGCGACCACGTCGCGTGGCGGAGGAGAAGCCGGCCGACGAGGTCAGCCGGTGCCGACGGTCGAGCATCGCACAGCCGGGAGGCAGGCCGGCCGCTCAGACCGCGAGCCGGTTGCGACCCTTGCGACGACGAGCGGAGAGGATCGAGCGGCCGGCACGGGTACGCATCCGCAGACGGAAGCCGTGCACCTTGTGACGACGGCGGTTGTTCGGCTGGTAGGTGCGCTTGCTCACGGCGGGTCTCCGTTGGTGTGGCGGGTGGATCGAGGTCTGGGGACGCGGTCTCGCGTCCGTCGGTCGGGTGCCCGGAATGGTCTGGACGGCCCGGCTGCGGCCACCGGGTCCGGCGCGGTGGACGCGCAACAGCCACCGACACGCAGATCGACCTTCATAAGGTACGTGCTCGCCTGCCGCGGAGCAAACCCGTCGGCGACGCGAGGTGGGCGCCCGGTCGCCCGGAGCGGGGCGGCGCACACCCCTGTGGACAACCGCTTGATCCGGGCGTCCAGGTGTTGTTAGCGTGCCGGAGTTCCGCGCTTCCCCAGGTCCCCTTCCCGTGCTCGCCGTCGCCTCCGGACCGGGCACGGACCGGATGTGGTGCGCCCGCACCCCCTCTGACCTGGGATTTCACGGACCGCTGAGGACTCTTCGCCCCACGCTTCCCCGGGACGCGGGGCCGGAACGGGGCAACGTGCACAACCTGTGGACAAACGTGTGGATCGCTCTCGGCGGCACCCCCGTCGGTCCGGACCCACATCGGGATCCACCACGGGAACCGACGACGTGACCGACGCGGATGGGAGTGGGGAGACCCACGTGGATGACACGACCGACAGCGCCAGCGACCAGGCCAGCAACCCGGCCAGCAACCGGGCCAGCGACCGGGCCGAGGAACGGCCCGACGAGGCGGCGGCGGAACGGCCGCTCCCCCGGTTGGACGCCCTGTGGCAGGGGCTGGTCGACGACCTGCCTGCCAACCAGCGGGCCTGGCTGGCCACCAGCCGGCCGGTGACCCTTCACGAGGGCACGGCGATCATCGCGGTCTCGGACGACTTCACCCGCAACCAGATCGAGGGCCGGCTGCGCACCAGGCTCGAGGACGCCCTGGGCGCGGCCTTCGGGCACGCGGTGCGGATCGCGGTGACCGTCGACCCCGAGCTCGGCGACACGCCGGCCGGGTGGCGGACCCCGCCCCGCCAGGCCGACACCTCGTACGTCGACCAGGCCGCGGGCACGCCGAGGGACCTCTCCGGCGATATGTCGACACATCGACTTGGCGGCCGGCCGAGTGCGGAGCCGGGCTACGGTGAGCCCTTCCGCCCGGGCGCGGACGCCGGTCTCGACTCGCGTGGCGACTCGCGTGGCGACGCGGGCGCCGGTCTGGGCACAGGTCTGGGCACGGGTATGGGTGCGTCACCGGGCCGCGGCCAGATCCCGGCCCAGCCGATGCCCACCGACCGCGAGATGGCCGACACCGCCTCGCCCGGGCCGCTGACCGGCAGCGCCCTGGAGACCCGGCTGAACCCGAAGTACGTCTTCGAGACCTTCGTCATCGGCTCGTCGAACCGGTTCGCGCACGCTGCGGCGGTCGCGGTGGCGGAGGCACCCGGCAAGGCGTACAACCCGCTGCTGGTCTACGGCGACTCGGGCCTGGGGAAGACCCACCTGCTGCACGCCATCGGTCACTACGTGCGCAGCCTGTTCGCCGGCGCCAAGGTCCGCTACGTCAGCTCCGAGGAGTTCACCAACGAGTTCATCAACGCGATCCGCGACGACCGGCAGGACCGGTTCAAGCGGCGCTATCGCGACGTGGACGTGCTCCTGATCGACGACATCCAGTTCCTGGAGGGCAAGATCCAGACCCAGGAGGAGTTCTTCCACACCTTCAACACGCTGCACAACGCCAACAAGCAGATCGTGATCACCTCCGACCGGGCGCCCAAGCGGCTCGAGGCGCTCGAGGACCGGCTGCGCAACCGGTTCGAGTGGGGTCTGATCACCGACGTCCAGCCCCCCGACCTCGAGACCCGGATCGCGATCCTGCGCAAGAAGGCCGCCACCGAGCGGATGACCGCCCCGCCCGACGTGCTGGAGTTCATCGCCAGCAAGATCCAGACCAACATCCGCGAGCTCGAGGGCGCGCTGATCCGGGTGACCGCGTTCGCCAGCCTCAACCGGCAGCCGGTCGACCTGACCCTCGCGGAGATCGTGCTCAAGGACCTGATCCCCGAAGGCGGCGAGCCGGAGATCACCGCGGCGCTGATCATCGCCCAGACCGCGGCGTACTTCGCGCTGTCCATCGACGACCTGTGCGGCGCCAGCCGCAGCCGGGTGCTGGTCACCGGCCGCCAGATCGCGATGTACCTGTGCCGCGAGCTCACCGAGCTCTCGCTTCCCAAGATCGGCCAGCAGTTCGGCGGCCGCGACCACACCACCGTGATGCACGCGGACAAGAAGATCCGCCAGCTGCTCGCCGAGCGCCGCAGCGTGTACAACCAGGTCACCGAGCTCACGAACCGGATCAAGCAGCAGGCCCGCCAGTCGTGACGGCCCCCGGCGGCACGCGTCGCGGGGCGCAGCCGGCCTGGGGACCCGGATGTGCAGTTCCGCTGCGCCACCGAGACGAACCTGTGGAGAACCTCGTGCCCACGGCGGCCAGGGGCGTGGGCGACCACAGGACGCGCAGCTTCTCCCCCGGTTCGTCCACAGCCCCGTGGACCGGGCATCGGGTCGCTGACCTGCAGCGACGAGCCTTTTCCACAGTGTCCACCGCACCTGTTAACACCACTGGACGACACATATCCGGGCCATCGGTCAACGTCACCTCCCGCCGCGGGCTGGGGACGACGCCCGGGCATCGGGTCGCCTTCGTGGCCGGGGGGTGCCCTGCCTCTGCCCTGTGTCCGCCACGCGTGGCAGGATGCTTCCCCCCGGGCAGCACAGGAGGCGACACGCAGTGAAGTTCACCGTCGAGCGCGACGTGCTCGCAGACGCCGTGGCGTGGGCGGCCCGCAGCCTCCCGGTCCGTCCCAGCGTCCCGGTGCTCGCCGGCCTCCTGGTCGAGACCGCGTCCGACGACGAGGGCGCCGGGGAGGGGCTGCGGCTGTCGACCTTCGACTACGAGACCTCGGCCCGGGCGACCCTGCCGGCGTCGGTCCAGGACGAGGGCCGAGCGCTGGTCTCCGGCCGGCTGCTGTCCGACATCTGCCGCAGCCTGCCCAACAAGCCCGTCGAGATGACCGTCGAGGGCGCAAAGGTGTCGCTGACCTGCGGTTCGGCGCGCTTCAGCCTGCAGACCATGCCCGTGGAGGAGTACCCCACCCTGCCGGAGATGCCGCAGGCCACTGGCACCGTGCGCAGCGACGTGTTCGCCCACGCCGTCGCCCAGGCGGTGACCGCGGCCGGGCGCGACGACATGCTGCCGGTGCTGACCGGGGTCCGGATCGAGATCGAGGGCAGCGAGATCTCCCTGCTGGCCACCGACCGGTTCCGGCTCTCGCACCGCGAGCTGTCCTGGGAGCCGGGCAGCACCGACGTCTCCGCCGCCGCCCTGGTGCCCGCCAAGGTGCTGGCCGACACCGCGCGGTCCCTGACCTCCGGGACCGAGGTGACCATCGCGCTGGCCTCCGCGGGCGCGGGTGAGGGCATCATCGGCTTCGAGGGCGCGTCCGGCGGTGGCGTCCGACGGACCACCACCCGCCTGCTCGACGGGGAGTTCCCGAAGGTGCGCTCGCTGTTCCCCGCCGCCCACACCACGGTGGCGCGCGTCGACCGGGCGACGCTCGTCGAGTCGGTCAAGCGCGTCTCGCTCGTCGCCGAGCGGAACACCGCCGTCCAGCTCGCGTTCAGCGCGGGCGTGCTGACCCTCGACGCCGGCAGCGGCGACGAGGCGCTGGCCACCGAGCAGATCGAGGCGTCGGTCGAGGGCGAGGACATCACGACCGGCTTCAACCCGCAGTTCCTGCTCGACGGTCTGACCGCCCTTGAGCAGCCCGTCGTCGAGATGGCGTTCACGCAGGCCTCCAAGCCGGCCGTGCTGGCCGGCGTCGAGTCGCTCGACGGCGACGTCGTCACGGACTTCCGCTACCTGCTCATGCCCCGCCGGCTCCTCTCGTGAGGGCGCGCACGCACGCGAACTGACCGGCCCTGACCACCAGACGGCGCACGAAAGGACAACGGGATGGACCTCGGACTGATCGGGCTCGGCAAGATGGGCGGCAACATGCGCGAGCGGCTGCGCCGTGCCGGCCACACCGTGGTCGGGTTCGACCGCAACCCCGAGGTGCGTGACGTCGACAGCCTCGAGGAGATGCTCGAGCGGCTGCCGTCCCCGAAGGTCGTGTGGGTGATGGTCCCCGCCGGGGACCCCACCCGGGAGACGGTCCGCACCCTCAACGGCCTGCTCAGCGAGGGCGACATCGTCATCGACGGCGGCAACTCGCGGTGGACCGACGACCAGCTCAACGCCGACCTGCTCGCCGAGAAGGGCATCGGGTTCGTCGACTGCGGCGTCTCGGGGGGCGTGTGGGGACTGGAGAACGGCTACGCCCTGATGGCCGGAGGCGACAAGAAGCACGTGGAGACGGTCCAGCCGATCTTCGACGCCCTCAAGCCCGAGGGAGAGTTCGGCTGGGTGCACGCCGGCAGGGTGGGCGCCGGTCACTTCTCGAAGATGGTGCACAACGGCGTCGAGTACGCCCTCATGCAGGCCTATGCCGAGGGCTGGGAGCTGTTGTCGAAGGTCGACGAGGTGGACAACGTCACCGAGGTGTTCCGGTCGTGGCGGGAGGGCACGGTGATCCGGTCCTGGCTGCTGGACCTGCTGGTGGCCGCGCTCGACGAGGACGACCACCTCGACCAGATCGCCGGCTACGCGGAGGACTCCGGGGAGGGCCGCTGGACCGTCGAGGCCGGCATCGACAACGCGGTCCCGACCCCCGCCATCACCGCCGCGCTCTACGCCCGGTTCGTCTCGCGCCAGGACGACAGCCCGGCGATGAAGGCGGTCGCGGCGATGCGCAACCAGTTCGGTGGACACGCCACCCGCACGGCGCCGCCGCCCGGTGGCGACGTGAGCGCGGACTAGAGCCGCCAGAGCCGACCCAGAGCCGACCAGAGCCGACCCGGCCGTGCACGTCGCGCACCTGTCCCTGGTGGACTTCCGGTCCTACCCCGAGGCGGAGGTCGCCCTCGGGCCCGGCGTGACCGCGTTCGTCGGGCGCAACGGGCACGGCAAGACCAACCTGGTCGAGGCCGTCGACTACGTCGCCCGGCTGGCCTCGCACCGGGTGGCCGGCGACGCCCCGCTGGTGCGCGCCGGCGCCCAGCGTGCCGTGGTGCGGGCCACCGTGGTCAAGGACGGCCGCCGCGCGCTGCTGGAGGTGCAGATCAACCCCGGAGCCTCGAACCGGGCGCGCGTCAACCGGTCCCCGCTGCCGCGGGCCCGCGACCTGCTGGGGCTGGTCCGCACGGTGCTGTTCTCCCCCGAGGACCTGTCGCTGGTCAAGGGTGACCCGTCGGAGCGGCGCAGGTTCCTCGACGACCTGCTCGTGCAGCGCGCTCCCCGCTTCGCGGGGGTCCGCTCCGACTACGACCGGGTCCTGCGGCAGCGCAACACGCTGCTGAAGTCCGCGCGCGCGGGCGGAGCCGGCGGCCGCCGCGAGTCCGCGCTGGCCACCCTCGGCGTCTGGGACGCCCACCTCGCCCGCAGCGGAGCCGAGCTGCTCGCGGCCCGGCTGCAGCTGGTCGACGCGCTGCGCCCGTACGTCGCCACCGCCTACGACGCGGTCGCCCAGGGCGCCCCCCGCACCGACGCCACCATGGCGTACAAGCCGTCCCTCGACCTGCCGGCCGGGTCCGACGCCCCCCGGCCGGGTCGGGAACGGCTGGCCGAGGCGCTGCTCGCGGAGATGGCGCGGCGACGCACCGAGGAGCTGGAGCGCGGGGTGAGCCTGGTGGGTCCGCACCGCGACGACCTGACCCTCGCGCTGGGACCGCTGCCCGTGAAGGGGTACGCCTCGCACGGTGAGTCCTGGTCGATGGCCCTCGCGCTGCGGCTGGCCTCCTACGACCTGCTGCGCGCCGACGGCGACGACCCGGTCCTCATCCTCGACGACGTGTTCGCCGAGCTGGACGGCGAGCGGCGCGACCGGCTGGCCGAGCTCGTCGCCGGCGCCGAACAGGTGCTGGTGACCGCCGCGGTGCCCGCGGACGTCCCGGCGCTGCTGGCCGGGGTGCGGGTCGACGTCGCCGACGGCAAGGTGCTGCCCGGTGTCGGCTGATCCGGAGAAGGACGCGGGACCCGCGCCCGAGCACGAGGAGACCGGGCTGGACCTGGCTCGCAGCATCGCCCGCGCGCTCGCCGGGGGCGCCTCACGGCGCCGCGGCGGCAGCGGCGGTGCGCGTCCCGCCGGGCCCGGACGTCGCTTCGGCCGGTGGGGCGAGCCTCCGCAGGCCTCCGGGGCTCATCCCGACGAGCGGGACCCTCAGCTGCTGGACTCCACCATCGGCCGGCTCATCGACGACCAGGGCTGGGGCACCGACGTGCGGGTGCACGGGGTGTTCTCGCGGTGGGACCGCATCGTCGGCCGGGGCGTGGCCGAGCACTGCCGGCCGGAGGCCTTCGCCGAGGCGAAGCTGGTGGTGCGCACGGACTCCACCGCGTGGGCCACCCAGATGCGGATGCTGGCGCCCACCGTGGTGCGGCGCCTCAACGAGGAGCTCGGCGACGACACCGTGAAGGTCATCGACGTCCGCGGCCCGCACGGCCCGTCGTGGAAGCGCGGGCCCCGCTCGGTCCGGGACGGCCGCGGGCCGCGCGACACCTACGGCTGACCCGTCCCGACGCCGTCCCGACGCTGCCCCGGGAGCGTCCCAGGAGCCGCCAGATCGGCCCTGAGCCGTCAGCCCCCGGTATGGGGACTAGAACATGCCCCCGTTCACGCGTCCTGGGCGCCGTTGCGGGCCGGGAACGGCCCTTCGTGGTCGGCGGAGGACCCCACGGCTGTGGGTGACGACGCCGGATCGGGCCCTGTGCGCGGTACACTGGAGCGCAGGTCGTTCCCACTCCGGGGTCGACCGTCGCTTTGTGCGCACACGTTGAAGAGGATGGCTCGTGGCCGACGAGATGCCCGGCAGCACCCCCCAGACCGACAGCACCTCCAGCCCCACCGACACCGCCCCGGATCCCCTCGACACCCGCATCGACGGCAGTCCCGTGCTGCCGGCGGACGTGTCCGCGGAGGACGTGGCCGAGGCCGCCGCGAACCTCGCGCCGCTCGGGCAGGGTCATGCGGTCGAGGAGGGCAGGTACGACGCCTCGGCGATCCAGGTGCTCGAGGGCCTCGAGGCGGTGCGCAAGCGGCCGGGCATGTACATCGGCTCGACCGGCGAGCGCGGCCTGCACCACCTGGTGTGGGAGGTCGTCGACAACTCGGTCGACGAGTCGCTGGCCGGCTACTGCACCCGGATCGTGCTGACCCTGCTCGCCGACGGGGGCGTGCGCGTCGAGGACGACGGGCGCGGCATCCCCACCGACGTGCACCCGGTCGAGGGCATCCCCGCGGTGACGCTGGCGCTGACGATGCTGCACGCCGGCGGCAAGTTCGGGGGCGGCGGCTACAAGGTCTCCGGTGGCCTGCACGGCGTGGGCGTCTCGGTGGTCAACGCGCTCAGCTCGCGGCTGCAGGTCGACGTCCGCAACCGCGGCTACCACTGGCGGCAGAGCTTCTCCCTCGGCGAGCCCGACGGGCCGCTGGAGCAGCTCGAGCAGCTGGGTCCCGAGGACGGCACCGGCACGACGATCACGTTCTGGGCCAGCAAGGACATCTTCGAGACCACGACGTACTCCCTGGAGACCATCACCCACCGCATCCGGGAGATGGCCTTCCTCAACAAGGGTCTCCAGATCGTCGTCCGCGACGAGCGGCCGGAGACCGCCGAGGTGGACGCGGCGATCGCCGACGACGCCCACCCCGACGCCCAGCCCCTCGACGTGGAGGGTGCGGCGGCGGTCATCGAGCCCGCCGAGGGGGAGCGGGCCCGCTCCGCCGGCGGGGTGGTGGAGCAGCGGTTCTGCTACGAGCGCGGCCTGGTCGACTACGTCGAGCACCTCAACCGCAGCAAGCCCCCGGCGCACCCGACGGTCATCGACTTCGCCGCCGAGCAGCCCGACAACGGCATGAGCCTCGAGATCGCGATGCAGTGGACGACGTCGTACACCGAGTCCGTGCACACGTTCGCCAACACCATCAACACCCACGAGGGCGGCACCCACGAGGAGGGCTTCCGGGCGGCCCTCACCACCCTGGTCAACAGCTGGGGCGAGGAGTGGAACCTGATCAAGAAGCGCGAGGACCGGGTCTCCGGCGACGACGTGCGCGAGGGCCTGACCGCGATCGTGTCGGTCAAGCTCGGCGAGCCGCAGTTCGAGGGCCAGACCAAGACCAAGCTCGGCAACACCGAGGCCAAGGGCTTCGTGCAGCGGGTCGTCAACGAGCAGCTCGGCGACTGGTTCGCGAAGAACCCGGCCGAGGGCCGCGACATCGTCCGCAAGGCGCAGTCGGCGGCCTACGCCCGGGTGGCCGCGCGCAAGGCCCGCGAGCTCGCCCGCAGCCGCAAGGGGCTGCTCGGCGGCGGCGGCCTGCCCGGCAAGCTCGCGGACTGCCAGTCCACGAACCCCGAGGAGTGCGAGATCTTCATCGTCGAGGGCGACTCGGCGGGTGGCTCCGCGAAGGGCGGCCGGGACCCGCGGATCCAGGCGATCCTGCCCATCCGCGGCAAGATCCTCAACGTGGAGAAGGCCCGCATCGACAAGGTGCTGGCCAACAACGAGGTCCAGGCGATCATCTCCGCGCTCGGCACCGGCATCCACGAAGAGTTCGACATCGACAAGGTGCGCTACCACAAGATCGTGATGATGGCCGACGCCGACGTCGACGGTCACCACATCCGCACGCTGCTGCTGACCCTGCTGTTCCGGTTCATGAAGCCGCTGATCGAGCACGGCTACGTCTACCTCGCCCAGCCGCCGCTGTACCGGCTGCGCTGGAACAAGCCGGCCGAGCACGAGTTCGTCTACTCCGACGCCGAGCGGGACGCGCTGACCCGTGCCGGCATCGAGGCCGGCAAGAAGCTGCCCAAGGAGAACCCGGTCCAGCGCTACAAGGGCCTCGGCGAGATGAACCCGGACGAGCTGTGGGACACCACCCTCGACCCGGACAACCGGCTGCTCCTTCAGGTGACGCTCGAGGACGCCGCCCAGGCCGACGAGATGTTCTCGGTCCTCATGGGCGAGGACGTCGAGCAGCGCCGCTCGTTCATCCAGCGCAACGCCAAGGACGTCCGGTTCCTTGACATCTGAGCCCTGGTTCGGCGGCTCCCGCCCGGCACACGGACACCGTGACCACAGCGACAGAAGGATGACCCGTGACTGACAACACCACCGACGGCGGCGGCATCGTCCCTCTCGGCGGCCGGATCGAGCCGGTCGAGCTGCAGGTGGAGATGCAGCGCTCGTACATCGACTATGCGATGACCGTGATCGTCGGGCGGGCACTGCCCGACGTCCGCGACGGGCTCAAGCCGGTGCACCGGCGGGTGCTCTACGCGATGTACGACGGGGGCTACCGCCCGGACCGCGGCTACTCCAAGTGCGCGCGCGTGGTCGGCGAGGTGATGGGTCAGTACCACCCGCACGGCGACTCGGCGATCTACGACACCCTGGTGCGCCTGGCCCAGCCGTGGGTGATGCGCTCGCCGCTGGTCGACAGCCAGGGGAACTTCGGCTCGCCGGGCAACGACCCGGCGGCCGCCATGCGCTACACCGAGTGCAAGATGGCGCCGCTGGCCCTGGAGATGGTCCGCGACATCGAGCGCGACACCGTCGACTTCACCCCGAACTACGACGGCCGCTCCCAGGAGCCGAGCATCCTCCCGGCCCGGTTCCCGAACCTGCTGGCCAACGGGTCGGCCGGGATCGCGGTCGGGATGGCCACGAACATCCCGCCCCACAACCTGCGCGAGCTCAACGACGGCGTGCAGTGGGCCCTGCAGCACCCCGACGCGACGCGGGAGGAGCTGCTCGAGGCGCTCCTGGAGCGCATCAAGGGCCCGGACTTCCCGACGCACGGCCTGATCGTCGGCCGCCAGGGCATCGAGCAGGCCTACCGCACCGGCCGCGGCTCGATCACGATGCGCGCGGTCGTCGACGTCGAGGAGGACGCGAAGGGCCGCACCCAGCTGGTGATCACCGAGCTTCCCTACCAGGTCAACCCGGACAACCTGGCGCTCAAGATCGCCGAGAACGCCGACTCCGGGCGGATCCAGGGCATCGCCGACGTGCGCGACAACACCTCGGCGCGCACGGGGCAGCGGCTGATCGTCGTCCTCAAGCGGGACGCGGTCGCGCGGGTGGTGCTCAACAACCTCTACAAGCACACCGAGCTGCAGACGAACTTCGCCGCGAACATGCTGGCCCTGGTCGACGGCGTCCCGCGGACGCTGACGCTCGACCAGTTCATCTCCCACTGGGTCGCCCACCAGGTCGAGGTCATCCAGCGGCGCACGCAGTACCTCCTGCGCGAGGCCCAGGAGCGGGCGCACGTCCTGCGCGGCCTGGTCAAGGCCCTGGACATGCTCGACGAGGTGATCGCGCTGATCCGCCGCTCGCCCGAGGTCGACGACGCCCGGACCGGGCTGATCGAGCTGCTGGAGATCGACGAGATCCAGGCCAACGCGATCCTCGACATGCAGCTGCGCCGGCTGGCCGCCCTGGAGCGGCAGCGGATCGTCGACCGGCTGGCCGAGATCGAGCTGGAGATCGCCGACTACGAGGACATCCTCGCCAGCGAGGTGCGCCAGCGGCAGATCATCTCCGAGGAGCTGCAGGCCATCGTCGACAAGTTCGGCGACGAGCGCCGCAGCCGGATCATCGCGGCCGACGGCGACCTGTCGATGGAGGACCTGATCCCCGACGAGGACCTGGTCGTCACCATCACCCGCGGCGGCTACGCCAAGCGCACCAACGCGGGTCTCTACCGGACCCAGAGGCGCGGCGGCAAGGGCGTGCGCGGGGCGACGCTGCGCGGCGACGACGTCGTCGAGCACTTCATGGCGACCAGCAACCACCACTGGCTGCTGTTCTTCACCACGGCCGGCCGCGTCTACCGCACCAAGGCCTACAACCTGCCCGAGGCCTCGCGCGACGCCAAGGGGGGTCACGTGGCCGGGCTGCTCTCCTTCCAGCCCGACGAGAGCATCGCCCAGGTGCTGGCGATCCGCGACTACCAGCAGGCGCCGTACCTCGTGCTGGCCACCCGCAACGGGCTGGTGAAGAAGACCCGGCTCGGGGACTACAACAGCCCCCGCCAGGCCGGCGTCATCGCGATCAACTTCCGCGAGGACGACGACCAGCTGATCGGCGCCGAGCTGGCCAACGAGGACGACGACATCCTGCTGGTCTCCCGCAAGGGGCAGGCCATCCGGTTCCCCGCCGACGACGGCCAGCTGCGGCCGATGGGCCGGGCCACCTCGGGCGTCACCGGCATGAAGTTCCGCGACGGCGACCGGCTGCTGTCGATGTCGGTGATCCGCGCCGACCAGGTCGCCGCCGAGGCGGCGGCTGCCACCGGTACGTCGGAGGCGGCCGACGACCTGCCGCAGGTGAGCGAGCAGTACGTCTTCACGATCACCGACGGCGGGTTCGCCAAGCGCACCCGGATCTCGGAGTACCGCCTCCAGTCGCGCGGCGGCATCGGGATCAAGGCCATGAAGCAGGACGACGAGCGCGGCGAGCTCGTCGGTGCCTTCATCGTGGTCGAGGGCGACGAGGTGCTCGCCATCAAGCAGTCCGGCCAGGTCACCCGCAGCGCGATCGACGAGCACCTGCGGCCCACCGGCCGGGACACGAAGGGTGTCCGGTTCGTCGGCGTCAGCGAGGGCGACCAGGTCGCGGTCGTGGCCCGCAGCGTGGAGCACGCGCCGGAGATCGAGGACGCCGCCGAGGAGGGAGCCGGGCTGGACGGATCGGCTCAGGATGCGACAATCGAGGACGGGACGTCCTCGGCCGCCGCTGCGGCCGGTGACGGAACCACGATCGAGGAACAGACCGACGAAGAGGTCGACCCAGCCGACGACGAGGAGTCCTGATGGCTGACCGACGTGCCGACGACACCCCCCTGGCGCCCCGCCGGCCCTTGTCCGGACCCGCCCCGGCGGCCGAGCGCGGGGCCGGTGAGCGCACGGGTCGCCGCGGCAGCGCCGCCCGGTCGATGAGCGAGCGGGTGTCCTCCGCGGTCAGGGCGGCCGGCACCTCCGCGTCCTCGGGACAGGCGGCCACCGCCACCCGGGAGCGGGAGGACACCGGCCGCATCGGGCGGCCCACCGCGGGAGCCTCGACGGCCACCGGCCGCTCCGGCGCCCCCGCGGGTCGGCCGCGAGGCACCCGCCGGGCGCGGCTGCGCCTGGTGCATCTCGACCCGTGGTCGGTGATGAAGACCTCGTTCCTGCTCTCGATCGCCCTGGGCATCGTGATCGTGGTCGCGGTCGCCGTGGTGTGGTCGGTGCTCGGTGCCGCCGGCGTCTGGACGTCGATCAACCAGACGGTCACCGACGTCGTCGGCGGCGACACGGCGCAGAACTTCGACGTGCAGAACTACGTCGGCACCAGCCGGGTGCTCGGCTTCGCGATGATCGTGGCCGTCCTCGACGTGCTGCTGATCACCGCGATCTCGACGCTCGCGGCGTTCCTGTACAACCTCGCCGCCGCGCTCCTCGGTGGCATCGAGGTCACGCTGGCCGAGGACGAGCGTTGAGCTCGCACCCGTAGCACCGGACCGCCGTCCCGTCCGGTTTGGGCGGCGTCGCGGCCATGCGGTAGCCTCTGCCGTCGGCTCGGCGCCGCGCGGTCGGCGACGTGTATCATCACCGGGGCCTATAGCTCAGACGGTTAGAGCGCTTCCCTGATAAGGAAGAGGTCAGAGGTTCAAGTCCTCTTAGGCCCACGCTCGGCCCGCCTTCGACCCCTCCGCCCCCGTCGTGGACAGAGCCCGGGGCGCCGAGCGGCCCGTCGTACCTGTCACCCCCCGGGTGGCCGGCTCGGGCCTCCCGTGCGGTCAGGTCAGGCGGTGGTGGTGAGCGTAGGAGACCGCCTGGGCCCGGTCGTGGCTGCCGGTCTTGGCGAAGATGTGGTTGACGTGCGTCTTGATGGTCGCCTCGCTGACGAAGAGCAGCCGGGCGATCTCGGCGTTGGTGGTGCCGGAGGCGATGAGACGCAGCACCTCGACCTCGCGGTCGGTGAGCCCGTCGGGCAGCTTCGAGGAGGCGGAGGGCGTCAGGCGCACCGCCTCGACCAGGCGGGCCTGCACGCCCGCGTCGAGGACGGCCTGGCCGGCCGCCGCAGCCTCGATCGCGCGGCGGATGTGGTCGCGGCCGGCGTCCTTGGTGAGGTAGCCGATGGCTCCCGCGCGAAGTGCGTCCAGGATCGACTCGTCGTCTGCATAGGTGGTGAGGACGACGACCTGCGTCGATGGGTGGTGGGCGCGCACGCGCCGCGTCGCCTCGATGCCGTCGATGCGGGGCATGCGCAGGTCCATCAACACGACATCGGGGGTGACCCGCGCGACGAGTGCGAGCACCTCCTGACCGTCGCCGGCGGACCCGACCACCTCGACGTCGGGCATCGTGGTCAGCAGCGTGACCAGGCCTTCTCGTACGGCGGTCTGGTCGTCGGCGACCACGACCCTCATACCGGCACCGTCGCCCGCACCGCCCAGCCCGAGCCGTGTGCCGCAGCGGACACCTCGCCACCGACCAGCTCGATGCGCTCACGCATGCCACGCAACCCGAAGCCCCCGCCCGTGTCACGCAGCGCGCTCGCGGCTCGGCCCTCCGGGCAGGGCCCGTTCTCGACCAGGAGGGCGGTCGTCCGAGCTCCGTAGTCGAGGTGCACGGTCACCGAGGCGCCGGGTGCGTGCTTGCCCGCGTTGCTCAGTGCCTCCTGCGCGGCCCGGTACAGCGCGAGCTCGACGTTGGAGGGGAGACGCCGTTGAGCACCGGTGACTCTGAGCGTGGCCGCGCTGGTGGACGCGAGGGCGGTGAGCTGCTCGGCCAGCTGAATCGGCTCGTCGTGCAGGGCCTGCACCGCCGTGCGGGTCTCGGCCAGCCCCTCCACGGCGAAGCGGCGGGCGTGCTGCACGTACTGGCGTGCCCTGGACGGGTCGGCCTGCGACTCGAGCAGCGCGTCGGCCGCGTCGAGCTGGACCGACAGCGCGCCGAGCGAGTGCGCGAGCACGTCGTGCACCTCGCGCGCGATCCGGTTGCGCTCGGCCAGGGCGGCGGCACGCGCCTGCTCCGCGTCGGCTCGGACCCGCTCAGCCAGCAGCTGCTCGGCCTGCGCAGCGCGCGACCGATACTGGCGTCGGGTGGCGCCGCCCAGGATCGCCGCAGCGATCGCGAGCAGGCCTTCGGCGATGATCGCGTGCGGGCTGCTGGCGGCCAGGACGGTGAGCGTGAGCGAGACCGCGCCGAGCATCGCGACGACCAGGGTGGCGACGGCACCCATCAGCGTCGCGGTCGCGATCACGGCGACCGCGGGGAAGGCGATGCCGACCGGCGCGAGCCCGCCCACCGATCCGCCGGCGGCGGCGAGCCCGGCCAGCGCCATCCAGGTCAAGGGCACGGCCGCTCCCAGCCGCTCAGCTGCCAGCCACGCCAGCCAGGCGGCGGCGGTCACCGCCAGCAGCGCGACCGGGACGCGCGGTGACCCGTCGTCGTGGTGCTCGCTCGAGGTCGCCCACAGCAGCGCGACCAAGCCGCCGACCCGGGCGACGCGCACCGCGCCGCCGGTCCCGCCGATTCGGTCGAGTCGAAGCCGCCGCACCGACCCCATAGCCGTCAGTGTCCCACCGGGTCAGCACTCAGGCGGCCACGAATCGGCGCAGCAGCCCGCCGCGCTCGATGGTCGCACCGGTACGACGCGCCTTGACGTAGATGACGCCCGTGCGGGAGACGACCTCGATGATCGCCATCGCGATGAACGCGGTACCCCAGGCGGGGCCGCCGGTGATGTGGTGGCCGAGGCTGAAGTCCCGGACGGTGGACGCGCCGCCATGCCCGACCCACAGCGAGAACGCGACGCGGGCGCCGATGCCGAGCACCCACAGGAGCGCGGCGAACGCGCCGGCCTTCGCGACCGCGGTGGCGCCCTGCCGGAACACGCCGGTGGCCAGCCCGGCGCAGACGCCGAGCGTGGCGCCGGCGAGTGCCCCGCCGATCTCGAGCACGAGGTCGTTGCCGCCGGTGGGGATGGTCCCCAGCAGTGAGGTCGCGATCCACACCGTCATCACGACGGGGAAGACCAGCGCGGCCTTGGTGACCTTGATGCCGCGGATCTGCAGCAGCACCAGGCCGACGAGTGCGATGTTGAGCGCGTATTCGGTGGTCGTCATGGCGACCACTGTCCGTTCTGCGCGCCGGTCGCGCATCGCCTGCTGGGTGGAGCCCGGGGTTGATCCGGTCTCCACCCGGTGACGCGGCACGGGGCGCGCTCCGCGGCACGTGGACCGCGTCGTCGCGTACGTCGGCCTCGTCGACGGCGTCAGCGCGAGGACGGAAGCCGGTCGGTCGGGACAGGTGCCAGCACCGCGCGGCTCTTGCCGGCACCCTTCGCGGCGTACATGGCCGTGTCGGCCATCCGCAGCAGCAGCGCCGCGGTCGCCTCGCGGTCGTCGACCGGGGTCGCCGTACGCGGTGGCGCCAGCGTCAGCAGGCCACCGGAAGCACCGACCGCGTCGCCGCGGCGGTCCTCGGCGTGGTGACGTGACTCGGCGGCGGAGTGCCGGGCGATGCCGACGCTGATCGACGTCCGCACCGAGCGTCCGCCGACGATGGCCTCCTCCTGCATCGAGTCCACCACGCGGTCCGCGACACCGAGGGTGTCACCGGAGTCCTCGAGCAGGACCGCGAACTCGTCACCGCCGAGGCGGGCCACGGTGTCGCTGACCCGTACGCACTCCAGCAGCCGCGCGGCGACGACGCGCAGCAGCTCGTCGCCCGCCTCGTGCCCGAGCTCGTCGTTGACGTGCTTGAAGTCGTCGAGGTCGCAGAACAGCACGCTGACCTCGGCGGACGGCCGCAGCAGGGCCCGGTCCAGGCGGTCGGCGAACAGCACCCGGTTGGCCAGGCCCGTCAGCGGGTCGTGCAGCGCCTGGTGCTCGAGCTGGTCGCGGGCGTCGGCCAGGGCCAGCAGGAGCCGCTGGTTCTCCCGGATGGAGAGGAACTGGCGGGTCAGCATCATCAGCACCAGGGAGAGGCCGAGCAGCAGCTCGACCGTCTGCGCGCCCGGGGCTCGCAGGAGGTGCAGGCACAGGGCCGCCCCGGCTCCGAAGAGCGGGACGTAGGCCATGGCCAGACGCAGCAGTGACGGCCGTGGGGTGCCGGGAGGCGGGCTGCCGTCGGGACTGCCGCGCCGGACGGTCAGGCCCGCGGCGGCCACGAGCAGGAACCCGACCACCCAGCCGCTGCTGACCAGGTCGGCGGAGGTGTACGCGCCGATGCCGATGAGGTACACGTAGGCGCTGTCCGCGAACGCCAGGCCTCCGAGGCCGGCCGCCAGCAGCGCGAGCGTCGCGCGCTCCGCCCTGGCACCGCGAGCCAGCGCGATGAGCACCAGCGTGGCCAGGACCAGGTCACCGACCGGGTACGCCAGCGACAGGGCCAGCGGCAGCAGCGCGTCACCGCCGTCGGCGACCACCGAGCCGAGGGCGGTCACCCAGGACAGGACCAGCAGGGAGGCGGCGATGATGACTCCGTCCATGACGTCGCGGCCCCGGGCGACGAGCTGGTCGCTCTGCGTCCCCAGCCAGGTGACGAGGCCGACGGCGCACAGCAGCGGGAAGAGCACGAACCCCACGTCGGACAGCGACGGGAAGGGCACGTCGCGCCCGGCGACCACCTCGTAGTAGCTCCAGACGACCTGACCGGCGGCCCAGGCCCCGTTGCCGGCGGCCAGCCACGACCATGCGCGCCGCCGGGACCCGCCCGTACGTCGGGCCGCCACCGTGCAGCCCGCCGCGGCCGCCGCGGCGGCGCCCAGCTGGCCGGCGTTGCTGAGGACCGTGACGGCGAAGTCACCGAGGTCGCCCAGCTGCAGGACGCCGATGAACGCGGCGCTGAGCAGCGTCACGCCGCCGACGAGCACCCAGGTCCGCATGCCGGCCTCCCTCCGTACGTCAAGGGTGGCAGCGCGTGAACCAGGTCACCATCCGTTCCACCGACGTGTGGCCGGACGGCGGAGTCAGGATAGCCCGGACGTGCGGCCGCCCACGCCCAGGCAGGCCAGCGTTGCTAGAGTCGTCGGTCGCACACCGGTGAGAGGAAACTCGATGAAGAAGCTCGTGCTCGTGGCCGCCGCCGCGCTCGCTGCCGTGCTGGCCAGCCGGAAGGCGCGCGCAGGCCGCCATGAGCAGGCTCTGTGGGCCGAGGCGACCGACGACGTCAAGCGGTCCTGACCGGCCGGCCGCTCCACCCGCTCACGGCGGTCGCCCGCCGTACCGGGGGCCATGGCGCAATTGGTAGCGCACCTGCTTTGCAAGCAGGGGGTTAGGGGTTCGAGTCCCCTTGGCTCCACCCGACA